>NZ_AP024718.1:2052654-2421873 GCF_030294985.1 Methylomarinovum tepidoasis
AGGGCATCGTGGTCAACCTCGCCGCCATGCGGCTGTTTCATTTTTCCGAGGGCGAGCCGCAGACGGTGGAAAGCTATCCGGTGGGCATCGGCCGGGCCGGCTGGGAAAGCCCCACGGGGCGCACCCGGATCGTGGAAAAGATCGTCCATCCCCGCTGGGTCGTGCCCGAATCCATCCGCCGCGAACACGCCCGCGAGGGCGATCCGTTGCCGAAAATCGTACCGCCCGGCCCGACGAACCCGCTGGGGGACTACGCCCTGCGTCTGGGGTGGCGCAGTTATCTGATCCACGGAACCAACAAGCCTTACGGAGTCGGCCTGCGCATCAGTCACGGCTGCATCCGTCTCTATCCGGAGGACATCGCCCGCCTGTTTCCCGGTGTCGGCGAAGGGACGCCGGTGACCATCGTGGATCAACCCTATCTGCTAGGCTGGCGCGGAAAGGAACTGCTGCTGGAGATCCACCGTCCCCTCTCCCAGAATCCCCGCACCCTGAACGCCCTGTGGCGGGATCTGGAGCGGCGGCTACGCCAGGCGCAAACACAGAGCGGGCGGCCCATCGACTGGCGACGGGTGGACCGCGCCGTGGCCGAGGCTCGCGGTATTCCGCTGCCGGTCCTGGTCGACGCCCCCCGCTGGGCCGAGTATCTCGCCTCCCTGCCCCGGGTTTCCCACCCCACCCGGTGGCGCTACGCCTACCAGCCACCGCCGCTCCGGCCCGGCTGGTATCTGGTTCTCGAACCGCTCCCGCCTCCGGAAACCCGCATCGTCACCGCGATCCTGCGCCATCAGGGACCGCCCTACCCGGCACGCATCCTCGAGGGACGGGTGGTCGTCGGACCCTACCCGGAAAAATCCCACGCCCGCCGCGCCCAGCGGCGCCTGGCCCAGGAGCTGGAACTGGAAAGCCAGCTGGTGCCACCGTCGGCACTGGAAGCCAGCCGACGATGAAAACGCCTCAGTCCAGATCCAGACGGAAGGCCTCGCCGTAGTGCGTGTCGCTGTCGAAGTTCTGCCACACCAACGGCGGCTGAGGGATCGGCTTGGTGGGCAGCGGGAAGGTGATGACGTCCAGCACCCCGGTAAGCACACGGTCGGCGGTATTGGCCAGACCCTGCGCCGTCCCGCCGGTGATTCCGAAGAAAAAGTTGGTGCGGTTGTAATCATTGATGATGCATTTGGGGATCTCCACCCAGGAGGTGACGATATTGGCCAGGCCGATCCCCAGTTTGCGCCCCACCTTCTCACCGTAACTGTCTCCGGCTTGGGTTTGAGCTGCCAGACAGATCAGAATCACGCCCGCCAGGACGCGCCACCGTTTCTCGTTCATCTCCCAATCTCCTAACCGGTTCTCTTCTCGCCGCCGGCAAGCGGCGCCTCTCCTAACCATAGACCAAGCAGGCCCGTTTGCAATTGAAAACGCCCCCGAAACGGGGGCGCTCTCGAAGCAGTTTCCGGAAGACCGTTCAGCCGGCCAGGTTCTGGTTGGCGAACGACCAGTTCACCAGGTTCCAGAAGTTTTCGACGTATTTGGGACGGGCGTTGCGATAGTCGATGTAGTAGGCATGTTCCCAGACGTCGCAGGTCAGGATCGGCTTTTTGTTGTCGGTCATGGGATTGCCGGCATTCTGGGTCTGGACGATTTCCAGCTTGTCGCCGCTCAGTACCAGCCAGGCCCAGCCGGAACCGAACAGGGTCACCGCCGCCTTGGAGAAGGCTTCCTTGAAGGCGTCGAAGGAACCGAAATCGCGATCGATGGCGTCGGCGATCGCCCCATTTGGCGCCCCGCCGGCATTGGGCGCCAGGCTGTTCCAATAGAAGGTGTGATTCCAGACCTGGGCGGCGTTGTTGAAGATCGGCCCGGACGCCTTAAGGATGATCTCCTCCAGACTCATGTTCTCGAACTCGGTGCCCTGGATCAGGTTGTTGAGGTTGTCCACATAGGCCTTGTGGTGCTTGCCATAGTGATATTCCAGAGTCTCCTTGGAGATGTACGGCTCCAGGGCGTCCATCGGGTACGGCAACGGGGGTAGTTCGTGTTTCATTGAGCGACTCCTTCTGATGGATTGTTCTTCACGTTCAGGAATTCCCTAGTGTGTTGCTCGGAATCGCTTACTTTAGCATTGCGGCGCCCTCGAATAAAGCCATCAGGCGGCCGCCTGACGCAGCATGCGATAGAGTTCGTCCTTCAGCTGCAGGCGGCGTTTCTTCAGGGTCTCGGCCTCTTCGTCCGGTACGATCTCCACCTGTTGTTCGATACGGCGGATCTGACGATCGAGCTGGTGGTATTCGTCGAACAGACGGGCGAAATGGCCGTTCGAGACCTTCAGCGCGTGAATCTGGTCGCGAAATTCCGGAAACTCGTGGAGCAGATCGTGGTGTTCGCCAAGCATGGGCATCTCCTTATTTTCAAAAACTTTTAATGATAGCGCATCGGTAGGGTTCGAATTTTGCCCTGCGTCAAAATCACACCACCCCCCTCACCTATTCCGCTAGAATTGAAAAACGGACTTGCCCAAGAATTAGAATTCAATAATAATCGGACAGCGACCCCGAACACAATCACGATGGAGGTTATGCCATGCCGGTATCCGACGAAGAAAAACGCGAGATTCTCGAATCCCCGCCCAAAGGCACCTGGGCGCTCATGCTCATCGTCGCGGCGGGCATGGCCGTCGCCTGGCTCTTTTTGTATTTCGGCGTCTTCATCCCCCGTGGCTTCGTCCAGTGAGGTGAGTCATGCATATCGATCCGTTGGAGAAAAAATGGCTCTATATCGCCCTGGGGATGGTCGCCCTGTTTTTGGGCTCGATCTTCATCTCCCTCGCTGTAGGTATCAAACCGCCCAGCAACGTCGAAACCATCGATTCGGCCAGACTGCACCTGAGTAAAGAATTCGCCGAGGACAACCTGGGCGTCCACATCCAGCCGGACGGTCGCATCACAGTCATCATGGTGGCGGGCCGCTACGGCTTCTTCCCCCGCCACATCACCATTCCGGCCGACACGCCCATCACCTTCCGCTGGGCCAGCGTCGACGTGCTCCACGGGGTTCACATGCCCATGACCAACATGAGCACCATGGTGGTGCCCGGCTATGTGGCCGAGGTGACCACCACTTTCCCCAAACCCGGAGACTATCCGATGCTCTGCAACGAATACTGCGGCCTGGGGCACGACTACATGTGGAGCAAGGTCACCGTGGTGGCCAGGCAGACCTGGGAAAAGCAGCACTCCAAGGGAGGTGAATCATGATCGATACCCAAAGCCGTAACCTGGCCCTGTGGAACTGGGTGGTTGCCTTCGCCGCCTTCCTGGTGGCCTGTTTTCTGGGCTTCTATCAGGTGGTGGAGCGCAGCGGCCTGTTCGATTTCCTGGAATCGCCTCCAGCCTATTTCGCTTCGGTCAGCACCCACGGGGTGTTGATGGCCTACGTCCTGACCACCTTCTTCATCATGGGCTTCGGCTATCTGACCGCCACCTCCAGCCTGAAACGGCCGCTATGGCAGCCGGGCCTTGCCTGGAGCGGCTTTTTCATCACCTTGATCGGCACGGTTCTGGCGGCGATCCCGCTGCTGGCTGGCAAGGCTTCAGTGCTCTATACTTTCTATCCGCCGATCCAGGCCAGCGCCCTGTTCTATATCGGCGCCGCCCTGCTGGTGGTGGGTTCCTGGTTCTGGTGCGCCATCATGGTGGTGATGGCAGCGCAATGGCGCCGGGAGAATCCCGGCAAAGGGATGCCATTGGCCATGTACGCCACCGTCGCCAACGCCCTACTGTGGCTCTGGACCAGCGCCGGGGTGGCGATGGAGGTGGTGTTCCAGCTGATCCCCTGGGCTCTGGGCTGGAACGACACCCTCGATCCCGGCCTGGCGCGCACCTTATTCGCCTGGACCCTGCATCCCATCGTCTATTTCTGGCTGATTCCAGCCTACATCGCCTTGTACTGCTTCGTCCCCAAGGAAGCCGGCGGCTATCTGTTCAGCGAGGAAATGGCCAAATTCGCCTTTCTGGGACTGCTGGTCTTCAGCTTGCCCATCGGCTTTCATCACCTCTACATGGACCCGGAGCAGGGGGCCGGCTGGAAGTTGTGGCATGGCATCGGTACCTTCCTGGTGACGGTACCGACCCTGGTGACCGGCTTCACCGTGTTGGCGTCGCTGGAAATCGCCGGGCGCTTGGGCGGCGGCCGGGGCCTGTTCGGCTGGATCGGCACCCTGCCCTGGCGCAACCCGGTGGTGCTGGCGGCGATCCTGGCCCTGCTGATGCTGATCCTCGGCGGCTTCGGCGGCATCGTCAACGCCAGTTACGCCCTCAACGCCATGATCCACAACACCGCCTGGGTGCCCGGCCATTTCCATCTGATCTTCGCCGGTACCACGGTGATCCTGTACTTCGCCATCGCCTATCACCTGTGGCCCAAGATCACCGGCAAGAAGCTGGTTTCCAACACCCTGGCGCTGATCCAGCTGTGGACCTGGTTCGTGGGGATGACCCTGCTCAGCACCCCCTGGCACGTCCTGGGACTGCTGGGGCAGCCCCGGCGCATCTCCGGCGTCACCTACAACAGCCTGTTGACCCTGGCCTGGCAGCCCTACGAGCTGTTCATGATCATGGGCGGGGCAGTGCTTTTGGGCTCGGCCGTGCTCTTCGGCGTCATCCTGTGGAAGACCTGGAGAAACACGGAAATCGAAACCGTGCCCGAAATCGCTTACGCCGAACCGATCCATCCGCCAGAATCCCTGCCCGCCTGGGCGGAGAGTCTCAAGACCTGGAATCTGGCGATCCTGGGACTGATGCTGCTCAGCTTCGGCTGGCCCATCGCCCAGTTCTTCTTCCTGAAAACTTTCGAATCGCTGCCGTGGGGGTACTGACATGAACCGATGGATCGTTGGAGTGGGCACCCTGCTGCTGGCCACCGCTCTCCAGGCCGGCCCCTCGACCCAAATCGCCTGGACCGAAGAAACCCTGGAAATCGTCGAGAGCGGCAACCCCGAACGCGGCCAGGAACTGTCGCAACGTTGCGCCAGCTGTCACGGGGACAAAGGCATCAGCGCCAATCCGATCTTCCCCAACCTGGCCGGTCAGCTAGCGACCTACCTGTACCGGCAGCTGCACGATTACAAGGACGGCAGTCGGGAAAACCCGATGATGCAAGCTTTCGCCGCCGGTCTGTCGGAACAGGACATGGCCGATCTGGCGGCGTTCTACAGCCGCCAGAAACCTGCCGAACCGGCCGGCAAGGGGGGGGATTTCACCGCTGTCATGGCCTTGATCAACCACGGCGACAGCAAGCGCATCATTCCCCCCTGCCGGGTCTGCCACGGCGAACACGGCCAGGGGGAAAGAATCGACACCCCACGCATCTCCGGCCAGTCCCAGGCTTACCTGGAACAGACCCTCAAGGCTTACAAGAACGGCTCTCGCCACAACGACATCTACAGCCGCATGCGCCTGATCGCGCAGCAGCTCACCGACGCGGAAATCGAGCGGCTGGCCGCCTACTATGCGGGCTTGGCGCCCTAGTCTGATCCTGCTGTCGGCGCTCCTGGTCTTCGGCCCAGGAGCGCCGGCGGCTTCCAACGCCTGGGATCTACCGCCGCTGGTCCTGCCCGACCTTCAGGGGCGGCGCCACAACCTCTACGACTGGCACGGCAAACTCATCCTGCTCAACTTCTGGGCCAGCTGGTGCGGACCGTGCCTGACCGAGCTGCCCCACCTGGCCGAATTCCAGCGCCGTTACGGTTCCAGGGGGCTGCAGGTGATCGGCGTCGGCCTCGACGAACCCAGGAAACTGGCCAACGTGGCCCGCACCCTGAAAATACCCTACCCCATCCTGCACAGCCCGGCGGAGCGGGCGACGGCATTGCTGCGCCAATGGGGCGACCGGGCCGGGGTGCTGCCTTACACGGTGGTGATCGGCCGCGACGGCCGCCTCGTCTTCAGCCGGGTAGGCGTGTTCGACGAAGAAGCCTTCGCGGCGATCGTGGCCCCGCTGCTGGCGCCTTGAACCAGCGTCACTCGGTTTCGGCAGCGCCGGCATCTTCCAGCATTTTCTTCAGCTCGCCGCTCTCGTACAGCTGCATCATGATGTCGCAGCCACCCACCAGCTGGCCCCTGACGTATAGCTGCGGGTAGGTGGGCCAGTTGGAATATTCCTTCAGGGCCTCGCGCAGCTCCGGATCCTCGAGGATGTTGACGTAGGCGTAGGGTACGCCGCAGGCGTTGAGGATCTCCACCGCCCGGCCGGAAAAGCCGCACTGGGGAAAGTCGGGGGTGCCTTTCATGTAAAGGATGACGGGATGGGACTTGAGTTGGGCTTCGATCCGCTCTTTGACGTCCATGGGGAAAACCTCCGAAACTGACGATTAAAATCTGAGTGATTTTATCAGATTTGAGCCAGACACCGGAGGATGGGCTCCCCCCTCGGCCCTGCCGCCGTCACCGTCACCCGCCGTCCCTCCCCTTCGGGCGTCAAGCGCACCACCAGATCCGGCGGCGGCAGCACCCCCCGGCCTTTTTCCGCCCACTCGGCCAGTACGATCGTCTCCCCGTCCAGATAGTCGCGCACCCCCAGCCACTCCAGCTCCTCCGGATCGGCCAGGCGGTAGAGATCGAAATGAACCACTCCGGGGTAGGTTTCCACCAGGGTGTAAGTCGGGCTCTTGACCCGCCCCCGATAGCCGCGGGCTGAAAGCAATGCCCGCACCAGGGTGGTCTTGCCCGCCCCCAGCGGCCCCTCCAGATAGGCCACCGCGCCGGCCTCGAGACAGCGGGCCAGTCGTTCCCCGAAGCGGGCGGTCGCCTGTGGATCGGGCAGAAAGGCGCTCAGGCGTTGACCAGGCGACGCAGCCACGGCATCAGATCTCCCGCCAGCATACCCCGCTGTCCTTCCTCAGCGGCGGCATCGGCCGCCGCCGCGTGCAGGCAGACGCCCATCCGTGCCGCCTGGAGCAGCGGCAGCTTTTGCGCCACCAGCCCGGCCAGGGTTCCGGTGAGGACGTCCCCCATGCCGCCGGAGGCCATGCCGGGATTGCCCAGGGCGCAGACGCCGGCAAGCTGGCCGTCGCCCCCCACCAACGTGCCGGCCCCCTTGAGCACACAGATCCCGCCGTATTTCGCCGTGATCGCCGCCAGGGCGGCGAAACGGTCCTGCTGAATCTCCGCCGCGGTCGTCCCCAGCAGACGGGCGGCCTCGCCGGGATGGGGGGTGAGAATCCAGTTCTCCCGCAGCTTGGGATTCTGCGCCAGCAGGTTGAGGGCATCGGCATCGGCAATCATCGGCAGCCCGCTGTCGCAGCACGCCTGCAGCAGGCTGCGGGCCCAGCCCGACTGCCCCAGCCCCGGCCCGACGGCCACCACCGTGGCCCGGCCCAACAGGGTCTGCAACTCGGTGGGGGTTTCCACCCCGTGGCACATGATCTCTGGACGGTTGACATTGAGATAGGCGGCATGGGAGGCCCGAGTCGCTACGGTCACCAGCCCGGCGCCGACTCGGGCGGCGGCCTCGGCCGCCATCCGCACCGCACCGGTGAAACCGGCATCGCCGCCCACTACCAGCACATGGCCGAAATGGCCCTTGTGGGCCGTGGCCCGGCGCGGCGGCAGCAGATTGCGGTATCGCCGCCACAGTTGCGCTGTCGGCGGCTGGGATTCCAGCACCGCTTGCGGCACCGCCAGATCAGCATACCACACCGCACCGCTGCAGGCCGGTCCCTCGCCGGTGAACAGGCCGCACTTGAGGCCGATGAAGGTGACGGTGGCATCGGCCCGCACCGCACAACCCATCACCGCACCGCTATCGGCATTGAGACCGGAGGGAACGTCCACCGCCAGCACGCCGCCTGCGAACGCCTGCAACCACCCGATGGCGTCGGCATAACGACCGCCCACCTCGCGGTCGAGGCCGGTGCCGAGCAGAGCGTCGACCGCCACGTCGAAATCCTCCCGCTCCGCCGGCAGACCGGCCTCCACCCGGCCGCCCGCCTCCCTGTAGGCTTCGAACGCCCGCCGGGCGTCGCCTTGGAGGCCGTCCGGCGGGCTCAGGGCGAACACGGTCGCCTCGATACCGTGGTCGAGAGCCTGGCGGGCGACCACGTAGCCGTCACCGCCGTTGTTGCCGCCGCCGCACAGTACGGCGATACGCCGCGCCTCGGGCCAATGCTGGCACAACACTTGGAAAGCCGCAGCGCCGGCCCGCTGCATCAGCACCCAGCCGGGAATGCCCAGCGTATCGATGGCATACCGATCCATGGCGCGGACCTGCGCGGCCCGATACAATGCTTCCGGTAAATCCTGGGTCACGATCGTCATTCGCCTGCTCCCTGTTTTCCTTCCCGCCACCATTGTCCGGCAAATCCGCCCGTTGACCAAATGCCTTGTGACATCGACCTGAAACGACTGACCGGGGACATCAAAACCTGGGGCCGGGAACTGGGGTTTCAAGCCGTCGGCATCACCGACACCGACCTGAGCGCAGCGGAGGCCGACTTCAACGCCTGGCTGGCTGCCGGCTTCCACGGGGAGATGGAGTACATGGCCCGCCACGGCAGCAAGCGCACCCGCCCGGCGGAACTGGTGGCGGACACGGTACGGGTAATCTGCGCCCGCATGGACTACCTGCCCCAGCCCCAGCCGGCGCTGTGGCGCAACCTGGAAGACCCCCAGCGGGCTTATCTTGCCCGCTACGCCCTGGGGCGCGACTACCACAAGCTGATCCGCAAGCGCCTGCAACAACTGGCCCGGCGCATCGAACGGGCGGTCGGCCCCTTCGGTTACCGGGTCTTCTGCGACAGTGCCCCGGTGCTGGAAAAACCCCTGGCGCAGAAGGCCGGCCTCGGCTGGCAGGGCAAGCACACCAACCTGATCGCCTTCAAGCAGGGGTCCTGGTTCTTCCTGGGGGAAATTTACACCGACCTGCCCCTGCCGGTCGACCCGCCGCAGGAGAAAAGCCACTGCGGCAGCTGCCGCGCCTGTATCGACATCTGCCCCACCGGCGCCATCGTCGCCCCCTACCGGCTCGACGCCCGCCGCTGCATCTCCTATCTCACCATCGAGCTGCACGGACCGATCCCGGAGGCACTGCGCCCCCTGATCGGCAACCGCATCTACGGCTGCGACGACTGCCAGCTGGCCTGCCCCTGGAACCGCCGCGCCCGCCTGACGGCGGAGGCTAATTTCCTCCCCCGCCACCGCCTCGACCAGGCCACCCTGACCGAACTGTTCGCCTGGGACGAAACCACGTTCCTGCACAAGGCCGAAGGCTCGGCCATCCGCCGCCTGGGCCACGAACGCTGGCTCCGCAACCTCGCCGTCGCCCTGGGAAACGCGCCCACGAGCCCGGAAATCGTCGCCGCCCTCGAAGCCCGCCTGGACCATCCCTCCCCGCTGGTGCGCGAGCACGTCCGCTGGGCGCTGGCGCGCCACCGCCAAATCGGAACGCCTACCCGGACACGATGAAGGGGGTGGTCCATCCGGGGGTGTCGGCGGCCTGGACGGCCGCCGTCAAGCCTACAGGGATGTATCTACGGCATCCCCCGGATGGACTACCCCCTTCATCTACCACCACCAGCACCTAGCGGGACTTGAAAGGCGAAATCCGCGCCACCACCGCATCGCCCCGGAGCCGGTGCAGCAGCGCCATGCCCACGTGGCCGAACCAGTACAGCCACACCCCGCTTCCGAACACCTCATGCAACTCGCTCAGGAACTCGAAGCGCTCCGGCAGCCCCCCCTCCGGAGGCAACAGCAGAAAGATGGCAAAGCCGCTGGCCCCCTGCAAGGTCACCAGTACCAGGCCCAAACCTTCCACCAGTCCCGGCAGGCCGGGGTGCGGTCCGCCTTCGGGCAGACACCCTCGCAGCAGGCCGGAAAGATCCCGCCAAACCGCCCGCCACCCCTGCCGATCCCAGGGAAACAGGTGACGCCAGCCACCGTCGTGACCGCCCAGCATCCAGCCCCAATGCAGCAGCGCCAGGGCGAAGGCGGTCAGGCCGAACAGCTCGTGGGCCATGAAGGCCCAGGTTTCCAGACCTTCGGCCTCGCCCGGCTCCTCCATGACCAGGCTGAGAAACAGTTGCAGGGTTACCGCAAGCGCCAGGCCAAAGTGCAACCAGCGCAGGGTCGGGGACCAGACGTTTTCCGTGGTGTCGGACATGCTTTGTCTCCTCAACAAAACCTGGAATAAACCGTTTTTTAGGCTATGCTTCTATTCGAGGAAGCCGACGAATCGCATCGCGATATCCTCCTGCCCCAACCCCGCAGGCGCTTTTCTCCCTTCTGCCCCATCCATGCAGAACCATATTACCCGAGGCACCACCGTGTGTGGTGAACGTTGAACTTATGTTTTATGTTTATGGAGGTTACCGATGAAGCAGCTGATCGAGAAACTTTCCCTCGGGAAACAGATGGGATTGATGGTCAGCGTCAGCATCCTCGGCATTGGCTTGATGGCCGCCAACCACTTGCGTCTTTCCGGCGGTAAGGACGCCGGCGAAGTCCTCGCCATCGCCCTCGGCATCAGCGTGGTGCTGCTGTGGCTGGCCGTTTACCTTGGCCGTCATGCCGGTGAGCGGGCCGAACGCATCGTCAAGGCGATCAAGGCCATGGCCGACGGCGACTTCACCACCACCCCCGAACTTCCCGGCAAAGACGAATTTTCCTGGATGGCCCGGGAATACGGCCGCGCCTGCACCCGGGTCAACCAGACCATGGCGGGAATCCAGCAGCACGCCCAGGAACTGGCGGCGGCCGCCGAGGAGCTGGCCACCATCACTACCCAGAGCCGCGAACAAGTGGCTGGTCAAAACGACCAGACTGCCCAACTGGCCAGCGCCATGACCGAGATGAGCACCACCATCCAGGACGTGGCCCGGGAAATCACCGCCACGGCGGCAGAATCCGAGGAAACCAACCGCCTGGCCAAAAGCGGTTTCGCCGAGTTCGAGCGCACCCTGGACAGCATCGGCGACCTGACCCGCCGCACCGCCGAGATCGCCACCGTCATCGACCGCCTCAAGGATGACAGCACCGCCATCGAAGGGGTGCTTGAAGTGATTCAGGGCATCGCCGAGCAGACCAACCTGCTGGCCCTCAACGCCGCCATCGAGGCCGCCCGCGCCGGCGAACAGGGCCGGGGATTCGCGGTGGTGGCCGACGAAGTCCGCACCCTGGCGAGCCGGACCCAGGAATCGACCCGGGAGATCCAAGACATGATCGAACGCCTGCAACTTGCCGCCGACGATGCCGTCAAAGCCATCGAAGCAGGCAAGGCCGAAGTGGAGGTCAGCAGCGATCAGGCGCGTCAGGCCGGCGACAGCCTCAAGGAAATCCTGGCCTCGGTGAACCGCATCTCCCAGCGCTGCGGCCAGATCGCCGCGGCGGCGGAACAGCAGAGCGTGACCGCAGAAGAAATCAACCGCAACGTCCTCACCATCAACGACCTCACCCAGGACGCCGCCGGCGGCACCGAACAAACCGCCGACGCCGGCCAGCGGCTGGCGCGACTGGCGACCCAGTTGCAGGCGCTGGTGGGACGCTTTAAAGTAGCGGCCTGATTCGATACCGAACCTCAGGAAAGCCCCCGCCCCGCTTTCCGCCTTTTCCGATGCCCCGCCCCCGCATCAGCCGTTCACCTGGCCAATTCTAGGATTCCGGCGCAGTGCCGCTCGGATTCTGTGCCGGAGACCGAAATGCTGGAAATGAAATCGTTCGAACGCTATCCCGAGATGGAAACGCCCGACTCCGAGGAAATCCGCCAGCGCAAGGACTTCCTGGGGTTCACCGCCAAAGATCAGGCGCTGCTGCGGCGCTACCGCCACCTGCTGCTGCCCTGCGCCCACACCTTCGTGCACGCCTTCTACCGCCACCTCGGCCGCTTCCCGCCGCTCAAGCGGCTATTGTCCAATCCAACCCGCCTGGGGCGCCTGCGCGCCAGCCAGCAGCGCTATTTCCGCAGCCTGCTGCAGGACCGCTGCGACGCCGCCTACATCCACGGCCGCCTCCGCATCGGCGAGGTTCACCACTGCATCGGCTTGGACCTGAAGTGGTACACCGGCGCCTACGCCCACTATCTCATCCATCTGCTGCCACGGCTGTGGCGCGATACCGACCTCGATGGCGACACCCGCGAAGCCCTCACCGCCGCCCTGATCCGCAAGGTCTTCTTCGACATGGGCCTGGGAATCGACACCTACGTGGAAGCGGACCGCCACCACATCGAACAACTCAGAACCTTCGCCGAACGCATCATCACCGCCGCCCCCTGCGGGCTGGCGGTCACCGACGCCCACCTGCGCATCCTCAGCGCCAATCCCAAATTCGCCGCACTATGCGGGACGGAATCCCCCGTGTCGGGAACGAAACTCACGGACCTGCTGCCGGTTCCCGATCTGGAGGCGTTGTGCACCGATCTGCTGCTGGCTCAGAAACACCACGAACTGCGCTTGGAACACGCCCGGAGGCTGTTGCAGATCGAAATCGCCCCCATCGCGCTGGGCGATCTGGTCGCCGGCAGCGGCCACTACGGTCTGATCTTCAGCCTCGAGGATCTGACCGAGCAGACCGCGCTGGAAACCCTCAGCCGGCAGCGCGGCGCTCACCTCAAAGCGGTTTTGAACAACATCCCCGACGGCATTTTGGTGTTCCGCGGCGACGGCACGGTGGAGTCCTGGAATCCGGTGGCCGAAACCCTGCTGGGCTATCGCGGCGAAGAACTGCAAGGCTGTGACATCGGCAAACTGCTGCTGCAACAGCGCTACCGGCCCCTGTTCGCCCACCAACTGCTGCAGCACCTGTGGCGGGAACGAAAACAGCGTCTGGAAGCCTTCGGCCAGCGCCGCGACGGAGCTCTGGTGCCGCTGGAGATCGCCGTGGACCGCATCCTCAGTAGCGACCCGCCCCTGTATCTGGCGGTGCTCCACGACCTCAGCGAGCGCAAACAGGCCGAGGCCGATCTCGAGCGTCTGGCTCACTACGATCCGCTCACCCACCTGCCCAACCGGGCCTTGTACCTGGACCGGCTGCGCCTCGAACTGGTGCGGGCCCGCCGCCATCCGCACCATCTGGCGGTGATGTTCCTGGACCTGGACGACTTCAAGAAGATCAACGACAGCCTCGGCCATCTGGTGGGCGACAAGCTGCTGCAGGGCGTGGCGCAGCGCCTGTGCCACGCCCTGCGGGAAAGCGACACCGTGGCCCGCTTCGGCGGTGACGAGTTCACCTTCATCGTCACCGACCTCGACAATGCCGAGGACTGGCGTCCCATCGCCGCCAAGCTCCTGGAGACCTTGCGGCAGCCGTTCCGGCTCGACGGCCGGGAACTGTTCGTCCGCGCCAGCATCGGCGTGAGCCTGTTTCCGGAGAACGGCGCCGATCCCCACACACTGCTGCGTCACGCCGATACCGCCATGTACCGGGCCAAGTTCGAGGGCCGTAACCGGGTCTGCCGTTACGATCCTGCTATAGAGGCCGAGGCCGATGCCCGGATCACCCTGGAAAGCGAGCTACATCGGGCCCTGGAACGGGGCGAGCTGAGCTTGGTCTATCAGCCCCAGGTAAAAGCCGCAGGCCGTCGCATCGCCGGCTGCGAGGTGCTGCTGCGCTGGCACAACGCCAAACTGGGGACCGTGGCGCCCCCGCGCTTCATCCCGGCACTGGAAAGGCTGGGGCTGATCGGCGCGGTGGGGGAATGGATTTTGCGAACCGCCCTGCACCAGGCCCAGCTGTGGCGGCAACGCTTCGGCGAGCTGCAGCTGGCGGTCAACGTTTCCAGCGTCCAGTTGAAGGATGCGGATTTCGCCGCCACGGTGCTGGCGCTGCTGCAGCGCACCGGCTTCCCTCCCCAAGCCCTGGAACTGGAGGTCACCGAATCCATCCTGATGGAATGCGGAGAGACGACGCTGGCCAACATCGACCGCCTCAAGCACGGCGGCGTGCAGCTAGCGATCGACGACTTCGGCACCGGCTATTCATCCCTCAGTTATCTGCACCAGTTCCCTTTCGACACCCTCAAGATCGACCGCAGCTTCGTCCAGAACCTGCACCACAGCCGTAACCGGGAACTGGCCCGTCACATCATCGGCCTCGGCCACACCCTCGGGCTCAATGTGGTGGCCGAGGGGGTGGAAACCGATGCCCAGCGGGAGATTCTCAGGGAACTGGAATGTGATCTGCTGCAGGGATATCTGTTCTACCGCCCCCTGCCAGCAGGGCAGTTCGAGGCCGCCCTGCGACAACAGGGCTGAGGGGAATCAGCGCTGGGTTTTGGCACTGCGATGGTCTTCGAGAAAGCTGTTGACGGCCTCGGTCAGCTGCACCACCTGGGAGGCCAGATCCCGGACCTTGCAGCGGTGGTGGCGGGCACGCTGGCGCAGGCGTTCGTATGCAACCTGGCGGGAGAGGCGGAAACGCTCCATGAGCACGCCGACGGCGACGTTGATCTCACGGTTGCGTTCCAGCGCCTGCTGCAGCTTCGCCTCCCGCTCCCGCAGCGCTGCCAGATCGCGGGCCCTGCAGACAGCGAGCTCCAGCGCCGGCACCAGATCCTGAACGTTGCACGGCTTGGTCAGGTAGCCCAGCCCGCCGGCCGCAGCAGCCGCCTCGATGGCGTCACGGTCGTCATAGGCGGACAGAAACAGGCTGGCGACGCCGAATTCTTCCTGCAGACGCCGAGCCAAGGCGGGACCGTCGATTCCCGGCAGGCGCACGTCCACCAGGGCCAAATCCGGCCGCTGCCGCTTCACTCGTGCCAGTGCCTCCTCGGCGTCGGCCGCTTCCATCACCTCATAGCCGAGTTTTCCCAACCCCTGGGCCAGGGTGGACAGGATGAGGCGATCATCGTCCACCACCAGGATCTTTCGCTGCCTCTTTTCCGTCATAACCTTAAATTTCCAGTGGTTGCAATGAATCATTATGAGCAAAGCGATTTCCGATGCCAAGCACGTGTTTACGACCTGCGACTGTTACGATGCCGATCTCATCGGCGTCCTCCATCTCAATGATGAAGGGGTGATCGAGGCGGCCAACACCTACGTCCGCAAATTGCTGGGAATGGCCGGTGAACAGCCGTGCGGCCGCCGCTGGCAGGATCTATGCCGGCCGGAAGAATATCACGCGGTCTGCGACTGGTGGCGTCAGCTGCTGCAGGAAGGCAAGGCCACGATGCTGGAGGTTTGCCTGCAGCGCACCGGCAAAGCGCCCTGCCCGGTCCTGGTTTCCGGCCGCAGGAACGGACCCGGCCGGGTGATGCTGCTGGTGCTCGACATCAGCCGGCAGCGAGCCAGGGAAGCCGAGGTGCTGGAGCGCGAACGCCGCCAGCGCAACCTGCTGATCCGGGAGATCCACCACCGGATCAAGAACAACCTCCAGGGCATCGTCGGCCTGTTGCAGAATCAGTTGCTCGAGCATCCAGAGCTGGCGTCGCTTCTGGAAACCCCGATTCGCCAGATCAATTCCATCGCCCTCACCTACGGCCTGCGCAGCTGCCAGGAAGATGACAAAATTTACCTCTGCGACCTGGTGCGGGTGGCGGCCCGGGCCTGCGACCGCACCCATCCGATCCCCCTGACGCTGGACGTGCCCCGGTACTGCAACATCGTGGTCAACGACAACGATGCGGTTGCCATCGCTCTGGTCCTCAACGAACTCCTGTTCAACGCCGCCAAACACGGTCACACGCCCACCCCGCAGATTTCCCTGCATCTGCGCCGCAGCGGCGAGAAGGCCGTCGTCACCGTCCGCAACCGCTGCCAAGGATCGCGGCTAACAGCGGACCTCAACCGTCCCGAAACCCTGGGCACCGGCCTGCAGCTGGTCCAGGGGCTGCTCCCCAAGGATGGCAGCGCGCAGCTGCGTCTGTTCCAGCAGGATGACGAAGTGATCGCTGAATTGAGGCTGCGGCCGCCGGTGGTGAAACTGGTCACCTCAGCAAAACAGCCGCCGCCTCCGGCGCCAACGGCCGGCTGAAGAAATAGCCCTGCAGCAGATCGCAGCCTTCGCGGACCAGGAAATCCCGCTGCACTTCCGTCTCCACGCCTTCGGCGACGACTTCCAGTCCCAGGGCGTGACCCATGGCGACGATGGTGCGGACGATGATTTCGTCGTTGCGGTCGGCCGGAATGTCGCGCACGAAGGAACGATCGATCTTGAGGCGGTCGATGGGCATGCGCTTGAGTTGTGCCAGGGAGGAATGACCGGTGCCGAAGTCGTCCATTGCCACCGTGATCCGCTCTTCCCGGAGCAGCGCCAATTCCTCCAGCGCCTGGCTGTCGCCATCCATCAGCAGGCTTTCAGTCACTTCCAGCTCCAGCCGTTCCGGCGGAAATCCCCAGCGCCGCAGCCGGCTCAGCAGGGCTGCGGCATAACCGCTCTGCAACTGCTTGACCGATACGTTCAAGGCCAGCCGGAAGGGTGCGGCGCCCTGCCGCCACCAGTCCAGGCACTGACGGCAGGCGGTTTCCAGCACCCAGTCCCCGATCTCGCCGATCCAGCCGGTTTCTTCAGCCAGGGGGATGAAGTCCAGCGGCGGAATCCAGCCTTTGTGCGGATGCTGCCAGCGGATCAGGGCTTCGAAGCCGGCGACGTGGCCTGCGGGGGTGAACAGGGGCTGATAGGTCAGTTGGAACTGGTCTTCGGCGAGCGCCCGGTGGATGTCCTCCACCAGCGCGGTGCGGGCCTCGATCCTGGCCGCAAGCTCCCGGCGGTAATGGATGTAACGGCCACGCCCCTGGGCCTTGGCCTCGTAGAGGGCGAGATCCGCCTGCTTGTGAAGGGTGGTGAAATCCTCTCCGTCCTCGGGAAACAGGCTGATGCCGATGCTGGCCGAGAGGCGGTACTGGTGTCCCTGAACCGTCACCGGCAGTTTGACGGCCTCCAGGACCCAGCTGGCGAAGTGATGAACTTGCAAAGGATCGGTCACCGCCGTCAGCAGGAGCACAAATTCGTCGCCGCCGAGGCGGGCGATTGCGCTTTCGTCCTCGACCAGGGCGCGCAGGCTGTCGGCCACCTGGCGCAGCACGGCATCGCCGGCCCGGTGGCCGAGGGTTTCGTTGATGTCCTTGAAGTGATCGAGATCGATGAACAGCAATGCCACCTGTTCGTTCCGGTGCCGGGCCCGTTGGACGGCGGCCTGCAGATTCCGCTCGAACAGCCGCCGGTTGGGCAGGCCGGTCACGCTGTCGTAATGGGCCTGCCGCCACAGACGCCGCTGCTCGCGCTCGCGCCGGAGCACGATACCCGCCAGATAGGCGGCGGTTTCCAGCAGCAGGCGGTGAAATTCGCTGGGTTTGCGCTTCTCGAAGCTCGACAGCGCCATGGAACCGACCACTTCGCTGCCGATGCGGATCGGCATGGACCAGCAGGCGCGCAGATTGAATTCCTCGGCGAAACGGCGGAAATCCTCCCCGGACCAGCGGGGATCGACCCGAGTGTCGCACACGAACTGGGGCTCTCCCTTGAACACCGCGGTACCGCAGGAGCCGGCCCGTTCTCCGGGCACCAGGCCGTTCAGGGCTTCGATGGCCTCCTGGGGAATGCTGGGGGCGGCGCGCACCTGCAGGCTTTCGCGGCGTTCGTCGTAGAGCATGACCGAGGCCACCGCGTTGGGCAACAGGGCTTCAGCACTGCGGCACAGCAGTTCCAAAGCCTGCTGGGCATAGTCGTTTTGGACGATCTCCGCCAGCACGTCGCGCTGCAGGCGCAGCAGGTGGTTGGCCTGCTCCGGAGTCAGGGAAACCGTCAGGCCCGAAGGTTGGGGGGCCGGAATGGAATAAAGATCGGCCATGTCAGCGTCCCGGTTCGAAGTTCGTGGGACAAGTTTAGCCGATCACATCCGTTGCCGCCGGATTTTGTCTATCCATTAAAATCATCCCCGTGTTCGAGGAGGATCTGCAATGGCGCAATATCACATCGGTTTCGTTTCCACCCGCCTGGCCGGTACCGACGGGGTGTCGCTGGAGTCGGCCAAATGGTCCCGAATTCTGGAACAGGCCGGCCATACCTGCTTCTATCTCGCCGGCGAACTGGACCGGCCGCCGGAGCGCTGTTACGTGGTTCCCGAGGCCCATTTCAAGCATCCCCTGATCCAACGCCTCAACACCGATCTGTTCGACGACATCCACCGCAGCCCTTCAACCTCGGAAACCATCGCCGCCCTGCGCCGCCGCCTGAAGCAACAGCTGCGGGATTTCGTGGAACGCTTCCGCCTCGAGATGCTCGTCATCGAGAACGCCCTGTCGCTGCCGATGAACGTGCCCCTGGGACTGGCCCTGACCGAATTCATCACCGAAACCCGTATCCCCGCCATCGCCCATCACCACGATTTCTATTGGGAACGCAGCCGCTACGCCCTCAATGCCGCCGAGGACTATCTCAAGGCCGCCTTCCCGCCGGCGATGTCGTTCCTCCACCACGTGGTCATCAACTCCTATGCCGCCGAACAGGTGGCGCTGCGCACCGGGATGCGCTCCACCCTGATTCCCAACGTCATGCCGTTCGAAACCCCGCCCCCGCCGCCGGATGCGGTCACCGCATCCCTGCGGGCTGAACTGGGAATCGGCGCCGACGAGATCCTGCTGTTGCAGCCCACCCGCATCGTACCGCGCAAGCGCATCGAACGCGCCATCGAGCTGGCCCGTAAACTGGAACGGCCGTGCTGCCTGCTCATCACCCATTCCAGCGGCGACGAGGGGGACGCCTACCGCCAGTATCTGGCCGAATACGCAGAGCTGCTGGGGGTGAAGGTGCTGTTCGCCGCCGAACGTTTCAACCACGTACGCGGCACCACTACCGACGGCCGCCGTATCTTCTCCCTGGCCGACGCCTACCACGCCGCCGACCTGGTCACCTATCCTTCTACCCTGGAGGGCTTCGGCAACGCCTTCCTGGAGGCGATCTACTACCGCAAGCCCCTGTTCATGAGCCGTTACGAGATCTTCAAGATCGACATCCAGCCCAAGGGTTTCCAGGTATTGGCCTTCGACGATTTCATCGACGACGGCACGGTGGCGGCGGTGCGGGAACTCCTCGACCACCCACAGAAGATACAGGCGATGGTGGAAACCAATTACGAACTGGGGCGGCGCCACTTCTCTTTCGAAGTGCTGCGCCGACGCCTGTGCCCGCTGGTGACCCAAAGCTGCGAAGCAGGCAGCTACCGGCTGTGAGGCTGCCGCGCACCGTCGTCGTTCTCGGACTGGTGTCGTTCCTTAACGATGCCGCCAGCGAGATGATCACCCCGCTGCTGCCGGTGTTTCTGACCGCGGTGCTGGGAAGCGGGGCGGCAGTGGTCGGACTGGTGGAAGGGGTGGCCGAGGCCAGCGCCAGCTTCCTCAAGATCGTCTCCGGTCGGCTGGCGGACCGCGGCTGGCGCCACAAACGCCTGGTGCTGGGGGGTTACGCCCTCTCCAATCTGTGCCGCCCTCTCATCGGCCTGGCGACCGCCTGGCCGTGGGTGCTGGGGCTGCGCTTTCTCGACCGTATCGGCAAGGGAGTACGCACCGCCCCCCGCGACGCCCTCATCGCCACCGCCACCCCCGAGCCGCTGCGCGGCCGGGCCTTCGGTTTCCACCGCGCCCTGGACAACGCCGGTGCGGTGGCCGGCCCGCTGCTGGCCTTCGCCCTCCTGCGGCAGGACGTACCGATGACCCAGGTGTTCCTGTGGTCGGCCCTGCCGGGCGTGCTGGTGCTGGCGCTGCTGGCATTCGGCCTGGAGGAGCCAGCCCGACCAGCGGCGCCCAAGCTCCCGCCTTTGCGCTGGCGCGCCCTCGATCCCCATCTGCAGGGATTGATCCTGGCCGGTGGCGCCCTCGCCCTGGCGGCGGCACCGGAAGTGTTCGTGGTGCTGTGGGCCACCGCACGGGGCCTGGAGATCGCTTGGGTACCGCTGCTGTGGGCAGCGGCCAGCGCCATCAAGACCCCACTGGCGCTGCTGGGCGGGGAGGTGTCGGACCGGCTCGGCCGCCGGGCCGTGCTGCTGGGGGGCTGGGGCGTGCGGGTGGCGATGCTGGTGGCCCTCGCCCTGGCCCATGACGGCGTCTGGCTGACCTGGACCCTGTTCCTGGGCTACGCCGGCAGTCTGGCCTTGACCGAAGGCCCGGAACGGGCTCTGATCGGCGATCACGCCCCGCCTGCCCGCCGGGCCACCGCTTACGGCCTGTTCCACATGGTGGTGGGACTGGCCGCCCTGCCCGGCGGACTGCTGTTCGGCACTCTGTGGCAGTGGTGGGGGTCGGCCGTCGCCTTCCTGTGTTCGGCGGCGGTCACCGCGTTAGCCGCTGCCATCCTGGCCTGGCTGACCCGGCGTCAGCCCATCTTCAGGCCCGCCAGCCCCGGGAACAGCTGAATCAGGCCGTCGGCGATGATCTGCACCGAGATCGCCGCCAGAATCATTCCGGCGATCCGGATCAGGACGTTGGCGCCGGTCGCCCCCAACCAGTCGACGACCGGCTCGGCCTTGCGCAACAACCACCACAGTATCCCCATGACCACACCGGCCACCAGGGTCAAACCGATCCTGCCGCCGATGCCGCCGGCCTGGTCCGCCAGCAGGACCGCCATGCTCAACACGCCGGGCCCCACCATCAACGGTATCGCCAGCGGTACGATGGCGATGCTTTCCCGTTCGGCCGCTTCCTCGGTTTCCGCCGGGGTGCGCTCCAGGGCGCTGGGTCTGGCCTGCAGCATCGCCATCGCCATCACCAGCATCATCAAACCGCCGCCGACGGCGAAGGCGCCAATACTGATACCCAGCAGACTCAGCAGCAGTTCACCGAACCAGACCGCTACCAACAGGAAGACGGTGGCGGCGAGCACCGCCTTATGGGCGATGGCCCGGCGCTCCTCCGCAGGGCGACCGGCGGTCAAGGTCAGAAAGTAGATCGTGCTGTCGATGGGATTGACCACCACCAGCAGACTGATCAGAGCCTTGAACAGAAACAGCATCTTTCACTCCTCTGGATCGTTATCGTCGTGTCCGCTTATCGATGACGGTGACCTCGACCTGTTGCAAGAGTTCGGGCAGCCGCTCCGGGTCGAACAGCTCGGTGCCCGGCTGCATCACCGTGCCGGCACTGCAGGCCACCGCCAGGCGCAGGATCTCGGCTGTATCCATCTCCCGGGCGAAACCGGCCACCAGGGCCGCGACCATGGAATCCCCCGCTCCGACGGTGGAGCGGACCGGCACCCGGGGGGGACGGGCGTGCCACAGCCGGTGGCCGTCGAAGAGCACGGCCCCCTCGCCCCCCAGGGAGACGCACCAGTAGTTGATACCGTATTCTTTCAGCTGCGGCAGCACGCCCGCCACTGTGTCGGCGTCGGGCAGCGGTCGTCCCACCAGCTGTTCCAGCTCGTAGCGGTTGGGTTTGACCAGGAAAGGATGCGCCTGAACTCCAAGACGCAACAGCTCGCCGTGGGCATCCAGCACCGGCCGCCCCCCCTGGGCGCGGATGCGGCCCACCAGCTGGGCATAGACGTCTGGCCCCACTCCCGGCGGCACCGAGCCGGTGACCACCCCGCAGCCTTCCCCCACGTAATCCACGAAGGTGTCCAGCAGGTCGTCGAGCCGGTCCGTTCCCAGGTGCGGACCGATGCCGCTGACCTCGTACTGGCTGCCGCTGGCTTGCTCCAACAGGGTGCAGTTGATGCGGGTTTCGCCGGCGATGCGAATGTAGGCGGGATCGTCGAGATGGCGCTGCAGCAGACGTTCGAGAAACAACCCCGTCTCCCCGGCGAGGACGCAGAAGGTCCGCGCTGGCACTTGCAGCCGTTTCAGGGCCCGGCTGACGTTGATGCCGTTGCCGCCGGGATCGTAGCGGGTGGCGGCGGCATGGACCTTGTAGTCGGGAATCAGACGGTCGATGTCATAGGTGACGTCGATGGCGGGATTCAGGGTCAGGGTCGCGATCGGCATGGCAGGAAGGCTCCCGTTTCTCAATCGCGATCACTATACCCCCGCCCGCGCCGCAGGCAAAACAGACTTGCAGCGATGGCGGCGATCCACTACGGTTGCACGAAAAACCCTCGGGGCATGTCGTGACGCCGTTGAATCTGTTGCTGATGCTGCTGTTGTTCGTGACCGCCGCCGTGTTCGCCATGTTCGGCCAGGGCGGCGGGGCGGTGTACACGCCGCTGCAGGTGCTGTTCGGCGTTCCCTTCCATACCGCCGCCGCCACCAGCCTGTTTCTCATCATGACCGGTGCCCTGGCCTCTTTGCCGGTCTATCACCGCGCCCGCCTGATCGACTGGCAGCTGGCCCTGATCCTGGAAACGGCGGCGATGGGCGGCAGTTTCGGCGGCGGCCTGGTCTCCGAGCGCTTCTCCCCCCAGTCTTTGACCCTGACCTTCGCCGTTCTCATCGCCATTGCCGGCGTGGTGACCCTCGCCGACATCCGCCTGGAAACCTGCGCCCGCCTTCCCAGTTTCGCCACCCGCTACTGCTGGCAACGCCGCCACGGTGACAGCCACTACCGAGTCAATCTGCTGCTGGGGCTGCCGCTGGCGGGCCTCGCCGGTTTCGCCAGCGGCCTGCTGGGCATCGGCGGCGGGCTGTTCCTGGTACCGCTGATGGTGCTGGTGCTCAACGTGCCGATCGAGATCGCCATCGGCTCCAGCGCCCTGATGGTGGGACTGACCGCCGCTGCCGGTTTCAGCGGCCACACCCTGACCGGCCACTGGGATTGGCGCGCATCCCTGTTGTTCGCCGGTGCCGCGTTCCTGGGCGCTCGCCTCGGCGCCCACCTGACCACGCGCATCGACAAACACCGCATCCAACCGCTGTTCGGCGCCTTTCTGCTGGGACTGGCGGGGTTGATGCTGCTGAGGATCGCCTTGACCTAGGCAGGCACCGACACGCACAACCCTGTCATTCTGGCGTATCATCCTTTCCAGCGCCACATGCGAGGAGGATAAAGCCATGCCCTTCGTTCCCGGTCGGGTTCAGACGACCCCCTTGCCTCAGCCGCAACTGGAAAACACCATCACGCTGGAACAAGCCCTTTTGCGGCGCCGTTCCGTCCGCAGTTACCAACCTGTACCCGTCACCCTGGCGGCCCTGGGGCAGCTGCTGTGGGCCGCCCAGGGGATCAGCGGCCGTGAGGGATTCCGTACCGCCCCTTCCGCCGGCGCCCTCTATCCACTGGAAGTACTGCTGGCGGTAAGCCGCTGCGACGAACTGGCGCCCGGGCTGTACCATTACCGCCCCCTTAGCCACGATCTGGTCCTGTGGCGTCCCCGGGATCACCGTCCCACCATCGCCGCAGCCGCCCTGGACCAGGAATGCTTACACGAAGCGGCCGCCATCCTGGTCATCACCGCGGTACCGGCGCGGACCGCGGTCAAATACGGGACCAGGGCGACACGTTACGTCCATCTGGAAGCCGGGCACGCGGCCCAGAACGCCTGCCTCCAGGCCGCCGCCCTAGGGCTGGGGACGGTGACCGTCGGCGCCTTCGACGACATGGCGCTGGCGGAGGCGCTGGCCCTGCCGGAGGCGGTCGAACCGGTCTATCTATTGCCGGTCGGCGTGCCGGTTTGAAACGATCACGCTAGAGGTTCGAATTTGGTCCAAGCACTGGCCAGACGGTAAACTTGCAGGATTCTTCGTTCACTCGACAAGGATTGCCCATGTCCGCCTGGTCTTCAGCTTTTGCCTTCGCCCTCGTCGCCTTTCTCGGAGCGCTCGGAGCCGGCCTGGCCCCCCGTTATCTGCCTGCTTTCAAGGCCGGACACTGGCCGGCGACCACTGCCATCGCCGCAGGTCTCCTACTGGCCTCGGCGATGGTGATCGTGATCCCGGAAGGTTTCGAAATGCTGTTCATGCTGCACGCCCCCAACACCATCCCCCATTCGGACACTTTTTTGACCCTGCCTCCGGTGCTGGCTTCCGGCCTGGCGATCCTCGGTGGATTTCTGCTGATGCTGGGACTGGAATCCTGGGGGATCGGACATGAGATCGAAAGCCCTGGCGATCCCACCCCGCTCCTGTCCCTGGGATTGGCGTTGCACGCCCTGACCGACGGCCTGGCCATCGGCGCCAGCATCGCCACCGGCCTGATGGCGGTCAGCGTACCGATCCTGACCGCGGTGATGGTCCACAAGCTGCCGGTGGCCTTCGGCCTCGGCGCGTTTCTGTGGCGGAAAGAAAATCCTGCCTCCGATCCCTGGCGTCAGCTGCTGCGCTTCAGCCTGGCCACCCCTGCCGGCCTGCTGATCACTTTTCTGTTTCTGCACCGGCTGTCCCACGAGTGGATCGGCCTGCTGCTTTTGTTCTCCGGCGGCACCTTCCTGTACGTGGCAGCGGTGGACGTGCTCAGCCACATCCGCCAGGACCAGCCGCCCCCGGTGCTGTTCCGCCGCATCCTCATCGGCGTGATCATCCTGGTGACCCTCCTGATCCTGTTCCACAATCTCGGCTTCGAAGAATCGCACCTTTGACATGCCGCCTTTCGATCCCACCTGGCTGATCCCCTTTGCCTTCGGCCTGCTGCTTGGCGCCCTGCTCACCGCCCTGCTGCAGCAGAAGCGCTTAAGCCGCCGGGAACAGGACCTGGCCCTGACCGAACACCGCAACCGACAGCTGGCGACCGAACTCGAATCCCTCCGCAACCGCCTCAGGGAGCTGGAAGGCGAGCGCGAGCGCCTTATGACCCGCAACACCGAGCTCGAAACCCGGCTGGAAGCCCAACGCCGCCACAACGAGGAAAAACTGGCCGAACTGCACCAGGCCCGCGCCCAGCTCAAGGCCGAGTTCGAGGCCCTGGCCGCCCGCATCCTGGAGGAAAAGGGCCGCCAGTTCAGCGAGCAGAGCCGCCACAGCCTCGATCAGATTCTGGCTCCGGTACGCGAGCAGCTCCAGGAATTCCGCCGGCGTATCGACGCCATCCACAGCGAGGAACAGAAACAGCACGGCTCCCTGCTGCAGGAACTCAGGCGCCTCCAGGAGGCCAATCAGAAACTCGACGAGGAGGCCCGGCGCCTGGCCCGGGCTCTGAAGGGCGACAGCAAGGCCCAGGGCACTTGGGGGGAGATCGTGCTGGAGACGGTGCTGGAGCGCTCCGGGCTGCGGCAGGGGCAGGAGTACGAGGTCCAGGGCAGCTTCCGCGACGCCGACGGCAAACTGCTGCGCCCGGACGTCATCGTCCGTCTGCCGGAGGGCAAGGACATCGTCATCGACTCCAAAGTCTCCCTGAGCGCCTGGCAGGAATACGTCAACGCCGACGGGGACAGCGGCCGCCAAGCCGCCCTCAAGCGTCACCTGGAATCCATCCGCCGCCACATCGACCAGCTCAGCGCCAAGAACTACGAAGACCTTCCCAGCCTCAACTGCCTCGACTTCGTGCTGATGTTCGTGCCCATCGAGGCCGCCTTCAGCGCCGCCTTCCAGGCCGACCCGGACCTGTTCGCCCGCGCCTTCGAAAAGCGCATCATCGTCGTCACTCCCACCACTCTGCTGGCGACCCTGCGCACCATCGAGAACCTATGGCGTTTCGAGCGCCAGCAGGAGAACGTCCGGCACATCATCGAGCGTGCCGGCAGGCTGTACGACAAGCTGCGCGGCTTCCTCGAAGATTTCGAGAAAATCGGCCAGCAGCTGCAGTCCACCCAGAACACTTACAGCCAAGCCCGCAACAAGCTCACCGACGGCCGCGGCAACCTGATCCGCCAGGCCGAAATGCTGGTCGATCTGGGGGTGCCGGTAAAAAAACGGCTGCCCGATCTGCAACCCCCGAAGGCGGACTGAGGTGCGGCGTTACTTGGCGCTTTTTCTCCTGTTCGTGCTCGCCGGATCCGGCTGGGGCACGCCCCAGGCGCCGGATGCGGCCCGGATCGAGGCGCTGCGTCAGACTATCGAATCCTCCACCCTGGAGGAGAAGGACCGCAAACAGGCGCTGGAATGGCTCGGTCAGGCCCAACAATGGTTGCAGCAGGCCCAGGCGGCAAAAGCGGCCCAGGAGGAAATCCGCCGCCAGGTGCGCAACGCCCCCCAGCGTCTCAAGACCCTCGAACACCGCATCGCTCACCCCGAATCCCTGACACACCACTGGCCACCTCTCAAGCCCACACAACCGCTGGCGAAGCTCGAGGTCCAGCTGGCCGAGGAGGAGGCGGCCCTGGCCCGGGCCGAGGAACGGCTGCGACAGCAGGAGCAGCGCCTGGCCGACCTGCTGGAGGCAGCCGCCACCGGCAGTCAGCAGATCACCGATCTCGAACGCCAGCAGCAGGAGGTGAACCAGGAACTGGCGACCCTGCCAGAAACCAGCACCGCCCCCCTGCAACGCGCCCGGCGCCTGTCCCTGAAGGCGCGGCTGCAGTGGCTTCAGGCCGAACTGGCCCGTCTGCGACTGCGACAGACTCACCTGACCCTGCTGACACGCCTGGCCCGGGCCGAGCGCAATCTGCTCGCCATGGAGGTGGACCTGCGCCGCAAGCGGGTCGAAACCCTGCGCCGGCACGCTCAGCTGGCCCGTGAACATCAGGTATTCGGCGCCAGCCGGGAAGCGGCCGTCGCCCTCAAGACCGTCGAACCGGAAATCCGCCCGTTTCTGGAGAAGAACCTGCAGTTCTGGAACGAACTGAAACACTTGATGGAGGAGGACGAGCGGCTCGGGCGGAAGATCCAGGAGATCAAGCGCCGGCTCGACGAACTGCGACAGGATTTCGACCACATCCGCCAGGCCATCGAGTTGGCCGGCACCGACGAAAAGCTGGCCGAACAACTCTATCACCGCCTCCGCACCCTGCCCACGCTCGACACCTTTCACCGTGAAACCCTGCAACGCCACGCCCATCTCAAGCAGGCCGTCGTCCGCCGCTTCGAAATCGAGGAAGCCCTGCGGCGCCTGCGCGATACCGACACCGTAGTCGCCGACCGGCTGCAGCGGCTGCCCGAAGATCTGCCGGCCAACCAGCGGATGCTGCTGCGGGTACAGCTGCGCGAGGCCGTCACCAACCGCCGCAAGGCCCTGCAGGCGCTGCAACAGGAATACACTCGTCACATCCGGCTGCTGTCGGAGCTGGACGCGCTGGCGCAACGGTATTACGAACAGGTGCAGAGCTACCGCCACTTTCTGCAGCGTCAGCTGCTGTGGATTCCGGCACGCAAGCTGTTCCTGCAACCCAGCACCCTGCTCACCGCCATCGCGGATGTCCTCGATCCGGCGCATCTACAAACGGTGGCCCGATCCCTGGTGCGGACCTTGCGTCAAGACCCCCTGCCACCGGCATCGACCGTCGCCCTGGCCCTGACGCTGCTGGGTCTGCGTTCCTGGCTGTACCGGGATCTGCAGCAACTGGGACTGACCACCCGCAGCGTCCGCAGCGATCGTTTCCTCAATACCCTGCGCGCCTTCGGCGACACCTTGCTCCTCGCCGCTCCGCCGCCCTTGCTGCTGTCCGGCCTCGGCTGGTGGCTGCGACGTCATGCGTTCACCGATCCGGCCCTGACCGACCTGGCCGGCGGTCTGCTGCTGGCGTCCCGGCCCGCCTTCACCCTCGGCGTGCTGCGCCAGATCTGCCGTCCCGAAGGACTGGCCGTACGCCACCTGCGCTGGCTCCAGGTCACCCGGGAACAACTGTGGCGGCAGCTGGGCTGGTTCTATGGCTGGGCGGTCCTGTGCACCTTCGTCATCGGCGCCACCGGCAGCCCCAGTCTCACTCCCCTGTCCCTGGGGCTGGGACGACTCACCTTCATGGCGCTGATGGTCTCGATCGCCTTCATGATCTGGCGGCTGTGGCGGCGCCACGGCCCGATTCTGGAGCAACTGGCCAAATCGCGTCCGAGCTGGGTGGTGAACTACCACAGCCTGTGGTTCCCCCTCGCCCTGGCGGTTCCCCTGGGGTTGGGGTTGCTGGCCCTGCTGGGCTATTACTACGCCGCCTTCTATCTGGCGGAGAAGGCTTTCCGAACCTTCTGGACCTTCGTCTTCCTGGTGATTCTGAAGGACCTGCTGCTACGCTGGCTCCACCTCACCGAACGGCGATTGCGCTACCAGGAAATCCTGCGTCGCCGCGAGGCACAGCACGCGGAGGCGGGCGGCGAACTGCCGCCGGTGGAAGAGCCGGAAGTGGATTTCGTCCGCCTCAGCGAACAAACCCGCCGCCTGTTCGACATCGCCTTCTTCAGCGCCGCCTTCATCGGCCTGTGGATCGTCTGGCGGGATGCGGTGCCGGTGCTCAACGTTCTGGAGCAGGTCACCCTGCCGATGCACACCGTGCGCACCATCGGCGGCGTTCCCAAAGAAGTGCCGCTGACCCTCGCCGACCTGGTCACCGGCATCCTGCTGGGTCTGCTCACCATGCTCGCCGCCCGCAACCTTCCCGGCCTGCTGGAATTCGCCGTCCTGCGCTACCTGCCGCTGAGCCAGGGAACCCGCTACGCCTGGAGCGCCCTGACCCAGTATCTGATCGCGGCCCTTGGGATCTATCTGATATTCCGGGCTCTGGGAGTGCAATGGTCGGAGATCCAGTGGCTGATCGCCGCCCTGTCGGTGGGGCTGGGCTTCGGTCTCCAGGAAGTGGTGGCCAACTTCGTCAGCGGTCTGATCCTGTTGTTCGAACAGCCGATCCGGGTCGGCGACGTGGTGACCATCGGCGACGTCACCGGCACCGTCTCCAGAATCCGCATCCGCGCCACCACCATCCTCAACTGGGACCGCCAGGAGCTGGTCATCCCCAACAAGAACTTCATCACCGGCGCGTTCATCAACTGGACCCTGACCGACACCACCAACCGTATCGTGATTCAGATCGGGGTGTCCTACGGCTGCGACGTGGAAAAGGCGATGCGGATCGTCATGGAGGTGGCCAAGAGCCATCCGGAAGTGCTGGACGACCCCTCACCCCTGGTCACCTTCGAAAACTTCGGCGACAATTCGCTGCTTCTCATCCTGCGGGCTTATCTGGGCACTCTGGACAACCGCCTTTCCACCATCACCGACCTGCACCGGCAGATCTACCAGAGACTGGGAGAAGCCGGCATCGAGATCGCCTTCCCGCAGCGCGACGTGCATCTGGACAGCAAGGGACCTCTTCAGGTGGTGGTGCGTCAGGCGGATACCGGCGGCTCAGCCGGGTGACCGCGGGCGATTACTCACCCGCGGTTCCCACAGATCCGGACGTACCCGATTAAGGCATCCGGCTCCTCGGACTATGGCGTCGCTACGCGGCGGGCGATTCCGTGAACCAGGCGCGGTGGGGGGAGCGGGTAGCGTTTGTACAGCCGCCCAAAGTGGTCCCAGTTCATCCGTTCCCGGTTGCGGCGGGACAACCATTTGTACCAGCGCCGCCTGACCTCGTACAGGAACCGGGCCAGAGATTGGCTGTTGCCGACAATCCCATAGTAGGCATAATGCCCCTTGAGCTTGCGGCTCAATGCCGCTTGCTGGGCGGGAATCGGCCAGTGCCTGTGGCGCCGGCACCAGTGGTTGATCGCTTGCAGGGAGCGGCTGAGTCGGTCCCGGGCGGTCTTGCGTTTGACGACCCAGCGCCCTTTCCTTGAGCGTCCCCAGTAGTGGGTGAATCCCAGGTATTGGAAGCTCTGGCCTTTCCGTCGGGGTTTTCTGAAGTCGATCAGGCGGGTTTTGTCCGGATGCAGACGCAGGCCGTATTTGGCCAGGCGCTTGCCCAGCACGGCCAATACCCGCCGGGCGTCTTCTTCCCGTTCGAACACCAGTACCGCATCGTCGGCGAACCGGACTTCGAAGGCGCTGCCTTGCAGTCGCGGTTTGACCGCCTGCGCGAACCAGAGGTCGAGCACGTGATGCAGGTAGAGGTTGGCCAGCAGCGGGGAGATCACCCCACCTTGCGGTGTCCCCTGTTCGGGGTAGTGAAGCTGCCCGCCTTCCATGATTCCGGCATTCAGCCATTTACCGATCGCGCGGCAGATCACGCCGTCGCGTACCCTCTGCCCCAGAAAGTTCCGCAGCCAGTTCCGGTCCACGTCGTCGAAGAAGTTTTGGATGTCCAGGTCGATGACCCAGCCTCCGCCCATCGCCATCAGCCCGCCCCACAGCCGCTCCAGGGCCTGGTGGGCACCGCGTCCGGGCCGGAACCCGTAGGCGCAGTCGAGAAAGTCCTGCTCGAAGATGGGTTCCAATGCCATCAGCACCGCCCGTTGCAGTACCTTGTCTTCCAAGGTGGGAATGCCGATCGGGCGGGTCTTTCCCGTTCCCGGCTTGGGCAGGTGAACGCGCCGTACCGCAGGGGCCCGATACCGGCCGGTCTTGAACCGTTCCAGCAGGCGCGTCAGGTTCTCCTCCAAGTTGGCTGCGTATTGGGCTGCAGTCACGCCGTCCACCCCGGCGGCCCCGTCCTTGCGGGTGCGCCGCCAGGCTTCTTCCAGCCACACCACCTCGATGTGGTGGGCAATCGTGGTCAGTTCCAGCTTCGGTTCGATCCGGGCCAGTTCCGCTAGCTTCCGTTGTCGTGTTGAGATGTTCTCCTGGCTCGATGTCCCGGCCATCTGTCCCTCCGAAAGCCCCATCGTCCGACCTGCCGCTTCCCTCCGTCGGGTCCCTTGGGGCAGGTTCCCCGACTTCCCAGGTACTATCAGCAGGCTCCGATTGCTCGATCACCTTCCCAGCGCGCTCGGTTGCCTTCGCGCGCCGGTACCCTGAGTTGTGTCCTGTTCGCTTCCATCAGCCGGACACCAATCTGATGGACCTGGGCCTTTTCTCACACGGCGCCCGCACCGCTCTTCCCGCAGGGAGTGATCAAGCCCTCCCTTACTTCCCGGGCGACCCTTGCCTGCATGCCCCGCTCTTCGACCCCGGCGGAGGAATGATGCCAGGCCTGTACAGCACCACCCCTGTTGCCTTCCGTCCGTTCAACAACGTCGGCTCCGCATTCCGTACTTTCGAGGCTCCATCACGCAGCCTACAGGCTCCCTGTGTACGCTTCGCAGCCAGGATCACTCCTCGACCACGCAACACTCGGTTCCGGCTGGTGGCCAGCCTTGGCCGGACAGGACTTGCACCTGTCAGGTCGCTCTGAAGGTTTCAGCAATGTCTTTCCTTCTACATGACTTCCTCCTTCTCCAGGCTTGGCCTGGCGCAATGAACGGGTACCGCAAAGTGCGGTCGAACACCCTGCTTTTACCGGCCTGCGGCGGTTTTCACGAGGAACCGTGTGGCAGCCCCCCGCTTCCCCCGACCGTATCAGCGGCAGGATTTTCGCCGCCGGTCGTATCCCAGGCTAGGATGGGTGATCCGTGCCTTCGGGCGGAAACAGAGATTTCTTTTGGACGAGGAACTGCCGCTCTATTTCCTCGGGCGGCAGCGGCGGGGCGAAAAAATAGCCCTGGACCTTGTCGCAACCCAGATTCCGGAGGATGTCCGCCTGTTCCCGGGTTTCCACACCCTCGGCCACGGTTTGCAGACCGAGATTGTGGCTGAGATGGATCAGGGATTCGATGATTGCCCTGTCCCGGCTGCCAACAGTGATTCCGCGGACGAAACTCCGGTCGATCTTGAGCTTGTTGATGGGAAGGCGCTGAAGATAACTCAGCGATGAATAGCCGGTGCCGAAATCGTCGATGGCCAACGACAGTCCCAGGGCGCGGAATCGATCGAACGTTTCCAATGCCTGCGCCAGATTGGCCATAAGCATGGTTTCGGTGATCTCCAGTTCCAGACAGGATGCACTGATGGCATGATCCGCCAGCTGCTTGCGAACCTGAGCCAGCAACCGTTTGCGGGAAAACAGTTGCCGGGCGGAAAGATTGACAGCCACCGGCACAGCAGCGACCCCCCGTGCCTGCCAGGCGCTGATCTGACGACAGACGCTTTCGAATATCCATTCTCCCAAGGGAATGATCAGTCCGGTCTCCTCGGCGACGGGAATGAATTCGGATGGGGGAATCATACCCTTGCGCTCGTGGGGCCAGCGGATCAGGGCTTCCATTCCAGCCAGGCGCCCTTGGACCAGATCGAACTGGGGTTGGTAATACAGCCTGAATTGCCGATTCTCGAGCGCCGCTTTGATCTCCCGTTCCATTTGGAAGCGCGTTCTATGGGTATCCAGCTCGGCGCGATAGCGCCGATAACAGCCGCCGCCGGCCTTTTTCGCCTCCCTCAGCGCCACATGGGCGCGCGCCAGCAGCTCCTCGACATCGCCCCCGTCCTCTGGATGCATCGCAATACCGATACTGGCGGTAACCGGCACGTCGCTGTCGCCGATGACCATATTCTCCCCCAGGGATTGAAGCAGGCTGACGGCGAACGCTTCCGGCTCAAGGTCCTCGGTGACAGGAACCCAGAATACGAACTGGTCGCTGCTCAAGCGCCACAGGGAGGCCTCTTCACCGGCTGAGCGGACCAGAGACAGAAACCGTTCGGCGGCCTGCCTTAAAAGCAGGTCCCCTGCCTTCACTCCCAGGCAGTCGTTGACATAACGGAAGCGGTCCAGATCCAGGTACACCAAAGCAGCCGGCCGCCCCTCCCGGTAACGAAGCAGATCCCCGGCCTGTTCCATGAAATGCTGACGATTGGGAAGACCCGTCAGGGAATCGTAATAGGCCAGCCGGCGGATCCTTTCCTCCATTTGCACCCGGGCGGTGATATCCTGAACGACGCCACTCAGGCGCACGACCCTGCCGTCCTGGATTACAGGTTCTGCCTGCTCATGAACGTAACGCAGCATTCCATTGCGGTGCGTCACCCGGTAATCGAGACTGTATCCTTTCCCTTTGTGCAGGGCGTCGCGGCGCGCCAGCATGACTTGCATCCGGTCTTCCGGATGGACCTGCGCCGTCAGGAGCAGAGCCTCCGTCGGCGCCGGAACCGAAGAAATATCCAGTATCCGCCGCGCCTCGCGGGAACAGATCAACGCGCCGTCGGCAGGATCGAACTCCCAATGGCCCAGCCGGGCGATGGCCTGGGCTTGCGCCAGGCGCGCCTGGCTCCGCTGCAGATCCGAAAAAGCCTGCTGGGCCCTAAGCAAATACCGGATTCTGTGCTGGAAAATGGGCCAGTTGACCGGCTTGGTGATGAAGTCGGTTGCCCCTTCGTGATAAGCCCGTTGGATCGAGTCCATATCGTCCAGGCCGGTGACCATGACGATGCCGACGTCCCGGCCTTCGGGAGTTTCCCGGATCGCCCGGCAGACCTCGAACCCATCCTTTCCCGGCATGCTGACATCGAGCACCACCAGTTCCGGTTTATGACGATGGAACAGCGCCAGCGCCTCGCTGCCGTCCTCCGCCTCGACGATGTCGACTTCCAAGGGACAAAGGGATTCGTGCATGAGAATCCGTATGGCCGGATCGTCGTCGGCGACGAGGATGCGTGTTTTTTTTCTGGTTTCAGACATCCGCCATGCCCTCCGACCGGACCAGAATGGCGCGCACCCGCACGAAATCGGCCTCCAGCCCTGCCACAGCCTCCTCCAGCCCGGACAGCTCGCTCCGGCGCGCCCGGGTTTCGATCATACTCGCCTGCTTGGCGATCTGCACCGCACCGATGTTGGCGCTGCTCGATTTGAGCTGGTGGGCGGTTTCCGCCAGAGCCGCCGCATCCCCGGCTTCAAGGGCCTGTTCGATGGACCGGATCAACGGGGGCGTGTTTTCCAGGTAGAGGGATACGATGCGCTGGACCAGATCCGTCCGTCCGGGAGATTGCAACTGGCGGATCCGCTCCAGCGCCGCCGGGTCGAAACAAGCGTGGGATTCATCGCCGCCTTCGTTTTTCTCCGCCGGCGACGCTTTCCTGCCCAGCCATCGCTCCAATGCCTGATGAAGCTGCCTGAGCGTGAACGGCTTGCTGAGATAACCGTCCATCCCGGCCCGGCGACACCGTTCCTCAATGCCTTTCTGCACATCGGCGGTCAGCGCCAGAATCGGGGTCCGGGTGCGATTTTGCGCCTGTTCGTGCCGCCGGATTTCAGCGGCGGCGGTAAAACCGTCCATCCCCGGCATGTGGCAATCCATGAGCACCAGATCGAATTCACCGGCAATAAAGGTTGCCACGGCCTCCTGCCCGTTTTCCGCCACGACGGTTTCGCATCCCAGGGAGTGGAGGATCTGCACGGCCACCTCCTGATTGACGGCATTGTCCTCGACCAGGAGGACTCTTTGCGCCGCGTACCGCCCCTGGAGCACAGACTGCGGCGGTTGCCGGACGGCCACGGAGCCCTTCCCGCCAGCGAGCGCCTCACGCAGACAGCGGCACAGCACTTCCTGGCGGACCGGTTTTCTGAGCACATGACGGATGCCCAGAGCCGCCGCTTCCTCACCACCGTCCCACTGGCTCGAGGTAAGCAGCAAAAGACTGACCCCCGAAATCGCCGCATCGGCACGAATTCTCCTGGCCAGTTCGATTCCATCCATATCCGGCATTTCCCCGTCGAGCACCACGATCCGATAGGGATCTCCCGCCTCTGCCGCCTGGCGCAGCCTCTCCAGCGCCCGGAAACCATCTCCGACGCCGCCGTTGCGCATTCCCCAGCTGATGATCTGGTGGTGCAGAATTTCGCGATTGGTGGGATTGTCGTCGACGATCAGCACCCGCACTCCCTGCAGGTCGGTCTGAATGTCGGGCGGCTGGGTAACAGCCGTATCGTCCGGCGTCAGAGGCACCCGGAACCAGAAGCGGGAACCCTGTCCCTGGCGACTTTGTAGGCCCATCTCGCCGCCCATCAGCTGAATCAGGCGATGGGAAATCGTCAGCCCCAGCCCGGTCCCGCCGTAGCGGCGGGTGATGGAGCTGTCCTCCTGGGAAAAAGCGTCGAATATCTGCTTCTGCTTGTCCTCGGGAATCCCGATGCCGGTGTCCTCGACCTCGATGCCCACCGGCACCTTGCCGTCCAGCGGCGCCGACAGGGACACCCGCACTACGATATGCCCCCGTTCGGTAAACTTGACCGCGTTGCTAACCAGATTCACCAGCACTTGGCGCAGGCGCACCGAGTCGCCCACGAAACCCGTGGCGGCCTCCGGAGGGATATCGGCCAGGATGTCGATGCCCTTGGCATGGGCCTGTTCGACGAACATCTCCACCGTCTCTTCCACCAGGGTACGCAGATTGAAGGAGTGGGTGTCCAGCTCCATCCGGTTGGCCTCGATCTTGGAGAGATCGAGAATGTCGTTGATGATCGCCAGCAGAGAATTTCCCGAGGACATTATGGTCTCGGCAAAACGCCGCTGTTTTTCGTCCAGCGGCGTGTTCAAAAGCAGTTCCGCCATGCCCAGCACTCCATTCATGGGTGTGCGGATCTCGTGGCTCATGGTGGCGAGGAACTCGCTCTTGGCGCGGCTCGCCGCCTCGGCGGTTTCTTTAGCCTTGAGCGCTTCCTCCGTCGATCGCTGCAGCTCCCGGGTCCGTTCGGCCACCTGCCGTTCCAACGATTCGTTCTGCCTGGCCAACTCCTGATCCCGTTTCTCGATTTCCGCCAGCATAGCATTGAACCCGCGGGACAGCTCGGCAAACTCGTCCTTCCCGGTAATCGGCAGGCGGGTGGTAAAATCCTGGGACAACCTGACCGACTGCATGGCCTGGCGCAAGCGCATCAGCGGAGCGGTGAACAAATGCTGGAAAACATAGGAAAGCACCAGGGCCAGCAGCAACGCACCACCCAGAATGGCCGCGGTGAACAGAGCGTGGGTGACCAGTCCCTGGCGCAGGTGCTGGAAATTGTCCACCAATTCTATATAACCGATGGTTTCCCCATCGAGGGTGACGGGATGGATAACATGCAGATTGCCGTCAGGGGCGGTCCTGGAAACCGGCCGGATACCCTCAGGATTCCTGAGAGATGTGGCCAGCGGGACGATGGGCTTGCCAGGATAGCGCAGATAGCGGGCGAAAGGTTCACCGTGGCGATCAAAGAGGAAGGCAGCCACCACCGAAGGCTTGGCCTGCAGCGCGGACAAGACCTGGGCTGCGGCTTCCCGGTCCCCGAAGACAACGGCGGCAGCGCTGTTCCAACCCACAACTTGGGCCAGCAGAGCCAGATCCCTGGCATTGTCCTCCTGTTCCATACGGTACTGATACCAAGTCAGGGTTCCGATACCAAGAATCAACGATAAACCGGCCGTCAGGGCCATGATCAGCATGAGTTTGAGACGGATGGGCATACCGGAACCGCTACGGGGTTTTGTTGGGAACTGGTTTAAGGATAGCTAATTTCAATAGCCGGGAACTGATGGCGATCCCGGCGCTGCGGGCGGCTTCGAGATTGATTTCGAAACGCACTCGGTTGTCCTGCCGGATCAGATTGACGATGCCGCCGAACTCCACGAAACCCGGCGTCTCGCCGATCGTCAGGACCGGCCGCCCGGAGACGGCGGCAAAGATGCGCGGCAACAGGGATTTGCTGTATCCGCTGACGAAGAGGATATGGCATTGATCGAGTCGGTCGATCGGCTGAGCCGTCTTCACCACCAGACGCCGCTCACCGACGGATTTGCCCGCCAGAGACTCGAAAGGCTGAAACAACACCCCCTCCTCTACCAGACACAGAGTGATCGTATCGGGCGAGCTGGCGAAGGCTTCCGGCGGCCAACGGGTGAAACGGGCGATATTGAGCACCAGCGCCGCCTTGAGCTCGTACTCTTCGGCCGCCCGCACGGAGACGGCGGCCGCCGCCAGCAGCATCCACAATAATGGCAGCAGGCGCGGAATGGTCACTGCACGCCGCCCTCAGAAGCACCATTTCAAGCGGCCGTAAACGCTGCGCTGTACCTCCGTGGGCGCAACGAAGTTTTCCTGCACGTATTCCAGATGACGGGAATTGACCAGATTACGTCCCACCACGGACAGCTCCAGCGCCTCGACGGGATGCCAGGCGAGGCGGAGATCCAGGGCGAAATAGCGACTGATGCGCTTGGCGCGGCTGTCCAGAGCGAAAAGCGCCTCGGCGGGGGAAACGTACCGGAACCAGGCGTCAAAATCCACCGCTTTCCAGGGATGGGTGCGGATCTGGAGCGAGACCTGGTGCCGGGGGCTTTTCTCGACCTGTGTGCCTTTCCCTTCTTTGGACGTGTCGATATCGGTGTGCAGAAAAGTGTAGGCCAGATCCGAACGCAGCCATTGCGCAGGCTGCCAGCCCGCCGCCAGCTCCAGGCCGTAGAGGTCGGCGGTGCGGACATTGGCGAAACGCAACGGCAGCTCCACATAGGTCCCCTGGAAACGCAACGACTGGGGTTGTTGGCCGACCAGGTCGTCGTAATCGTGATAGAACAGGGCCAGATCGACAAACATTTCCGGAGCCGGCAGAAAACGGTAACCCAGCTCATAGGCCAGCAGCTTCTCGGGCCGGAGGTTCCGGTTGCCGCTGATGGAAACCAGCAGCGGCAGCGGTAAGAGATTCTGGCGCATCTTGAGTGGATCGCCCAGGGTCAGGGCTCCTGCCGTGTCTTCCTCGGAGCGTGACGGAGTGCGCACCGCCCTGGAAATCGCCGCCCACAGCCGATGCTTAGGGTGAAACGCCCACAGGAGCCTGGCCGTTGGCTGAATTTCAAAGCCGGTGAAGGTATTGTGGGACAGGCGGGAACCTAAGGTCAGCCACAGCGCCCGGGGAACCAGGGTGATCTGATCCTGTAGAAAAGCGCTGGCCAGATGGGTGTCTCTCCCTACCGGAGAGAGTCTGAAATTGTTCATGGGAGGACGCAGAGCATCTTTGGTGTAGCGGTATTCCAGTCCCCAGACGATATCGTTCCATCCACCCCAGTTGAATTGATGCTGAAGATCCAGGTCCACGACGTCGTTGACCTGTTCCATGATGATCTCGTCGCGTTCGCTGTGATCATAGAACGCCTGCAACCGCAATTCCGACGACGGAGAAAGGACGTGCTGCCAGCGCGTCAGCACGTGCCAGCCGGACTGGGTGGCATGGTCCTGAACGAAAGTGTAATCGGGTGGCGCCAATGCGACGGTATAGATTCCCTGGTCGATGTCGCCTCCGTAGGCATGGCCCTGAAGCATCAGGGTATCGTTCGCGCCCGGATGGAAATCCATCCGCAGGCCGCCGCTGATGATCGACCAATCGTCCCCGGCGCTGCCGCCATCGGCGCGCACCAGATCGTCATGCCGCGTTCCCTTGATGTAAACGCGCCCGTAGTTTTTGTCACCGAGCCGGAAACCATAGCGGGCACCGCCGAAACCACGCAGCTCGCTGCCGCCGCCGAAGAACGCCAGCCCGCCCTGGGTATCGGCGGCGTGACGGGTGATAATGTTGATGACCCCGTTGACCGCGTTGACCCCCCATAGGGCTGCGCCCGGCCCACGGATCACTTCGATGCGCTCGATGTCCTCGAGGATCAGGTCGATGGCCTCCCAGTACACCCCGGAAAAGGTCGGCGTGTAGATGCTGCGGCCATCGATCAGAACCAGCAGCTTGTTGGCGAAACGGCCGTTGAAGCCACGGGCGTTGACCGCCCATTTGTTGGCATCGATCCGAGCGACATCCATACCCGGAACCATCCGCAACAGATCGGCCACATGGGTGGCGCCGGAATGGCGGATGTCTTCCTGGGTGATGACGAAGATCGCCGCCGGCGCGTCCGTCAGCGCCTGGGTCTTTTTACTGACGGAGGTCACCTCCAGCTTGAGCAGATCTTCCAGAGGAAGCTCCGACAATTCCGGCCCGACGCTTTCGGCCAGCGCCGCAAACGGGATCATCAACCACGGCAGCAGCCATTTCCCCAACCACCTCATCGATTCCGCCTCCAGGGCCAGTGCGTCGAAGTCATGACTGAAGTATACTTGATGAGAAAAATGACAGTGCGGTTCAAGTGACTGACAGTTCAAGCAAGCGGATCTCCCGCCCCTGCACGACTTCCAGAGGACGACCGCATCCGGGGCAGGGATCGTAAAGCGCCCCCATCTCCGCTTCTCCACAGCCCCCGCAGCGGCCGCGGCCAGGGACTTCGACGATCTCCAGCACCCCCCCCTCGGCGACGCTGCCGGCCATGACCGCATCGAAACAGAAACGCATCGCCTCCGGTTCGACGCAGGAAAGCGCGCCCACCTGCAGGATCACCCGTTCCACCCGGGAAAAACCCTGACGCCCGGCCTCGGTCTCGATGATCTCGCGCAGGCTCTCAGCCAGGGACAGCTCGTGCATCGGCCAGCCAGCGGTGGACGAAGGTTTCCGCCTGTCCCAGGTGTGCCACCGCCGCCGGCGACAGCGCCTCCCCGAGCCCGAAGCGCTCTCCGCGGATGGTGAGCAGAAAGGCGGGCGGCGGCGGGCGTCTCAGGGTTTCCTCATAGAGGGCCAGCAGCATCCAGGGACTGAGGGCGTGGGTGGTGAAACTGGCGTCGCGGCGCGGGACCAGCGGCTCGAAGGTGAACGGAGCCGGCGTCCCCGTCCCGGTGTCCACCAGCAGCGCCCGCCCGCAGGCGGCAAGATCGAAGATGTGCTCCGGCTGAAGCTGCATGGCGGTTTCCAAGACCGCCGCCACGCCGTGGAACTCGAGACGCTCGACCAGCGCCGGCCCCAGGCCGTCGTCACCGCGGCCGGGGTTGCCGTAGCCGAGGATCAACGTCCTCACGCCGCTTCCACCACTCCGTCGGCATGGCGCACCAAGCGCTGCAGCGGCCGGCCTTCCGCATCCACCAGTTCCACCTCCAGCGGCATTTTGCCGATGGCGTGGGTGGCGCAGGAAAGACAGGGATCGTAGGCGCGGATGGCGATTTCGATGCGGTTGAGGAGTGGTTCGGTCAGCTCCCGACCGCTCAGATACTCGGCCGCCACCTGACGGATGGCCTCGTTCATGGCGGTATTGTTGTGGGTGGTGGAGACGATCAGGTTGGCCTGGGTCACCAGGCCGTCGTCGTCGATGCGGTAGTGATGTATCAGCACCCCGCGCGGGGCCTCGATCACGCCGATGCCCTCGTGGCGCTTCTCGCCCCTGGCCTCCAGCTCGCCGGCGTAGAGGTCGGCGTCGGCGAGAAGGTCGCGGATCTTCTCGGCGCAGTGAAGGATTTCGATCATCCGCGCCCAGTGATAGGCCAGCGAGGCCTGTACCGGCAGGCCCTGGTCGAGCCTAAGGAATTCCTGCCGCGCCCGTTCCGCCAGGGGGGTGTCGATGAAATCGCAAGCGTTGATCCGCGCCAGGGGACCGACCCGGTACCAGCCCTCCTCCGGCCCCAGGGCGGCCAGATAGGGGAACTTCATGTAGCTCCACCCCTTGACCTGTTCGTGGATGAACTCGGTGTAACGTTGATCTTCCAGCCGGTCGAACAGCAGCCGCCCGTCGTCGCCCTTGACCCGGATGTGGCCGTCGTAGAGCTCGTGCCCCCCCTGTTCGGTCGCCAGGGCCATGAAGTGGGAACGGATGACGGCGAAGCGGCGGTGGTAGTCGGCGTTGGCCAGATAGAACGAGCGGATCAGTTCCAGGCCGTTTCGGGCCCAAGCGATCACCCCGTCCAGCTGCGGTTCCAGACGGGCCCGGTCCGCGGCGGACAGATGTTTGTTCATGCCACCGGGGATGGGGCCGACGCCGTGGATGCGCTTGCCGATCACCGCCCGGATGACCTCTTGGCCGAACTTGCGCAGCCTGACCCCTTCCAGGGCGATGTCGCGGAAACGGTCCGAGCGCAAAAGCTCCAGAATGTTGCGCTTTTCCGCCTCGGAATCGAAGCCGAACAGCAGATCCGGCGAGGCCAGGTGGAAAAAGTGCAGGGCGTGGGACTGGAGCACCTGGCCGTAGTGGAGCAGGCGGCGCAGCTTCTCGGCGCTGGGGGGAATCTTATCCACCCCCACCAGCCGGTCCACCGCCTTGGCCCCGGCCAGAAGGTGGCTGACCGGGCAGATGCCGCACAGCCGCTGCACCAGCACCGGTACCTCCCAGTAGGGTCGGCCCTGGATGAACTTCTCGAAACCGCGAAACTCGACGATGTGGAGGCGGGCCTGGCGCACCCGGTTGTCCTGGTCCAGGAGCAGGGTCACCTTGCCGTGCCCCTCCACCCGGGTGACCGGATCGATGGCGACCCGGCGCAGGTTCTTTGGATTGGCGGCGGTTTCCAGATGGCGGTAGCGTCGTTCAGGCATGGTGACTGTATCCTCATTGTTCCGATTCCGTCGGGGACCGCTGTTCGTTGGCGATATCCCGGTTGACGTATTACGCTCACCAGAATAACCTGATTTCCATGATCACCTCGTTTCGATGCAAGGAAACCCGGGCGCTTTTCGAAGGCGGCGATCCCAAGCGCTTCCGTAGCATCCGGAAAGTCGCGGAACGCAAACTGACACAATTGCACAACGCCGCCACATTGGACTTCCTACGGGCACCACCGGGTAACCGCCTGGAGAAACTCAGCGGCGACCGGGAAGGTCAATGGAGTATCCGCATCAACGACCAGTGGCGTATCTGCTTCACCTGGCACGAGGGTGAAGTGCGGGACGTGGAAATCACCGATTATCATTGAGGTATCACCATCATGATCAAGAACGGCATGCGACCGGTTCATCCCGGCGAGGTTCTGCGGGAGGATTACCTGAAGCCCTTGGGGCTCAGCGTCAACGCTTTGGCCCGGGCGTTGCGCGTGCCACCGACACGGCTTCATGAAATCGTCAACGAACGTCGTGGCATCACGCCCGATACCGCCCTGCGTCTGGCCCGCTATTTCGGTGGCGACGCCCGCTCCTGGCTCAATCTGCAGGCGGAATACGACCTGAAAATCGTGGAACGGGAAAAAGCCCGCCAGATCGAGGCAGAGGTTTCGCCCCGGGCCGCCTGACAAATACCGGTTCGGTTCAGTCATAACGGATCAGCTCGCAGGGAAGTTGCGGCTCGTTGCCCTCCATCAGAGCGGTCAGCACCGCCCAGATGGTGTCGGCCGAAGGAGGACAACCGGGGATGGAATAGTCCACCTTCACCACCTCGTGGATCGGGTGGACCTTGTCGAGCAGCAGCGGCAGTTCGGGGTCACCGGGGACCTTGGGGTCGGTGACGCCGATGCCGGTGAGGAAGGCCTCCTCCAGGCAGTCGCCCACATCGTAGCGATTGCGCAGCGCCGGAATGCCGCCGTTGATGGCGCAGGCGCCGATGGCCACCAGAATCCTGCAGCTTCGGCGGAACTCCCGCAGTACCTCGACGTTCTCGGCGTTGCACACCCCACCCTCGACGATGCCGATGTCGCAGCCCTGGCAGTGCTTGATGTCGCTCAGGGGGGAGCGGTCGAAGTCGGCGATCTCAGCCAGCGCCAGCAGGCGCTCGTCGATGTCCATGAAGGACATGTGACAGCCGAAACAGCCGGCCAGGGAGGTGGTGGCGATGCGGATTTTCTTGCTCACGGGACAGCCTCCTCACGCCTGCGCCGGAACCATTCGATGCCTTCGGTTTCGATCTGATTCCGCAGGGACAAGTTGTCGATTGCGTCAGCCAGGATCAGATCGATCCGTTGGGGGATGTCGGTCTCTTCCAGTTCGGCCTGAAAACGGGCCAGATCGGCCAAAGTCAGGTCTTTGCCGTATAGCGCCAGATCGACGTCCGATGCCGGCCTCGCCTCCCCCCGGGCTCGGGAACCGAACAGCACCACCCGCTCCACCTTGGGATTGGCCGTCAGGATCTCGATGATCCGGCGGCGGTATTCGGGTTTCAATTCGCCGTTCATCGCGTTTGCAGACGTCTCAACAAGCGTTCCAACACCGGAAAATAACGCCGTTTGATGGATTCAACCGCTGTTTCGGCCAATTCTTCCCGGTAGGTGTGGGCCAGCAGATTTCGTTGTCTCAACGCTTCCAAAAGCAATTGTGCATCTTCCTCTGGCAACAATCCCGCTTCGAAGCTCTGACGGATTGCTTCACGGGGGGTCGCCACCTGAAAGCCCTCCTCGGCGAGCCAATCCTTCAACGTCTTCCAGGCCAGCTCCAAGGAAAATTCGAACATCTGAATCAGCCCGGCCCGTTCCAGTTCGCTGTATCGTTCCCGCTGGCACGCCGACCGCAATTGCGCCATGGCACGGGTAAAATTCTCCAGCCGTTGCCGCCAGCGTCCCTCAGTCACGGTGCTTCCCCACCAACGGCGCCTCTTCCTCCAGACTGACCTCGGCGATGGTGCGGTGGTCGTACTTGCGCTGGCCGATGGGAATGCGGAAGGCGGTCTCGCGGATGAGAATCGCCCCCACCGGACAGATGTTCGCGGCCAGGTCGTCCGCCTCCAGGTCGCTGTCTCCCAGTTTGCCCGTGGGGGAATTGACCACCAGCCGGGTGTGGACCCCGCGCCCGGCCAGCTCGAACACGTTCTTACCCTCGGCCCGACTGGCGCGGACGCACAGTTCGCAGAAGATGCAGCGGTCCCGGTCCAGGAGCACCTGCGGATGGGAGGCGTCGATCTCCCGCAAGGGATAGAAATGAGGATAATGGCTGTCGGTCATGCCGACATAGTAGCCCATGGCTTGGAGTTCGCACTGACCGCTCTTCTCGCACGAGGGACAGACGTGGTTGCCCTCCACGAACAGCATCTGGGTCAGACGCCGCCGCAACTGGCGCAGCTCGTCGGCATCGGACACCACCTCCTGGCCTTCGGCCGCCGGGAAGGTGCAGGCCGAGCACAGGCGGCCGTTGACCTTGACCGTGCATAGCTTGCAGCTGCCATGGGGTTCGAAACGCGGATGCCAGCACAGGTGGGGGATGTAGATCCCTGCGGCCATGGCCGCTTCGATGAGGGTCTGGCCAGGCTCGAAGGGGATTTCCCGGCCGTCCAGGGTGAACGTCGCCATAGGTTTACTCCTGACTCAGGTGATCGCCGAACCGTCCGGTCAGTTGCCGGGCGGCTTCCAGCGCGGCGTCGAGATCGAAACCCGGTGAGAATTCCAGGTCCCTCAGAACCTTCCGGTAGCGCTCGGGGCAGCGGGCCAGGGTGGTCTGGACCGGGTTGGCGGCGGTGTGGCCGAGGCCGCAATGGCTGGCGGCGAGAATCGCACGCAGCTGTTCCAGCTCCTGGATGTCGCCGGCGGTGGCCCAGCCGCGCCGGACCTTTTCCAGCAGCCGCAGTTGCAACTGGGTTCCCACCCGGCAGGGAGTGCAGAAACCGCAGGATTCGTGGGCGAAAAAGCGGGCGAAGCGGTGGACGATGTCGATCAGATCACGGCCGGTCCCGAACACCATGAAGGAACCGCCGGTGCCCAGATCCTCGTAGGCGATCCTGCGACCATATTCCGGCGGATGGACGAAGGTTCCCGAAGGGCCGCCCACCTGCACTCCCAGGGTGTCGCCGGCGCCGCACAGATCCAGCACCTCGGCCACGGTGATGCCCAAAGGCACCTCGTAGATGCCGGGCCGGTCACAATCGCCGCTGACCGACAATACCTTGGTGCCCTTCGACTTCTCCGTCCCCACCTCGGCGAACCAGGCTCCGCCGCGGGCGGCGACGAGAGCCGCAGCGGCGAAGCTCTCGACGTTGTTGACCACCGTCGGCTGCCCCCACAGGCCGCAGGTGACCGGATAGGGCGGCCGATTGCGGGGGTGGGGCCGCACCCCCTCGATGGAATTGAGCAGGGCCGACTCCTCGCCGCAGATGTAAGCCCCGGCGCCGACCACGATGTCGATGTCGAAGTGGAAATCCGCCAGGGCGCAGATGTTGCGGCCCACCAGCCCCTCGCGGCGGCGCCGGCGCAGGGCTTCCTCCAGCTGCGGCAGCAGCCATTGGTACTCGCCGCGCAGATACAGAAACCCCTGGCGGGCGCCGGTGACCAAGGCCGCCAGGGTCATGCCCTCGAACAGCTGATCGGCGTGGTGGCGCAGCAGCTCGCGGTCCTTGAAGGTGCCGGGCTCGCCCTCGTCGGCGTTGCAGACCACGTAATGCGCCCCCGGTGTCTGGCGGCAGTACTTCCATTTCAGGGCGGTGGGAAAGCCGGCCCCGCCCCGGCCCCGCAGCCCGGAAGCCTGTAGCTCGTCCAGCAACCACTCCGCCCCGCGGCGCAAAGCGGCGCGCAACCCGGCCCCCGACTGCCAGGCGCTGCCGAGCACCTTGTCCGGCTGGCGGAAGTTGGCCGCCACCTCGAACCACTCCGGCGGCCATTCCGCCACCGGCACCGCGGCTTCGATGCGTTCGGCGATGGCGTCGATCCGCGCCGGGGTCAGCCGGCCCAGGGGCAGGCCGTTGACCAGCAGCGCCGGTCCCTGGTCGCACAGCCCGGTGCAGGCGGTGGTGTCGACGCTGACCCGGCCGTCGGCGCGGCACTGACCGGGACCCACCCCCAGGCGCCCGCAGAGCCGCTGCATCAGTGCCTCGAAACCCTGGAAGGCGTCGATGACGCAGTCGCTGAAATAGATTTCGTAGTCGCCCCGGGGCCGGGTGTGAAGGAAGTGGTAGAACTCGATCACCCCTTCCACCTGCGCCAGGGGCAGTCCGAAGGCTTCGGCCACCACCTGCTGGGCCGGACGGGGCACGTGATGACAGACCTGCTGGATCCGCCGCAGCACCACCAGTAGCCGCTGCGGGCGGGTGCCGTAGTCGGCAACGGCCTGTCTCGCGGTTTCGACCGGATCGTCCATAACGCCTCCTTCAGCAAATTCGCGGCAGCAGATCGCCTTCGGGCTGGTCGAGCAGACGCTGCCCCCCGAAAGCGGTGTGCAGGACCACCTGGGCCGGTGGCTCGACCACCTCGCCGACGAGAGCCGCTTCCCGGCCGTCCGCATGGCCGCGCAGCACCTCCAGGGCGGTTGCCGCCGCCTCGGCCGGCACCGCCGCCACCAGCCGCCCCTCGCAAGCCAGGTAGAGCGGATCGAACCCCAGCAATTCGCACAGGCCCCGCACCGCCTCGCGTACCGGTACGGCCGTCTCTTCCACGGCGATACCGAACCCGCAGGCGCGGCTCCATTCGTTCACCACCGCCGCCAGACCGCCCCGGGTGGGATCGCGCAAGGCGTGCACCGGCACCGCCGCCAGCAGGGACCGGACCAGATCGGTCAGGGGCCGGCAGTCGCTGACGATGCCGTGGGACAGGCCCAATTCCCCACGGGCGTCGAGCACCGCCGCCCCGTGATCCCCCACCGGCCCGCTGACCAGGATCCGATCGCCGGGGCGCAGGCGCTCGGCCCCCAGCGCGATTCCCGCCGGAATCCGCCCCACCCCGCTGGTGGTGATGAACACCCCGTCCGCAGCCCTACGGGGCACCACCTTGGTGTCACCGGTGACGATCCGCACCCCGGCCTCGTCGGCGGCGCGTTTTATGGATTCGACGATGCGGCGCAGCTCGGCCAGCGCCAGCCCCTCCTCCAGGATGAAGGCGGTGCTGAGGCATTCGGGCACCGCGCCCGCCACCGCCAGGTCGTTCACCGTACCGCACACCGCCAGCCGGCCGATGTCGCCACCGGGAAAGAAAGGCGGATCGACCACGAAGGCGTCGGTGGTCAGGGCGATGCGGCCGGTGCCGGACTCCAGCCGGGCGGCGTCCTCTAGCCGCGCCAACTCGGGATCGGCGAAGGTCTTCAGAAACAGGTCGCGGATCAACCGTTCCATCGCCAGACCGCCGCTGCCGTGGGCCAGGGTGAGGCACGCCCCGCTCATGCCGCCCGCCTGCGGTAACGGTACCAGGCGGCGCAGGCCCCTTCGGAGGACACCATCAGCGCCCCCAGCGGGCTTTCCGGCCGGCAGCGGTTGCCGAAATGGGGGCACTGGCCGGGGCGTAGCCGGCCCTTGAGAACCTCCCCGCAGGGCAGCGTCTCCGCCTCGCTGGCGCCCTCGCCCGCCAGGCCGAAACGACGTTCGGCGTCGAAGGCGGCGTAGGCCGGACGCAGCCGCAGGGACGAGTCCGGGATCGCCCCCAGGCCGCGCCAGGCCGCCTGCGGCGCCGGCTCGAACACTTGTTCGATGGCCTCCAAGGCCGCCGGATTGCCCGCCGCGGTCACCGCCCGGCGGTACTGGTTTTCCAGTTCGCACCGTCCTTCGAGCCGTTGCTGTAGCAGCAGCGCCAAGGACTGGAGCAGGTCCAGTGGCTCGAAACCGGAGACGACGATGGGGAGCCGGTACTCGCCGGCGACGAAGGCGAACGCCCCGGCGCCCACCACCGTGCACACGTGACCGGGGGCGACGATGCCGTCCAGGTGCAGATCGGGATCGTCGAGCAGGGTGCGCAGAACCTGAGGCGAGGTGATGTGCTGGCACAGGACCGAGAAGTTGGCGACTCCCTCGGCGGCGGCCTGCAGCACGGTGAAGGCGGTGGCCGGGGCGGTGGTCTCGAAACCGACGGCGAAGAACACCACCTGCCGCCGCGGTTCGCGGCGGGCCAGCGCCAGCGCGTCGAGGGGCGAATAGACCACGCGCACGTCCGCCCCCTGCCCCCGCACCGACTGCAGGCTGGCAGCGGTGCCCGGCACCCGCAGCACGTCGCCGAAGGTGGTCAGGATCACCTCCGGCCGCCGGGCCAGCTCCACGGCCGCATCGATGCGCTCGCGCGGCAACACGCACACCGGACAGCCGGGACCGTGGACCCATTCGAGGGTGTCGGGCAGAAGATCGTGGAGGCCGTAACGGTAGATGGCGTGGGTGTGGCCGCCGCAGAACTCCATGATCTGCAGCGGCCGGGCCGGGGCGAGGCGGGCCAGCGATTCCCGGATGCGGGCGGTCACCCGGCGGACGGCCACCGGATCGCGGTATTCATCCAGATGGCGCATCGGCTTCCAGTGCGCCGAGCAGTTCCAGGGTGCGCCGGGCCTCGGCTTCGTCGATGCGGCTGAGGGCGAAACCCACGTGGACGATCACCCAGTCACCGACCAGATCGGCGCAGCGCTGCTCCGCTTCGAGCACGCAGGCGAGACTCACCTCGCGCACCACGCCGCCGATGTCCACCCGCACCAGCCGGCGCGTCTCGTCAGCGACGGCGATCACCTTTCCCGGAACCCCGAGACACATGCCTTCATCCTCCTGCGGCGGCGATCAGGGCCTGGCCCAGGCTCAGGCCGCCGTCGTTGAGCGGCGCCTGCCGCGGAATCCAGACCCGCCAGCCCGATGCCTCCAGCCTATCCCGTACCGTTTCCAGAAGCAAGCGGTTCTGGAACACCCCGCCGCCGAGCACCAGGGTGTCGCTCCCGGCAGGGCGCAGGCGTCCGATCAGGGAAACCCAGGCGAGCGCCAGCCCCCGATGGAAACGGCGGGCGACCGCGGCCTTCTCCACCCCCCGCGCCAGATCGGCCAGCAGCGCCGACCACAGCGGCGCTGGGTCGAGCACGTTCCCGTCCACGGTGAAGGGATAGGCTCCCTCGTCATCGCTTTGCCAGGCCAGGTGTTCCAGCAGCGCCGCCGCTTGGCCTTCGTAGCTCTGACCGCCGGGGCACAGACCGAGGGCGGCGGCCACCGCATCGAACAACCGCCCGGTGGAGGATGCCGGCGGGCAGTTGAGCCCCTTCTCCAACAACGCCAGCAGCGCCTGCACCGGCAGGCCGCGCAGCACCGGCAGCGACCCCGGATCGAGACCGGCCTGCCACAGCTGTGCCACCAGGTTGCGCCAGGGTTCGGTCATGGCCTTGACGCCGCCCGGCAACGGCGTCGGCCGCAGCCACGCCAGCCGGCGGCAGCTTAGGTAATCGCCGTACAGCAGTTCCCCGCCCCAGAACGTGCCGTCACTCCCCCACCCCAGACCGTCGAGGATCAGCCCCATGACCGCCCCCCCGTCCTGCGGATGGCGGTATTCCGCCAGGCAGGCGGCCAGATGGGCGTGGTGGTGCTGGACCTCGGTGAGCGCCAGACCTTCGCTCCGGGCCCAGCGGCGCCCCCATTTGCCGCTCAGATACTCCGGATGACGGTCCACCGCCACCTGGCGGGGCTGGAACCCGAACAGCGTCCGGTAATCGGCCAGGGCCTTTTGAAACCCGGCGAAGCTCCGGGCGTCCTCGAGATCCCCCAGATGCTGGGACAGGATCGCCCGCCCCCGGTGCAGCAGGCAGAACGTGGCCTTCAGCCCGCCGCCGAGGGCGAGGATACCGTCACGGCCTTCGAACCCTGGCGGCACCGACAGCGACAGCGGGGCCAGGCCGCGGGCGGCGCGCACCACCCGGACGGGGCCGGTGGCCGGCAGCACCACCGAATCGTCACAGCGGTGGACGATGTCGCGGTCGTGGAGCAGAAAGGCGTCGGCGATACCGGAAAGCGCCTCCAGAGCTTCGTCGTTGTCGGCGCACAGCGGCGCACCGCTGCGGTTGGCGGAGGTGAAAACCAACGGGGTGTCGAAACTCTCCAGCAGCAGATGGTGCAGCGCGGTGTAGGGAAGGATGAAACCGAGGCGGCCGAGACCCGGAGCGACGGCCTCGGGAAGCGCGGTTTCCCCAAGGGCGTCGAGAAGCACGACCGGGGCCTCCGGCGCCGTCAGGGCGGCGGCCGCCTCGGGCGGAACCCGGGCGTAGCGGCGCACCACCGCCATATCGCGCGCCATCAGGGCGAAGGGTTTGTGGGGCCGGCGTTTGCGCGCCCGCAGCCGGGCGACGGCAGCGGCATCGGTGGCGTCGGCCAGCAGTTGAAAACCGCCGACGCCGCGGACGGCGACGATCTTCCCCTGCCTCAGCCAGGCGACGGTCTGGGCGATGGGATCGCCGGCGCACGCCGGCCGGGTCCAAAGCCTGGGACCGCAGACGGGACAGGCGATGGCCTCGGCGTGAAACCTGCGGTCGTCCGGGTCGTGGTATTCGCGCTCGCAGTCCCGGCACAGGGGAAAACGCCTGAGGCTGGTGTTGCGGCGTTCGTAAGGCAGACGCTCGATCACGCTGAAACGCGGGCCGCAGTCGGCGCAGTGGGTGAAGGGATAGCGATGGCGGCGGTTGGTAGGATCGCGAACTTCCACCATGCAGGCGTCGCACACCGCCACGTCCGGCGGCACGTTCGCCGCCGCGGCAGGCCGGCCCGGCAGGATACGAAAATCGACCGGCGGCACCCCGGCCAGGGCCTTCGTCCGTATCGCCTCGATCCTGGCCCGGGGCGGCGGTTCGGCCGGCAGACGGCGGCGAAACGCCCCCACCTGCACCGGGGCACCCCATACCTGGATGACCACCCGGCCGCCGTCGTTCCACACCCGTCCGCTCAGTCCCAGACGGCGGGCGAGCCGATACACCGCCGGGCGCATGCCGACTCCCTGGACCCGGCCCTCCACAAGGATTTCCATCCCCACCGGGGCGGGATTCCCGGTATCGAGATTCACCCCACCTCTGCGGCCGGCACCGGGCGTTGCGCCCGCAACCAGCCGTACCACTGCGCCATCCCCTCCCCGCTTTTGACCGACACCTGAAGAACCGGCACGCCGGGGCGCAGGCGGCGGGCGTGGTCGATACAGCGGTCCACGTCGAAGTCCACGTAAGGCAAAAGGTCGGTCTTGGTCAGCACCACCAGATCGGCGCTGTGGAACATGTGGGGGTACTTGAGGGGCTTGTCGTCTCCTTCGGTGACCGACAGCAGCACTACCCGGGCATGTTCCCCCAGATCGAAACCGGCCGGACAGACCAGATTGCCGACGTTCTCCACCCACACCACACTGCCGGGAGCCGGGTCGAGGTCGGCCAGGGCATGGCCCACCTGGTGGGCATCGAGGTGGCATCCCCTGCCGGTATTGATCTGCACGGCCGGAACGCCGCAGGCCCTGATGCGGTGGGCGTCCAGGGAGGTCTGCTGATCCCCTTCGATGACCGCGAACGGCATCTCGGCCTGCAGGTCCTCCAAGGTCTGCACCAGCAGCGAGGTCTTGCCGGCCCCCGGGCTGGCCATCAGGTTGACCATCGTCACCTCGCGGTCCGCCAGCCACTTGCGGTTGGCGGCGGCATGGCGGTCGTTCTTGGCCAGCAGGTCCTTTTCGACCCTCACCCGCGTGGGGGATTCCTCAGAGGCACGGGCGTGACAACCGCAAGTGGCGCACATCAGCCTTCCCCGCGTCTGCGTTTTTCCAGCTCCTCGCGGGCCTTGCGCGCCAGTTCCATGTAGCGCTGGCGCAGCAGCAGCAGTTCCTCCTCCTCCATCTCCTCCAGATCGAGCAGCATGTTTTCGGCGGTGTCGACCGCCCGGATCAGTTCGTCGAGCTTGATCTGGATCGCGTCGGTGTCGCGGTTCTGGGTGTGCTGGATGATGAACACCATCAGGAACGTGACGATGGTGGTGGCGGTGTTGATGATGAGTTGCCAGGTGTCGCTGAAGCCGAAGAACGGCCCGCTCAGCATCCAGACGAGAATGATGAAGATGGCCAGATTGAAGGCGAGAGGCCGGCCGGCCAGGCGCGAGGCGAAACGGGCGAAACGGTCGAAGCGAGCGTTCCAGGCGCGGGTATCGATGCCCCACTGATCGAGCAGGCGTTCCAAAGCGTTCATCGGGCTGTCTTGCGGTGCCGGCATAGCGTCTCCTCCTCAGGATTTCTCGATCGGTTTTATACGGACACCATAGCCGATTTGCCTCGTTCGGCTCAAGCGGCCGCCTCGACCATCGCTTCCAGTTCCAGGACGATGGCCGCCAGGGAGGCCAGATCCACACCGGACTGATGGGCCTGCTCGTGGCAGAAACGCCGGAAGCGGTTGAAACGCTGCAGACAGGTGGGGCGGGTGCAGAGCAGGCCCACATCCCCCGCCTCCAACGCCAGGGCCTGACGGGTCAAAGCAGCGGCCGCGGCCCACAGGCGCTCGCCCAGGCTTTGGCGCAGGCGCTCCTCCCACAGGGAACGGACCGGCAGCCGGGCCAGCCAGCCGTGCAGGGGGGTCAGATCGAGGCAGTCCGCCACCGCCCGCAGGCTGCGGGCCACTTCCGGAAAATCCCGCCCGCTCTCCAGGGCCAGATCGGTCAGAACCAAGAATTCGTCGATGTCGGCCAGCACCGCCAAGGCGGCGGCCGAAGCCTCCGCCAGCCCCTCTCCCTGCAACCGCACCCGTTCATCTTCCGCCGCCGCGGGCGGGAAGCGCGTGAGATAGTCGCGCCAGAACCGGCGGCAGCGCTCGATCAGATCCGGCTCCGGCGACAGTTGCCGGCCCCGTCCCAGAAACCAGCGCACCCCCGCCAGCAGCGCGTCCTCGACCCGCAGCCGCAGCTCGTCGCGCCGGCTCCAGTCCCCGGATGCCTCCACCGCCCGGCGCAGGGTCTGAGCCTGAAAGACGGCATCGAGGCCGAGCCAGGTAGCGATGGCGTGTTCCAGCAGAATCCCGTCCGCTTCCACCAGGGTCACGAAGGTGACGCCGCTGCGGTCGAGCAGATAGTTGACGACGTCGGTGACCGTGATGGCCTGCGCCAGCGGATGCGCTTCGATGACGGAAGCCAGGGGCTCGCGCCACCCGGCCGGGAAGTATCCCGACAGAAAGCGCCGCAGGAACGGCCGCCCGATCCATTCGCCGTGCGCCTGGAGCTGCTGTTTCAGATACAGCTTGGCCAGCGCCAGCAACACCGCCAGCTCCGGCCGGGTCAGGCTGCGGTCGGGGCGGCGCAGCACGGTCTTGGTGTCGGGAAAAGATTCCGCCGCGCGGTTGAGGAGGCCGGCGCGTTCCAGACGCTCCGCCACCTCGAGATGGGGCATGGGATCGCGGCGGCAGCGGCGCTGTTCCAGGGATAGACACAAGCTCTGGGATTCGTTGTGCCCCAGCACCCGGGCCACCGCCTCGTCGGTCACCCTGGCCAACCATTCATGGGGAGCTTCGCCGCCCAACAGCCCCAGGGTTTCGGCCTGGTACAGTAGGATTTTGTAGTTGACCTCGTGGTCTGAGAGATCGACGCCGCCGGAGTTGTCGACGGCGTCCATGTTGACCCGCCCGCCCCGGAGGGCGTATTCGATCCGGGCCCACTGAGTCATACCCAGATTGGCGCCTTCGGCCACCACCTGGACCTGCAGCCGTTCGGCATCGACGCGCACGTTGTCGTTGGCCGGATCCCCGACATCGGCGTGCTTCTCCGTCCGGGCCTTGACGTAGGTGCCAATGCCGCCGAACCACAGCAGATCGGCCTCGGCGGTCAGCAGATGGCGGATCAGGGTTTCCCCATCGACGGCTTCGGCGCGGATGCCGAGCCAGCGCCGCACCTGGGACGACAGCGGAATGCGGCGGGCCCGGCGCGGCCACACCCCGCCACCGGGAGAGATCAGGCTGCGGTCGTAGCGGTCCCAGCCGGCCTCGGCCTCGAACAGGCGCTTGCGTTCGCGCCAGGCGGCTTCCGGATCCGGGTCCGGATCGATGAAGATGTCACGGCTGGAGAAGGCGGCCAGCAGTTTGATCCGCTTCGACAGCAACATGCCGTTGCCGAACACGTCGCCGCGCATGCTGCCGACGCCGACGACGGTGACCGGCTCCCGCTCCAGGTCTCGGCCCAGCTCGGCGAAGTGACGCCGGGCGCAGACCCAGGCGCCGCGGGCGGTGATCCCCAGGCGCTTGTGGTCGTAGCCGTGGCTGCCGCCGCTGGCGAAAGCATCCCGCAGCCAGAAGCCGTATTCGGCGGCGATGCGGTTGGCGGTGTCCGACAGATGGGCCGTGCCCTTGTCGGCCGCCACCACCAGATAGGGATCGTCGCCGTCGTGGCACACTACCCGGGGCGGATGAACCACCCGCCCGCCTTCGAGATTGTCGGTGAGATCCAGCAACGCGCGCATGAAGGCGCCGTAGGCCGCTTCCCCCTCGGCACCGTTACGGGTGACGAAACCGCCCTTGGCCCCCTGAGGGACGATGAGGGCGTTCTTGAGCATCTGGGTCCGCATCAACTCCCAGATCTCGGTACGGAAATCGTCAGGGCGGTCGGACCAGCGGATACCGCCGCGGGCGATGCGGTCGCCGCGCAGATGCACCGCCGCCACCGCCGGACCGTGGACGAAAACCTCGAACCGGGGCCGGGGCGACGGCAGGGAAAAACCCTGTAGATTCTCGAGCTTGAAGGCGAAGCGGTCTTCGGCGCCGGGACGGTAGAAATTGGTCCGCACCGTCGCCTCCAGCAATTGGAACAGGCCCCGCAGAATGCGGTCGGCATCGAGGGTGGTGAGCGTTCCCAGCGCCTTGAGAAGCCGTTCACGCAGGGAATCCGGCGCCGCAGCCGCGCCGGGGCCGGAGCGTTCGGGGTCGAAGCGGGCGCCGAAATATTCCACCAGCAGGCGGGTAATGTCGCGGTGCTGCAGCAGCACCTGCCGGAAACGGGCTGCGCCATAGGGCTGGCCCAGCTGGAACCAGTAGTTGCGATAGGCCCGCAGCATTCCGATCTGACGCCAGTCGAGGTCGGCGGCCAGCACCAGTTCGTTGAGGGAATCGTCATCGCAGCGCCCGGCCAGCACCGCATCCAGCAATGAGATCACCCGGGAGGCGGCGGCTGCCAGCCGGGACCGCTGCGGCGGATAATCCAGGTAGAAGACACGCAGATACACGCTCCCCTGGGGCAGGGGGAAGACGAAACGGGACTGGTCGAGCACCCGCAATCCCAGATGCCGCAGCGGCGCCAGGAATTCGTCCAGATAGCGGTCCTGACGGCTGTAATGGCGCAACATCGCCCCGCCCTCCTGCGGCTGCAGCAGCAGATGCTCCGCCGGCGCGGCAGGGAGGGATTCGATCTGGCGCCAGTCCAGCGCCGCCACTTCGGGCGGCGTGACCTGACGGTAACCGGGCGGCAGATGGCGAAGCAAGGCCATGCCCCCCTGGCCGGCATGGCCCTCGAATTCAACGTTCCAGCGGTTGGTCATTTCCGTGTTCTCCCGTTTTTCCTTCCCGCACGTACCACAACCGGACGCATCCTCCCTGCAGGGGGCAACGGGAACAAGGCGTCAGACCACAGCGGGAGGGCCGTTTCAAATAGCCGAGGCGCTCCAGTTCCGCCAGCATCTGCCGCACCAGCGCCTCGCTCGTCCCCAGCTCCTCGGCCAGGCGGCGCACATCCACACTGCCCTGCCGCACCCGTTCCAGCAACCGGGTCAGCATCCCAGCCACCAGGCCGCCAGACGATAGACGCCGATCCCCAAACCGAAGGCCAGGGTCAACGTCAAGGCCATGTCGAACAGGGTCCAGCGCCAGCTACCGGTCTCCTGGCGGATGACGATCACCGTGGCCAGACAGGGAATGTACACCATGGTCACCACCAGAAACGCCAGCGCCGTCGGCAGGGGCACCGCCTCGCTCAACACCTGGCGCAGGCCGCTTCCCTCGGCGTGGTACAGCACCCCCAGGGTGGCGACCACGTTCTCCTTGGCGACGAAGCCGGTCAGCAGCGCCACCAGCAGCCGCCAGTCCATCCCCATCAGCGCCCCCAGCGGAGCCAGGGCGCGGCCGAAGGCGGCCAGCCAGCTGTGCGCCACCCCGGGACCGGGATAATGGCTCAAGGCCCAGATCACCGCCGACATCGCCAGAATGATACCGCCGGCGCGCTTGAGGAACTCCAGGCAGTGATGCCATACCGCCAGACCCACGTTGCGCCACACCGGCCAATGGTACAGGGGCAGTTCCATGATGAAGGCTTCGCGGCCGCCGCGCAGCAGGGTCCGGCTCAGCAGCCACCCCAGCGCCATGACCAGCAGCAGGTTGAACGCCACCAGCCCCCAGGCCACCCAGGGCGCCTGGCGGCCGAAGAACACCGGCGCCAGGAAGGTCAGCACGCCCCAGCGGGCGCTGCAGGGCACCAGGGGGATCAGCAGGATGGTCAGCAGACGGCTGAGCGGGGATTCGAGAATCCGCGTCCCCAGCACTGCCGGCACGTTGCAGCCGAAGCCGAGGAACAACGGCAGAAAACTCTTGCCATGCAGCCCGATGGCGTGCATGAAGCGGTCCATGACGAAGGCGGCCCGGGCCAGATAACCGCTGTCCTCCAGTACCGCCATGATGACGAAGAACACCGCCAGCACCGGCAGGAAGGTCAGCACCGTCCCGGCGCCGCCGAGCACCCCTTCGGTCACCAGGGCCACCGCCCACGGCGGCCAGCGCGGCTGCAGCCACGCCGCCACCCGGTCCTGGAACGCCACCAGTCCGGCGTCGAGCCATTCCTGCAAAGGCAGGGCGACGGCGTAGGTGAGATAGAACACCAAGCCCAACACCGCCAGCAGCGCCAGCAGACCCCAGAAGGGATGGGTGGCGATGCGGTCGATACGGTCCGTGAGGCTGATCTGTCCCCCGCGGGGCTGGTGCAGGGCTGCGCGCAGCAGGCGGGCGATCCATTCGTAACGGGCGTTGACCACCGCCAGCACCGCATCCTCGTGGGTGTGAAGCAGATCCGACAGCGTCCGCCAACGTTCCTCGGGCAACCAGGCACGCACCTTGTCCGTGATTTCACGGTCGCCTTCCAGCAGTTTCAGCGCCACCCAGTCGGGCGGATAAGGGGTGGGAACGAGCCCGGCGATCAGCTCCTGGACCTGATGCCAGAGGTCGCGGGTTCGCGAATCCAACTCGGGACGCCGGGGCTGAAAACGGGCCGGGTTCTCGGCCAGGGCGACCACCGTTTCCAACAGCTCCCGAACCCCCTGGTTACGGCTGGCCACCAGAGGGATCACCGGCAATCCCAGGGCGGCCTCGAGCACGTGCGCTTCGACCCGGATACCCTCCTGCTCGGCCAGGTCCATCATGTTGAGGGCCAGGATCACCGGCACCGGCAGCGCCAGCACCTCGGCGAGCAGGTACAGGCCCCGTTCCAGCTGAGCGGCGTTGGCCACCAGCACCACCACGTCGGGACGCTCGTGGATGATGAAGTCGCGGGCGATGCGCTCCTCCTCGGAATTGGCGGTGAGGCTGTAAGTGCCGGGCAGGTCGATGAACTCCAGCAGCACGTCCTCCCGGTAACGGTGGAAGCCGGTCTTCTTCTCCACCGTCTTGCCGGGCCAGTTGCCCACGTGCTGATTGAGGCCGGTGAGAAGATTGAACAAGGTGCTCTTGCCCACGTTGGGCTGACCGGCCAGGGCGATGACGTAACGCTTCGGCTCCGGGGACGGGGAGGGTGCGCCCTCAGCCGAAAGCGCCGCCTCCCCCACTTTCTCCCCCCAGATCCGCTCCGCCTCCCCACGACCCAGCGCCACCCGGGTGCCGGGACCACGCACCACCAGGGCACCGCGGTTCTGCAGCACCGTCAGGGTCGTTCCCGGAACGATTCCCAGCGCCGCCATCCGGCTGACGAAGGTACCGCCGCCTTCCAGGCGGCGAACGATGATCCGGTCACCCTCGGCGAAACGGGACAGGGGTTGCACAGTCACACCATCCATGCGGACACTTTAGCAAACGGCAAATTCCAGGCACAATGACACAATCGCCAACAGCCCCTTCTCCACCGTGGAATACCCAACCGACAGGTGTCAGCATGAACGATACCGAACTTGTGCTTTGGCGCCGGCATTTCCCTGACCTCGATCCTGCCGACCCGGCAAACGCCGAGCTGGTGGCGGCGGCGCGCCCGGTGCGGCTGCCACCGAACCAAACCCTGTTCCGTCCCGGATCGTCCTGTCAAAACTACGCGCTGGTGACTTCCGGCCGTATCCGGGTACAGCTTCTGGCCGCCAGTGGCCGCGAGGTCCTGCTCTATCAGGTGGGCCCCGGCGATGCCTGTGTTCTCACCACCGCCTGCCTGCTGGGGCAACGGCCCTATCCCGCGGAAGGTTTCACCGAAACCGAGGTTCACGCCTTCGTCATCGACCACGGAACGTTTCAGAGCACCCTGGAAAGCTCCGAACCGTTCCGGCGCTTCGTGTTCGAAAAGCTTTCCCAGCGCCTGACCGAAGTCATCAACCGTATGGAGACGGTGGCCTTCACCGGAGTCGAACCGCGTCTGGCCCGACGCCTGCTGGAGAGCCCGGAAAGGCGCCTGACGATCACCCACCAGGCCCTGGCCACCGAACTGGGTTGTGCCCGGGAGGTGATTTCGCGCCATCTCAAACGTTTCGAACGCGCCGGCTGGATTCGTCTGACCCGCGGCGGCATCGAGATCCTCGTCCCTGCAGCCCTGGAACATGTTTCCAAGGCTGTGTGACCCGATCACAGACCGGGTCACCACACCTTGCTAATCTGGCCTTCCTCTTCCCGGAGGGCGCCTTCTCGCAGGCGCGACTTGTCAACCATAATAGAGAGGATAGTGCCATGCATTTCATTTCCAGCCTCATCGGCATCAACCTGCTGAGCCCCCATGCGGTTCCCTTCGCCGCTCCCCTGGTGATCGCCGCCTTCACCGGTTTCACCATCGGCGCGATCATCATTTCCCTGATGGATGCAAAACCCGTTTCCCATCAGGAAAACTGATTTCCGACTTCAGTGACGGCCGCCATATGGCGGCCGTCGTTTTTTCCATCCCGACCCATCCAAGACTAAACTGGTAACCGATACGCCTTATCAATCACAGGAATCGGTTATGCGTCCATCCCACCTCGCCCCTGTCTGCCTCTTCATCATGGTACTGCTGCTGGCCGCTTGCACCGGCACGGTGCAGGAAACCCCGCCGCCCCTGACCATCCCGCAAATCATCGCCCTCAGCCGCCAGGGCGAATCCGCTTCGGAAATCATCGCCCGGATTCGCGCCAGTCACACGCTCTACCGCCTACTGCCCAACCAGATCGAACGCTTGCGCCGCGAAGGGGTTCCTGAAGCGGTCATCGACTATATCCAGCGCCAATACCGGCAGGCGGTACGGCGCTATCCGGAGCTGAACGACTGGGAATCCTGGATCCTTTATGAGGGTTACTGGTATGCGACGCCCGACGGTGGCGCGGACGTATGGCTGGAAGAGTGATTTTCCAGCCACGCCCTCAAATCCCGGAAGAACCGTTCCAGCGCCTGCCCGGCGGCGATCGCGGCCCCTTCGGCGGTCGGCCGGGCCGGCTGGTGGTAGCGGAACAGGCGGGAGCCGAGAATCCGGCCACTTCGAGCATCCTGCCAGACGGCCTGCAAGGCCAAGTGCACCCGGCTGCGGCCATCGGCGGCGAAGATCTGTTCCAGTCGCAACAGAGTGATGCTCAGGCGCTGGTCCGCCTCCACCGGCATGCCGGGACGCACCACCGCGCGATAAGGCAGATGCGGCGCCAGGGTTTCCATCACCGCCCGGTCGAGCAGCTCGGCGGGTGGTGCCAGCCAGCGGTGGCGGGCATAGTGAGACACCTCCGGTCCCTCACGCCGGTAAAGGATTTCGACCCCCTGCAGCGAAGCAGCCGCCGTGACCGGATCGAACCGCAACACCTTTTCCCCCGCGACAGGCGGCATCTCCTGCAGCGGCGCTGCCTCCAGGCTCAGCAGGCGCTGAGGCTGGGGACGCTGGGGCAACAGTGAGCAGCCCGCCAGCAGCATCGCCAGCGCGAAAAAAGAAAGAAATCGCCACCCTTTTTGGCCCAGCTCTGCGCAGAAACCCCGTGTCATGAAATCAGGTCCGTCAACAACACTACGCTTTCAGGAAAACAGCGGTGTAGTTTCCGAAATCGCTTTCAGAATCTCTTCCGGAGAGACGGCGTCCGCTGGAATCCGGGGGCGGATACTGCGCAACCGCGCCAGCCGATCTTCCGGAGAAATTGGCTTCGGCTTGAGGATCTGTTCCAGGCAGTGAATTAATTCACTGTTGATGGAACGGTGATGTGCTTTCGCAGCCGCCTTGAGCCGCTCGTAAAGATCATCGGGGATGTTCTTCAGGGTGATCGTCGCCATGATGCTGCACTTTACTTCGTTTTGAAACCATTATGGTTCTCCGAAAGTCCGATTTCAAACGGCCGGCCGGGTTCTGCTCATTCCCCAGGCCCCGGCGGTGGCTGCGGCGGGCCGTAGATCAGGGCGTTGGGATTCTGGCTGAGGCGGCGGGTCAGGCGGCGCAGCTCACGGGCGCTGGCGCCCACCTCCAGGCTCAGGCGCTGGATTTCCGCTTCCAGGGTGAGAATCGCCTGATGCAGGTCACGGCCGGTGGCGGTGCTGGTCCGCTCCAGCTCCCGGCCCAGACGGGTGACGACGGTGGCCGCCTGGGTCAGTTGCGCCGCCAGACGGTCGTAATCGGTCAGCAGGCGGTTGAGATGACGGCTCAGTTGCGGCAGCGATTCGCCCGCCGCGGCCAGGTCGCGGCTGAACCGGGCCGTTTCGGTCAGCAGGCGATCCAGATTTCCCCGATTCCGGGCCAAAGTGGCGGTCACTTCATCGAGATTGGCCAGAATGTGATGCAGCGCCTGGATGTTTTCCTGATCGAGCACCGCCGCCAGCCGCGCCCCGAGCTCGTCGATTCGCGCCGCGGCCCGGCTGACGGCTTCATCGAGGCGGCCGGCCGGCGAGGGGCGGGTGGGGATCACCGCCGTCCGGCCGTCCGGCAGCGGGCTGGCCAACGGCCGGCCGTGGGCACCCCCTTCCAGCTCCACGAAGGCGATGCCGGTCAGCCCCTGAAACTTGAGGATGGCATAGGTGTCGGTGCGGACCGGTGTGCCTTCGGCGATGTCCAGGCGCACCTGTACCCGGGTGGGATCGGCCGGATCGAGGGACAGCGCCCGCACCAGACCCACGTCGACCCCCCGGTATTTGACCGCGGCGCTGGGATTGAGCCCGGCCACCGACTCGTGGAAATAGGCCAGATACGGGCGGTAGCGGGTCACCCCCAGATCGGAGGCCAGCCACAGGCCGGCGACGATGGCGGCTGCCGTCAGCACCAGCACGAACAGGCCCACCAGGACGTAGTTCACCTTGGTTTCCATTCCCCCCCTCTCCGCGTGTGGCGGGCGGCGAAATAGGCGGCGACGGCCGGATGCGGGTGGTGGACCAGCTCCCGGATGGGGGCCACCGCCACCAGCCGGTGTCCGGCGAGAAAGGCCACCCGGTCGGTGGCGTTCCACAGGGTGTCGAGATCGTGGGTCACCATCACCACCGTAAGATCGAGCAGGGATTTGAGCTCGACCACCAGCGCGTCGAAGGCGCCGGCGGTGACCGGGTCCAGGCCGGAAGTGGGCTCGTCGAGGAACAGCACCTCGGGATCGAGCACCAGGGTCCGGGCCAGGGCGGCGCGCTTGACCATGCCGCCGGACAGCTGACGCGGATACTTGGCGGCGTCCCCGGCCTCCAGACCGGCCAGCTCGATCTTGAGCATCACGAGTTCCCGCTTGAGGAAAGCCGGCAGACGGGTGTGCTCGTCCAGGGGGAAACGCACGTTCTCGAACACCGTCAGGCTGCTGAACAAGGCCCCGTTCTGGAACATGAACCCCAGACGCAGGCGCAAGTGGCGCTCGGCCTCCCCGCTCAGACGGCGGGCGTCGCAGCCGAACAGACGGATCTGACCCGACGTGGGTCGGTGCAGCAGCGCCATGGTGCGCAGCAGCACGCTCTTGCCGCTCCCCGAGGCGCCGATGATGGCGAGGATCTCGCCGCGGCGGACGGTCAGGTCGATGCCTTCGTGGACCACCGTGGCGCCAAAGCGGTTGTGGACGTCCTTCAGTTCGATGACCGCCTCGTCCATCACAGATCCAGCTTGTTGAACAGAATGGAAAACAGGGCATCGACCACGATCACCAGAAAGATGCTCTGCACCACGCTGCGGGTGGTGGCGTAACCGACGCTGGTGGCCCCGCCCCGCACCCGGAAGCCCTGGTGGCAGCCGATGGCGGTGATGAGAAAAGCGAACACCGGCGCCTTCACCAGACCGACCCAGAAGGAACTGGGCATGAGGAAGGTCTGGGGCAGGCGCTCCAGATAATCCCTCAACCCCACTCCGAACAGCAGATCGGACACCACGACGCCGCCCAGGATACCGGTGAAATCGGCGAACACGATCAAAAGCGGCATCGCCACCAACATCGCCGCCAACTTGGGCAGGGCGAGGATCTCCACCGGCTCCAGCGCCAGGCTGCGCAGGGCGTCCACCTCCTCGGTGATCTTCATGGCGCCGATCTCGGCGGTGTAGGAGGAACCGGTGCGGCCGGCCATGATGATCGCGGTCACCAGCGGGGCGATCTCGCGCAGGATGGTCAGGCCCACCAGATCGACGATGTAGATATTGGCCCCGTACCGGCTCAGGGGGTCGCCTCCCTGGTAGGCGATCACCACCCCCATCAGAAACGACAGCAGGCCGACGATGAACAGGGCGTTGACACCGGCCCGCTGCGTTTCCGCCAGCAGCGCCCGCCAGCGGATGCGCCAGGGGCGCAGCAGCCAGCCCAGCCCTGCAAGCGCCAGGCGGCCGACGAAGGCCAGAAATCCCAACCCGTCGTCGATCACCTCGCAGACCGCCCGCCCCAGATGCGCCAGCCAGCGGGGCGACGGAATGGCCGGAGGCGGGGGAAGCTCCCGTTCCACCAGCGCCAGCAGCCGGCAGCGGGCCTCGCCGAAACCTTCCAGGGTCACGCCGATTCCCGCCTGGCGCAGCCGCGCCCTTAGATCGACGATGGCCCGGGCTCCGGCGGAATCCAAGGCCATCAGTTCACTGCCGTCGATGCACAGCGTCCGCCCCCGCTTGACGGGCAGGCGTTCCGGCAGCTCCCCCGGCAGGCACAACACGGTCCAGGCGCCGGTCAGATACAGGCGGTCACCGTCGAGACGCCAGCCCGCCGGCGCCGGAACCGACCGTTTGATCCACTCACACCCAACCACGCCGCCGCATCACCCGGTAGGCCCACACTTTGACGGCATCGATCAGCAGCATCCAGACGAAATAATAGCCGATGAAGAACAGAGCGAAATCCCAGCCCACCGGAACCATGAACCAGCCGTAGACCGCCATCAGCACCCCGATCACCCCGGTGGAGAGGTTGGCCGCCAGCAGCTGCCAGGAGGGAAACGGCCGGGTCCAGAGGAAGCGGTCGTAGCTGCGGGTGATGAAGATGGTGGTGTGACCGGCGATGACCAGTTTGAGGAAGATCGCCGAACGGATGAACTCCATCGAATAATGGAAATAGTGCACCAGCGCGAACAGCACCAGGAACGAAGACACCAGCCCCAGCACCCCCATCAGCGAGGCGATGCCCAGCACCTCGATGAAGTTCCAGCGCACCGGGCGCTGCGCCAGTTTGACGTTGTCGGTAGCGATGGCGAGGATGGGAATGTCGTTGAGCAACGCCAGAATGATGATCATGATGGCGGTGACCGGATAGAAGTTGAACACCGTGATCGCCAGGGTCAAAAACAGAATCAGGCGGATGGTTTCGTTGATGCGGTAGATGGTGTACGCCTTCATGCGCTCGAAGGTGCGCCGCGCCACCTTGATGCCGTCGATGATCACCGACAGCCCCGGCTCCAGCAGCACCACGTCGGCGGCGGCACGGGCGGCGTCGGTGGCGCCGGCCACGGCGATGCCGGCATCGGCCTTCCTCAAGGCCGGGGCGTCGTTGACCCCGTCGCCGGTCATGCCGACGATATGGCCGCCCTTCTGCAGTTCTTCGACGATGAAGTACTTGTCCTCTGGGAACACCTGGGCGAAACCGCCGGCCCGCTCGATTAGGGCGATGATTTCCGATTCGTGCTTGCGCACCAGTTCGCGCTGGGCTTCGGTCTTGACCAGGACATCCTCGAGGCGCTGCAGCACCTTGCGGGCGGCACGGCGGATCTCCTTGTCGCTGGCATCGGGCTTGAGTTCGGCATAGAGCGTTTCGGTGAGGATCTGGGCCACCAGGAACAGCTCGTGTTCGACCCCGGCGTGGAATTCCTTGATGTCGTAGACCTCCCCTTCGATCCCCAGCATGCGGGCGATCTGGCGGGCGATGGCCACGTTGTCGCCGGTGACCATCTTGACGTCCACCCCCATTCGGCGGGCCTCGGCGATGGTGGGGGCCGAATCCTCCCGCGGCGGGTCGTAGAAAGGGATCAGCCCCACCAGCTCGTAGGTTTCGCCGTCGTCGCGGCTGATGGCCACCGCGATGGTGCGGTAACCCTTTTCGGCAAATGCCTCCACCTTTTCCTGGGCCTGTTCGAGCACCTCCTCGTGGTGGTTGACCTGTTCGCACAGGGAGAAGATCACCTGGGGCGCGCCCTTGACCACCCGCAGCCGTTCCCCGCTGCGTTCCACCCGCGCCTCGGTACGCTTGCGGATCGGATCGAAAGGGATGAAATCCAGCTGTTTCCAGGCCGTCAGCCGGTTGCGCAACCCCATCTCCTCCAGCTTGCGGAAGATCGGAACCTCCAGTGGGTCCTGGTTTTCCTCGCGGCTGGCCAGCGCGGCATAGAGCAGCAGGTCTTCCAGCTGATAGACGTGGAAGGTGACCGGCTCGGTGATCTCCATGCGGTTCTGGGTCAGCGTACCGGTCTTGTCGCTGCAGAGGATGTCCATGCCGGCCATCTCCTCGATCGCCGCCAACCGGCTGACCACGGCGTTGCGACGCGCCATCCGCAACGCCCCGGCGGCCATGGTGACCGACAGCACCGCCGGTAGGGCCACCGGAATCGAGGCCACCACCAGCACCAGGGTGAAGCGCACCATCTCCAGCATCGGATCGTGGCGCCGGTAGGCCGCCGCCAGAATGGCCAAAGCAAGGACGATGGTGACGGCGATGAGGAAGTTGGCGATGGTCATCACCGCCTGCTGGAAATGGCTGCGCTCTTCGCGCTCGGCCTTGGCCACCAGCGCGACGGTCTTGCCGAAATAGGTGTTGAGGCCGGTGGCGGTGACCACCCCGGTCATCTCCCCCGCCTTGACCACGGCGTTGCTGTAGGCGAGATCACCGGGTTTTTTCTCCACCGGCAGGGACTCGCCGGTCAGGGCCGACAGGTCCAGCAGCAGGTAATCCCCTTCCTTGAGCTGGACGTCGGCGGGGACGATGTCACCGATCTTGAGCTTGACCACGTCCCCCGGCACCAGCTCGCGGGCGGGAATGATCTTCCATTTGCCCTCGCGCAGCGCCAGGGCGGTCTTGGAAAGCTTCTGCTTGAGGACCTTGAGGGCGCTGATGGCCTTGGATTCCTGGCGGAAGTCGATGTAGGCGTTGACCAGCAGCAGGGTGACGATGATGGCGAAATCCTCCCACTTCTGCACCAGCGCCGAGAGGATGGCGGCGATCTCGATCATCCACGGGATCGGCCCCCAAAAACGCTTGAACAGGCGCACCCAGAAGGAGGGCTCCTTCTCCGGAATCTCGTTGGGGCCGAAGATCTCCAGCCGGCGCCGGGCCTCGGCCTCGCTCAGGCCGGTACGCAGATTGGTATCGAGCAGATTGTCGATGGATACCGGGTGGTCTTTTTTACGCTTGCGTCCGAACATCGGTCCTCCTTCCAGGTGGGGTCAAAGCCAGCCTTTGCGCCGGAACCAGATCAGCATCCCTAAGGCGATCACGAGACAGACGCCCAGCACGGCAGGATAACCGTAACGCCACTCCAGCTCCGGCATGTATTTGAAATTCATGCCGTAGACGCCGACGATGAAGGTCAGGGGCATGAAGATGGTGGCGAACACGGTCAGCACCCGCATGATCTCGTTGGTGCGCATGCTGGCGCTGGAGAGATAGATGTCGAGCAGGTTGGCGCTGGTGTCGGCCAGGGTCTGGAGCAAATCGGCGATCTGGTGGGCGTGATCGAGACAGTCACGTAGATAGACCCGCACCGTCTCGCCGATCCACTCGTCGGCCTCGCGTACCAGCCTGCCAAGGGTTTCGCGCTGGGGCCAGGCGCTGCGGCGCAGCAGCAGGATATCGTGGCGCAGGCGGTAGATGTCTCCCAAGGCATGGCGGTCGGGGTTGACAATGAGGTTCTCCTCCAGCACCTCCATCTGGTCATCGAGCTGCTCCAGGACCGGAAAGGCGCCATCGACGGCCACGTCCACCAGGACGTAGAACAGGTAGTCCAGGTCCGAGCGCCGCAGCCGATCGTGGCCATTTTGACGCAGACGGCGCACGATGGCGTCGAAGGGATCGCGATCTCCCTCGAACACCGTCACCAGATGATTGCGGTGCAGCGAGATGTAGAGCTGGCGCAGCACCACCCGGCCGTGCACCAGGACCGGCACGTTGAGCACCACGAACAGATGGTCCTCGTAGGGTTCCATCTTGGGACGCTGCTCTCCTTCGAGGATGTCCTCCTGGGCCAGGGGGTGAAGACCGAGAACCTCACCGTAACGCCGCATCCACAGCACCCCAGGGCGTCCCTGGATGCGGATCCAGTTGACCCGGTCGGTGTGGCGCCACTCACGCAACGCATCCAACGCCTCGTCACCGCGCTCGATGCAATGCTGGGCGTCGAAGCTGTATCCCTGGACTTTGGGCATCGACTATTCCGGCAGCAGCCCCAGCACCAACGCCACCCCGCCCTCGGCCAGAATCTGCACGCCGATGGCGGCCAACAGCAGCCCCATGATGCGGACCATGATGTTGAGACCGGTCACCCCCAGGGCGCTGCCGATGGGCTCGGCCAGATGCAGGACGATCCAGACGATCACCGCGACGGCGGCCACACACAGGCTCAGCCACAGGCGATCCAGGATCGAGGCCACCTGATGGGCGATGACGATCACCAGGCTGATGGCGCCGGGCCCGGCCATCAGGGGAATGCCCAGGGGCACCACGCCGATGGCCTCGCGCTCGCTGGCCTCGGCGGCCTCGTCCTCGGTATGGGCGGCATGACTCTGACGGGCGTGAAGCATGGCGATGGCCATCAGAATGATGAGCAGCCCACCGCCGACCCGGAAGGCGGGAATTCCGATCCCGAAAAATCGCAACACCACATCTCCGCCCCACAGCGCCGCCAGCAGCACCAACAGAACCGTCAGGGCGGCGGTGCGGGCGATGGCATGGCGTTCCTCATGGGAACGGTCGGAAGTCAGGGCGAGAAACACCGGCACCGCTCCCATGGGATTGACGATGGCGAGAAACCCGATGAAAGCCTGCAGATAGAATCCGTACTCCGGCATCGCAAATGCTGTATCGCAACGGCAAGGACGCTTAGAATACCACCCATGCCCCGCCGTTTGCGCCATCTACGCCGTTTTTTGTCCCGCTGGCAAGCCAGCGCCGGATACCTGAACCGCACGCTGGCGCTGGAAACCTGGTTCCCCCATCTCCCTCTGGGCCTGGCGGTAGGACTGTTGGGGGTGGTCCATCTGCTGCCGCCGCTGATCCGGGCCCTGGGGCTGCGGTTCTATTCCCAGACTCTCACCACCCTGACCCTGAATCTGGTCAACGTCGGTCTGGCCGGGCTGCCCCAGATCGGCGTCGGGCTGTTTCTGGTTTCGATGTCGGTGGGCCTGCTGCTGCGCTCGCGCCTGGCCTGGGTGACCACGGTCCTGGCCCTGGGCGCGGGCATCGTGCTGCTGCTGCTCCAGCCCGGCGATCACTTGCACGACTGGCTGCTGCCCTACAGCGTCGTCCTCCTGATCGGCCTGCTGCTGAGCTTCCGCCACTTCGACCGCAGCAGCCTGGCCACCGCCACCCTGTTCGCCTTCACCTGCCTGACCGTTCTGGTCGGCTACGGCGTCGTCGGCAGCTATCTCCTCGGCGATCTGTTCCAGCCGCCGATCCGCACCCTGGAGCAGGCCCTTTACTTCACCATCGAAACCCTGTCCACCGTCGGTTACGGCGACATCGTCGCCCAGGCCCCCCAGGCGCGTCTGTTTCTGGTTTCCCTCATCAGCGCCGGCATGGTGGCGGTGGCGAGCATTTTCGGCGCCATTCTCGTTCCCCTCATCAGCCGCCAGATGGAGGCCCTGTTCCATCGGAGGAAACCTATGAACCGCAAGGATCACTACATCATCGTCGGCGCCAGCGCTCTGGCCTACAACACCTTTCAGGAGCTGTGCCGCCGCGGCGAGAAGATCACCTTCATCCTCCGCCGCGAGCCGGAAGGCACCCCTTACAGCGACCTGGACGTGGTCGTCGGCGACGCCAGCGACATCGAGGTGCTCAAACAGGCCGGCGGCGAACAGGCCAAGGCGATCCTGGCCCTGACCGACGATGATTCGGAAAACGCCTTCATCGTGCTCGCCGCCAAGGAACTGGGAAAGGTGCGCACCATCGCCGCCGTCAACGACGCCCGCAATCTCAAGCGCCTGCGCCGGGTCAAACCCAATCTCGTCATCGCCCCGCCGGTGCTCGGCGGCGAGCTTCTGGCCATGGCCCTAAGCGGGGAAACCATCGATTCCAAGCGCCTGATGCAGCTGTTGATGGGCTCGATTTGATGAAACCCACCGGCCACAAAACCAAGATCGTCGCCACCATCGGCCCGGCTTCGGATACCGTCACCTGCCTGATCCACATGCTCCGCGCCGGAATGCGAGTGGCCCGCCTCAACCTGGCCCACGGCGATCCCGACCGCCACGCCCGCACCATCGACCGCATTCGCCGCGCCAGCGCCCGCAGCGGCCATCCGGTGGCCATCCTCGCCGATCTGCCCGGTCCCAAACTGCGTATCGGTCCTTTGGATCCCGATCCGGTGGTGCTGGCACGGGGACAGACTTTCGTGCTCACTACCGACCCCATCATCGGTGACGCCCGGCGGGCCAGCCTGCCCCTGTCGGAACTGCCCCGCGCCGTCCGCCCCGGTGACGCCGTCTTCCTCAACGACGGCTTCATCGAGCTACGGGTGGAGACGGTACGCGGCAACGAGGTCCACTGCCGGGTGGTGGTCGGCGGTGAGCTGCGTTCCCACAAGGGCGTCAACATTCCCAAGCTGCGGATTCCCCTGCCGGCCTTCACCGAGCAGGACCACCGTTTGCTGGCCTTCGCCTGCGAGCAAGGCGTGGACGCGGTCAGCATCTCCTTCGTCGCCTCGGCCGGGGACGTGCTGCGGGTGCGCCAGGCAGCCCAGGATCTGGGAGCGGCCCCTTACCTCATCGCCAAGATCGAACGTGCCGCCGCCTTGGAACAGATCGACGCCATCCTCGCCGCCACCGACGGCATCATGATCGCCCGCGGCGATCTGGGCGTGGAGACGCCGATCGAAACCATCGCCTTGACCCAGAAGCGTCTGATCCGTAAAGCCAACGCGGCGGGCAAGCCGGTCATCACCGCCACCCAGATGCTCGAATCCATGACCGTCCACAGCCGTCCCACCCGCGCCGAGGCCACCGATGTGGCCAACGCGGTCCTCGACGGTACCGACGCAGTGATGCTGTCGGAGGAATCGGCCCTGGGGCGGTTTCCGGTGGAAGCGGTGCGGATGCTGGGGCGCATCGCCCGCCACGCCGAGGCGGAACGGGAACGCCGCATCACCCTACCGCAACCGGGGCGGCGGAAGAACGTGCAGGAAGTCATCGCCCTGGACGTGGCCACCACCGTCCTGCACCTGGGCATCCGCCATGTCTTCACCCCCACGGAAACCGGCGCCACCGCCCGCCGCATCGCCCGCTTCCATCTGCCGGCCTGGACCATCGCCCTCTCCCCCCATCCGGCCACCTGCCAGCGGTTGCTGTTCAGCTACGGCGTCCATCCGGTCCATACCGGCGAAAACGGGCGGGAATGGCGCCTGATCGCCTGCGACTGGCTTCACCGCCACGGTATCCGCAAGGGACCGGTCCTCCTCACCCAAGGCCCATCCCTCGGCCATCCCGGAGAGACCAACCGGCTGGAGATCATCGACCGGATCGAATGTCCGGCATAAGGATTTACAATCGTCCGCCTTTGCTGTCACCATAGGGCAAACATCCCTGGAGGCGACCATGTCCCTGCTGGTTCTCAACTGCGGCAGTTCCTCGATCAAATTCGCCCTGTTCGATCCTGCCACCCTGGAGCGTCGCCTGGCGGGGGAAATCGAGGCCATCGGCACCGCCGAAGGCCGGATACAGGTGCACGGGGAACACCGGCTCGACCAGCACGTACGGCTGGCGGATCACCATCAGGCCCTGGTGCGGCTCACGACCCTGCTGGGACAATGGCGAATCGTTCCCCGCGCCGTCGGCCACCGGGTGGTCCACGGCGGCGAGCGTTTCCATGAAACCGTGATCGTGGACGACGCCGTGCTGGCGGCGATCGAAGCCACCACGGCGCTGGCGCCGCTGCACAATCCGGTCAATCTGGAAGGCATCCGCGTGGCGCAGGAACTGTGGCCCCAGGCGCTCCAGATCGCCGCCTTCGACACCGCCTTTCACCAGAGTCTGCCGCCGGAGGCGTTCCGCTACGCCGTCCCCAGCGCCTGGTATCCGGCCCACGGCGTGCGCCGCTACGGCTTTCACGGCCTGTCCCACGCCTACGTCACCCGGCGGGCGGCCGAGTGGCTAGGCAAAGCGCCGGCGGACTTCAACGCCATTTCCCTGCACTTGGGCAACGGCGCCAGTGCCTGCGCGATCGAAAACGGCAAAAGCATCGACACTTCCATGGGCCTGACGCCGCTGGAAGGACTGGTGATGGGAACCCGCCCCGGTGACCTGGATCCCGGCGTGCTGTTGCACCTGCTGCGCCGGGGCCTGACGGCCGCCGCCCTGGACGAGGCGCTCAATCATGCCAGCGGCCTCAAGGGTCTGTGCGGTCATGCCGACATGCGCGAAGTCCGGCAGGCGGCCGCCGCCGGCGATGAGGACGCCCGGGTGGCGCTGACGGTCTTCTGCCGCCGGGTGAGGAAATACATCGGCGCCTACCTGGCTTTACTGGGCCGGATCGACGCTCTGATCTTCACCGCCGGCATCGGCCAGCACAGCCCCGAAGTCCGTGCCCGCTGTCTCGAAGGGCTGGAAGAGCTGGGGCTCGTCCTCGACCCCGAGCGCAACCGCCAAACCGACGGCCGCACCCTCGCCCCGATCCACCATCCGGAGGCGAAAACCGCCATTCTCGTCGTTCCCACCGACGAAGCCTGGCAGATCGCCCACGACATGCAAATTCTGTTGCGCCACGCAGGAGGTATTTCGTGAAAGCCTTCGTTATCTGGCTCGGGCTGCTGTCCCTGCTGGCAGGCTGCGCCGGCCTGCCACCGGAACTTCAGGGCCAGGCCGCGCCCCTGTCGCTGGCCCAGGTCCAGGCCGAACCGGAGAAATACCGGGGCCAGACGGTGCGCTGGGGCGGCACCATCCTTCAGGTGAAAAACGCTGCCGAGGCCACCCGGATTCAGATCCTCGCCCGCCCTCTCGACCGCTCGGGACGGCCCCGGGAAGACGGCGAACCGCTGGGCCGCTTCATGGCCACGACCCCGGCCTTCCTGGACCCGGCCATCTACCTGCCGGGGCGGGAGCTGACCGTCCTCGGCACGGTGACCGGCAGCACGGAGATCAGCGTGGGCGAACGCAAGCTCCGCATTCCCCTGATCGCCGCAAAAAGCTGGCACCTTTGGCCCCGGCGGGAAAAGCAATCCCCGCCTCCGGTCTATCCCACCTGGTATTGGTGGTATGACTTCTGGTGGTGGTACTATCCCTGGGGTCCCTGTTGCTGGTACTGAGCCTCAGACCAGCAGCTCGGGTTCCTGGTCGGCCGGCATGCGCGCCAGTTCCTCCGGCGTCAGACGGGCATAGATCTCGACCAGATTGCCGCCGGGGTCCTTGAGCCACAGCTCGTGCAGCGGGGTGCCGCGCCAGGTGGTGCGCGGCGGCTTGTGGATCGGGAAACCGGCGGCCACGGCGCGGCGGTAGGCGTCGATCACCGCCGCCTTGTCGGCCAGCTCGACCCCCAGATGATAGAGGGTGTCGTGGTGCAGTTCCAGGCCGTCATCGACGAGGATGACGAAATTGGTTCTGAGCCGGTCGTTGACGAAGATCACGTAGCGGTGGGTCCACTCCTTGGGTTCGACCCCCAGCAGCCAGCTGTAGAAACGGGCCGCCCGGGCGATGTCGGGCACCCGGATGCTGGCGTGGAATTCCCTGGGATCGAGGGGCTGGGGCAGATCGCGCAGGTCAGCGAGCACTTCGATGCGCTGGGCGATGGCGTCGCGGGTCTGGCGGAAGATGGCCAGCCGCTCCGCCTCGCTCAAATCTTCCTCCCTGCGGTTCGGATCCGGCATCGCCCAGTTGATGCGTCTGGCCCGGGCGGCCACCACCGGACAGGATTCCTCGGCGCACAGGGTCACGATCAGGTCGATCCGGTCGAGGTCGATCTCGTCGATGGCCTTGCTGCGCAGCCCCGAGGTGTCGATGCCGACCTCCTCCAATACCTTGATCGCATACGGGTTGACCCGGCCGCTGGGCTGGCTGCCGGCGGAACAGACCCGGACCTGGTCGCCGAAACGGCGCCGGGCCAGGGCTTCGGCCAACTGGCTGCGGGCGGAGTTGGCGACGCACAGGAACAGAACGCTGTCGAACTGCATGGAGAATCTCTCTGGTCTCAGATTTCGGGCGGGGCCGGGGTGAAGATGACCGGCAACAGCGCGTGGGTGGCATCTGGCAAGCGCTCGGAGGCCGGTAGAATGTCGATCATGTCCAACAGTTTCTTGAACACGATTCAACACCTTGCCGCTTGTGTTTCCTCGGAGGGAAACCAATGTCGAGTCCGGTTGCAGAAGGCCACCACCGACAGCATCACCGGCACCTCCACCAGCACCCCGACCACGGTCGCCAGCGCCGCCCCGGATTCCGGCCCGTACAGGGTGATGGCGGTAGCCACCGCCAGCTCGAAGAAATTGCTGGCGCCGATCAGGGCCCCCGGCGCGGCCACGCTGAAGGGCACCTTGAACAGCCGCATCAGGCCGTAGGCCAGCGAGGCGTTGAAATAGACCTGCAGCAGGATCGGCAGGGCGATCAGGGCGATATGCAGCGGCTTGACAAGAATGTTGTCGGCCTGGAAGGCGAAGATGAACACCAGGGTGGTCAGCAGGGCGATGATGGCGACCGGATGAAAAGCTTTCAGATAGTAGTTTTCGAACCACGCGATCCCCTTCCAACGGATCAGCACCACCCGGCTGAGACTGGCCAGCGCCAACGGAATCACGATGAAGACGATGACGCTGTAAAGCAACACCTGGAACGGCACTTCCAGACCGCTGGCCCCTGCCACCAGAAAGCGGACGATGGGGGCGAACAGGATCAGCATCAACAGATCGTTGAGGGCCACCTGCACCAGGGTATAGGCGGGGTCCCCGTCGGTCAGATAGGACCAGACGAACACCATGGCGGTACAGGGGGCGGCCGCCAGGATGATGCAGCCGGCGATGTACTGGTCGGCCTGCGCCGGGCCGATCCAGGGTGCCAGCAGGTGGCGGCAGAACAGCCAGGCGAAGAAGGCCATGGAGAAGGGCTTGACCAGCCAGTTGACGAATAGGGTGATCAGGATCCCTTTGGGCCGCCGGCGCACCCCCAGGATGCTGGAAAAGTCGATCTTCAGCATCATGGGATAGATCATCAGCCAGATCAGCACCGCGATGGGGATGTTGATCTGGCTGTGGTCGAACTCCATGGCCCGCAGCCGTCCGGTCAGTTGTGGGAAGGTGCCTCCCAGAACCACCCCGGCCACCATGCACAGCCCCACCCAGACGGACAGATAGCGTTCGAAGAAGCTGAGGCGTCTTTTGGCCACCGGGGGGGGCACTGTCGTCGCCATCGTCTACTCCTTATGAATTTGTAAAACGGCAATCATTGGTAGTGGGGAAAGCTCAATAGATAACATCTGATCGTTACAGACAAATTACGATCCCCGCCCCAGGCGCCTGCGACAACATTTGCCGCAGCCCTTCCAGCAGTTGCACCAGATCGGCCACCCCTCCGTTTCTGACTACCATCACCACTGCGATTGCGAGCAGAAACCAGCCGAACAGCCGCTTCATCCGCACCCGATCCAGTTTCAACGCCCGCCGCGCCCCGATCTGGCCGCCGAGAAACACCGCCAGCGCCAACATCAGCGACAGGTGCCAGTCCCAGTGCCCAGCTACCAGGTGACCGGCGAAACCGCCAGCTGCGGTGACACCGACCATCAAAGCACTGGTACCGACGGCGATGTCCATGGGAATCCCCAATAGCAGCACCATCAGCGGCACTTTCATGATGCCACCGCCGACTCCCACCATTCCGCTCACCATACCGGCAAGGAAGGAAACCGGCAGTGCCAGGAGCAAATTCACGGCGAAGACATGACCGTCGTAACGACGCCGCCAGAGATACCATTTCGGCCGGGACACCGGCCTGGGACGTGGCTGCCACTGCCGGATCATGAACACCGCGGCAAAGGCCACCACCCCTGCGAACAACCAGCTCAGAACCCGGCCGCTGAACCAGGCGGACCCCACCCCGCCGACGAACCCGCCCAGAGTGGTCACGGATTCCAGCACCAGGGCCAGGGGCCAGTCCACCTTGTTGGCACGGCGGTAAACCAGGGTGGCGGACAGGGAGGTCACCATGATCAGAAACAGGCTGGTGGTGGCGGCGACGTGGAAGTCGATGCCGAACAGCACCTGGATCGGGGTATAAAGCGTTCCTCCTCCCTGGCCGAGCATGGAGAAGAAGATGGCCACAAAAAACAGCAGGCACCATAACAGCAGCCACGAGCAGACCGGCGGCGTGCCCAGAAAATGTAGTAATTCGGCTAGGGACAAATCGATCCTCCGAAAGTGACGCCCAGATTCATTCCAGTTCGAAACGGACAACCGCATCCGGCATGGTCCGGCTCCACTGATGCATGGAACCATCGTAAAGGCGCGCTGCAGGATTGCCCAGCAATTCGGACGAAACGAAGCAGGTCACGCTTCCCACGCCGCACCTCACCACCATGCCTGCATCTGCCGCCAGATCAAGGGCAAATAATCGCCGATATGGCCCTTCTGCCAACCCTTGATCATCATGATGACGCCGAGAGCGATGACCAGAATACCGGAAAGGCGAAGGAAACCGCGCATCATCCAGCCTGACAGATAAGTCGCGAACACCCCGAATCCCAGCAGGGCCGGCAGCGTACCTATGCCAAACAGGAACATGACTTTGGCGCCCTCTACCGGATCGGCGGTACCCGCGGCCAGGATGTACATCGCCTGCAACGGCCCGCAGGCGAACATGAAGCCGGTGAGAAAACCGATCACGAAAGGATTACGGGAACGGCGCCATCGCGTCAGTTTTTCCACGGCTTTGGGCTGACGAAACATCAGGCGCCGGAACCAATCGACCCCCCCCAGCATGTTGAGGCCGAATCCCACCAGAAACAACCCGGCGACGAGCGCCGTCAGCCCCCGGACCCACGGGGTGAAGCTCACCAACGCTCCCAGACCGCCGAACACCGCACCGAACAGGGTATAGGAAAGTGTCTTTCCCACCCCGTAGAGCAGATGGGCCATATAGGGAGAACGGCCGGACTCCAGGGTGGCCTGGGTGTAACTGAGCACGAACCCGCCACACATACCGATGCAGTGAAAACCTGTGACAAGGCCGACCGTCAACACCAGCCAATCGCTCATACCGGGGCTCGATGTCGGCAGGGAAAGGGCATGGCCGTAACGGCGCGCGGCGTAAATCGCGGCAGCCAGCGCCACCAATCCCAGTACGGAAAACAGGGCCTTCAGGCAGCGTGCACCATTCCGCTTATGCGCCAGGACGCAGGTGTAACCTTTGGGTTCGAGGGCTTTGCAGATGTGTTCCAGGGAACAGCGTTCCGCATCGTAGCGCAACGACAGCGTCCCTTCGGTGAAACTGGCCTGGGCTTCGCTCACACAAGGCAACGCCCCTACGGTGTCTTCGATGATTTTCTCGCAACCGCTGCAGTGCATGCCGGTGACCTTGATCTGAACCGATGTCTCTGCCATCCCCGCCCCCGTGAGTTATCCGACGCCCATAGAATATAACTTCTACACCATATTCTTAAATTCTTTGCCGACAGAGGCACGGACATGACAGCGGACCTCCGCCTACGGCCATCCCTGGTGCAGCTTATCCCTTTGTGTCATCATGACGGCATCTTTCCCGCCAACCGACGAGGTACCCCATGGCCGACAACCCCATGAAGGACAAGATGGCGCAGATGCACGAGGCGATGGCCTATCTGCGCAAGAAGTATCCCACCGAAACCCAGGCGTTTTCCTACTTCTTCAAAAAGGCTGAATCGGGACCGGCGCTGTCGATCCGCGAGAAAGAGCTCATCAACGTCGCCCTGGCGGTGGCGAGCCAGTGCGAGTGGTGCATCGGCTCCCACGTCAGGAGCGCGGCCCACGCGGGCGCCACCCGCGACGAGATCGTCGAGGCCGGTTTCATGGCGGTCATCATGCACGGCGGCCCGGCGCTGATGTACATGACTCCCCTGGTGCAGGCCCTGGACCTGTATCTGCCGGAAGAAGACGGCGAGGTTTGACATGGACAAGCGCCAGGCGCTCGCCTTCCTCCACGACATGCTGCTGGGGCGGCGGTTCGAGGAGCGCTGCGCGGAAGAGTACATGAAGGGCAACATCGCCGGCTTCCTCCATTTGTATCCCGGCGAGGAGGCGGTGGCGGTGGGGGTGATCCATGCCTGCGAGACCAGCGATTACATCGTCAGCACCTACCGCGAGCACGTCCACGCCCTAGTGCGCGGGGTGCCCGCCGGCGAGGTGATGGCGGAGCTGTTCGGCAAACGCGGCGGCTGCAGCCGCGGCATGGGCGGCTCCATGCATCTGTTCGATCCGCAGCGCCGCTTCATGGGCGGCTACGCCATCGTCGGGGAGACCTATCCGGTGGCCATCGGCCTGGGCTACGGCATCGCCATGAAGGATCTGCCCGAGGCGGTGATCTGCTTCTTCGGCGACGGCGCCGTCAATCAGGGCACCTTCCACGAATCCCTCAACATGGCGGCACTGTGGAAGCTGCCGGTGCTGTTCGTGTGCGAGAACAACCAGTACGCCATCGGCACCGAGATCCACCGTCATTCGGCGGTGCCGGAGGTGTACAAGCGCGCCGCCGCCTACCGTATCCCCGCCGAGCGGGTGGACGGCATGGACGTGCTCGAGGTCCATCGGGCCACCGAGCACGCTCTCCAGCAGATCCGCGCCGGCAGCGGCCCCCAGCTGCTCGAATGCCTCACCTACCGCTTCCGCGGCCACTCCATGGCCGATCCGGGCCACTACCGCCCGCCGGTGGAAGTCAAGGCCCACCAGCAGACCGACCCCCTGGAGCTGGCGCTGCGGGAACTGTCTCTGGTCTATCCGACCCCGGAACAGATCGCCGCCGCCGGTCCCGACGCGCTGCTGAAACTGCGCCAGTACTGCTTCGACCAGGGCCACCTTCACGAGGAAGGCTTCGAGGAGCTGGAACGGCAGGTCCAGGACGAGGTGGAGGCGGCGGTGCAGTTCGCCCTGGAAGCGCCGGAGCCGACCCTGGACGATGCCTGGCAGGCCCTGTACTGCAACCGCCGCGGCGAAATTCTGATCTAGGAGGCAGCGATGGCCGAAGAAGTGCTCATCTGGCAGGCCCTCAACCGCGCCCTCGACGAACTGATGGCGGCGGACGAGGACGTCTTCATCCTCGGCGAAGACGTGGGACTCTACGGCGGCAGCTACCGGGTCACCGAGGGGCTGTACGCCAAGTACGGCGAATGGCGGGTACGCGACACACCCATCTCTGAGGACAGCTTCACCGGCCTGGGGGTCGGGGCGGCGCTGATGGGGCTGCGCCCGGTGGTGGAGATCATGACCGTCAACTTCGCCCTCCTGGCCCTGGACGCCATCATCAACATGGCGGCCAAGGTGCCGTTCATGTCCGGCGGGCGCCTGCCCATGGGGCTGACCATCCGCACCCCCGGCGGGGTCGCCAAACAGCTGGCGGCCCAGCATTCCCAGCGACTGGAACACACCCTCATGAACGTGCCGGGGCTTCGCATCGTCGTCCCCGCCACTCCCCAGGACGCCTACTGGCAGCTCAAGCAGGCGGTCCTCAGCGACGAGCCGGTGATCGTCCTCGAACACGAACTGCTCTATTTTCACAAGGGCCCGCTGGACCCGACCGCCCCGCCGCCTCCGCCCCACCGCGCCGTGGTGCGCCGGCCGGGACGCGATCTCACCCTCGTCGCCTATTCCAAGATGGCGGTGCTGGCCGGGCAGGCGGCCGAACGGCTGGCCGAACAGGGAATCGAGGCCGAAGTCATCGACCTGCGCAGCCTGTCGCCCATCGACTGGCAGACCTGCGTCGATTCGGTGGCCCGCACCCACCGGGTGCTGATCGTCGAGGAGGACTGCCGCTTCGCCGGCGCCGGGGCCGAGATCGCCGCCGACCTGACCGAACGCTGTTTCACCCAACTGGAGGCCGCCCCCATGCGCCTGGCCGGCCTCGACATGCCGACCCCCTACAACGGCACCCTTGAGGCCCAGACCATTCCCCAGGTGGACGACATCGTCGCCGCCGCCCACCGACTCGTGAAGGAGGCATCATGAAACAACCGATCATCATGCCGGTGCTGTCGGACACCATGGAAGTGGGCCGCCTGGTGCGCTGGCTCAAAAAACCCGGGGACCCGGTCAAGAAAGGCGAGGTGATCGCCGAGGTGGAATCGGACAAGGCGGTGATGGAGCTGGAGGCCTTCAGCGATGGCTGGATTGCCGGCCCCCTGGCTCCTGAGGGCAGCGAGATCGCCGTCAAGCAGGTGATCGGCTGGATCGCCGACAATCCGGAGGAGGCCAAAGGCGAGGCCGCCCCCACCGAAACCGCCCCGGAGGCAGCGGCCGAACCGGCGCCGCCTCCGGAAAAGCCAGCTCCCCCGCCCCCCGAAGAACAGGCTCCTGCGGCGGCGCCGCCCCCTCCCAAGGAGGCTCCCAAACCGCCCCCCGCACCTGCGGAAGCCCCTCCGCCACCACCGCCCCCGCAAGCCACCGCCCCCTCACCGGGCGGCACCGTCAGCCCAGTGGTCACCGCCGCCCTGGAACCCCGCCGGCCGGCCTCTGGCGGCATCACCCCGCTGGCGCGGGAACTGGCAGCGGAACTGGGCCTCGACCCGGACACCCTGCCCGCGGGAGCGGACGGCGTCGTCCGCGCCGGCCAGGTCCTGGCCGCGGCCCTCACCGCCCCGGCACCGGATCTGAGCCACAACCCGCCGCACCAGGTCGAACTGCCGTCGGCGCTGCGCTGGAAAGTGGCCCTCAACATGCAGCGGACCACCGACACCCCGATGTTCCGGGTCACCACCACCGCCGACCTCCGCCCCCTGCGGGATTTCGCCCACGAGGGCGAATGGTCCCTGACCCTGCTGCTGGCCCGGGCCTGCGCCCTGGCGCTGACGGCCCATCCGCTGTTCAATCAGGCCTGGACGCCCAAGGGTCTGGCGCGCTTCGAACGCATCGACATCGGCATCGCCATGGACATCGGCGAGGGCCTGGTCACGCCGGTATTGCGGGATATGGCCGGGCGGCCGCTGGAGGAGCTGGCCGAGGACTGGCGCATCCTCAAGGACAAGACCCAGCGCCGGCGGCTGCGGCCGGAAGATTACGAAGGAGCGACCTTCTACCTCTCCAATCTGGGCACCTTTCCCGGGGTACGCCAGTTCGACGCCATCGTGCCGCTGGGCTCGAGCGCCATCCTCGCGGTGGCGGCCGCCGATGCCGAAGGCCGCACCGCCCTGACCCTCAGCTGTGACCACCGGGTGGTCTTCGGCGCCGATGCCGCCCGTTTCCTCGACACCCTGGTCACCCGCCTGAAACAGCCTGAAACCCTGGTCAAACCATGAATACGCCGCCGACTACACTGCAGCAGCTGATCGAACGGGCCCGGAGTTATCCACCGCTGCCGATGGCGGTGGTGGACGCTGGGGAGACTTACGTGCTCGAAGGGGCGCGGGAGGCAGCCGAAGCCGGGCTGATCGAACCCGTCCTGGTGGGCGACCGGGAACGGATCGAAACCCTGGCAGCACAGATCGGCTACACGCTCGATGGCGTCCGCATCGTCGCAGCCAACGGCGAAGAAGAAGCCGCCGAGAAAGGCGTGCAGCTGGTGCTGGGTGGGGAAGTCTGCGGTCTGATGAAAGGCTGGATTCATACCGACGTGCTCATGCACCCGGTGCTCCAGCACCTGCGCACCGGCCGCCGCGTCAGCCATGTGTTCGTGGCCGAGCTGCCCACCTATCCCAAGCTGCTGTATGTCACCGACGCCGCCATCAACATCTTTCCCGACCTGCCCCAGAAGGCCTCCATCGTCCAGAACGCCGTGGATCTGGCCCGCCTGCTGGGGGTGGAACAGCCCAAAGTGGCGGCGCTGTCTTCGGTGGAAGTGGTCAAACCGGAGATTCCCTCCACCATCGATGCCGCCTGCCTGAGCAAGATGGCCCAGCGGCGCCAGATCCGCCACGCCATCGTCGACGGCCCCCTCGCCTTCGACAACGCCATCTCCAAAGAAGCGGCGCGCATCAAACAGATAGACAGCGAGGTTTCCGGCGAGGTGGACATCCTCCTGGCTCCGGACCTGGATGCCGGCAACATTCTCGCCAAGGACCTGGCCTATCTGGCCAAGGCGACTTTGGCCGGCATCGTCGTCGGCGCCAGGGTACCCATCGTACTGCCGTCGCGTTCCGACCCACCCCAGGGACGGCTGGCCTCCTGCGCCATCGCCGTGCTGGTGCATCGGCTGTGGCCGTCGGTGTGCCGGCAGGACGGAAACGGGGCGGGGGAACGTTGATCCGGCTAGCGGGGCGCATCGTAGCGCCGGGGCCGTCCCTGCGGCGACAGCACGATCTGCCACAATTGCAGGTAGCGGGCCCGGAAAGCGCCGGCGAAGCTGAGCAGATAGAAGCGCCACATGCGGTAGAAGCGGTCGCCGTAACGGGGGCGCAACTCGGGCCAGGCGCGTTCGAAGTTGACGTACCAGGCCATCAGGGTGCGGTCGTAGTCGGGACCGAAATTCTGCCAGTCCTCCACGATCAGCCGTCCTTCGAAGGCGGCGCCGAGCTGGCGGATCGACGGCAGCATGGAGTTGGGGAAGATGTAGCGGGTCACCCAGGGGTTGCCGTGGGTTTCGGTGAAATTGCCGCCGATGGTATGCAGCACGAACAGGCCGTCCGGAGGCAGGCAACGGCGCACCACTTCCATGTAGGTCGCGTAATTCTTGTAGCCCACGTGCTCGAACATGCCAATGGAGAAGCCGGCGTCGAAATGCCCCCGGATCTCCCGGTAATCCTTCAGTTCGATGGTCACCGGCAGATCCCGGCACAGATCCCGGGCATAGCGGGCCTGCTGCCGGGACACGGTCACCCCGTGAACCTCGACGCCGTAGCGTTCGGCCATGTAGCGGGCGGCCCCGGCCCAGCCGCAACCGATGTCGAGCACCCGCATTCCCGGCTGCAGATCCAGCTTGCGGCAGATCAGCTCGAGCTTGGCCTCCTGGGCGGCGTCCAGGGTGTCCGCCTCTTTCCAGTAGCCGCAGCTGTAGATCAGTCGCCGGTCGAGCATGGCCTGATAAAGATCGTTGCCGATGTCGTAATGCTGCTCACCCACGTGGAAGGCCCGCCGCCTGTCCTGCAGATTGAGAAGTCTGGCTTGCAGATAAGCGAGCACGTCGCGCCAGGAGCGGACCTGCCGCAGCAGCCCGGCGCGCAGGATGCGGCAGACCATCTCGTCGAGGCGATCGCAGTCCCACCATCCCTCCATGTAGCTTTCCCCTAGTCCCAGGGAGGTTTCCACCAGCACTCGGCGGAAGAAACGTTCGTCGTGGACCTGGATGTCCCAGGGACGATCGCCGCCGATATGGATATCGGCCTGCTCGAGCAGAGAAGTCACCCGTCGGCGGCTCAGGCTCGGCCGCATCGGAGAAATCTGCAACGGTGACAACGTTTTCGACCCCATCGCACACCTCCTCCCGCATCTGCGGGCAATGACCGTCGAATCAGTCCGAGGAATACTCCACCACTGGCTCCTGCGGCGTTTCTCCGGCAACACGCCGTAGCAGCGCCGACCCGGCCAACATGGTGGCGATCACCATCAGCATGAAAGCGGCATAGACGTCGTCGCTCATCACCCCCAGGCTTTTGGCGGTGGCGGCGACCACCAGGGCCATCTCCCCGCGGGGAACCAGCGACCAGCCCAGCAGCCAGCCTTCAGTGCCGCGGGCCACCAACCAGGCGCCGGTGAGCTTGGCACCGATGGCGGCTGCAGCCAGCAACACGCCCATGGCCAGCACCTGCAACGAAAAGAAATCGATCAGATTGATCTGCATCCCCAGCAGGACGAAGAACACCGGCGCGAACACCTGGGTCAGCGGCTGCATCAGATCACGGGTGGAGACCTTGCCGCCGCAGCGCTTTTCGAGGTCCAGGGCGTTGAGCAGCAACGCCGCGCCGAAGATGCCGATCAGGCTGGAAAGGCTCAGCATATCGGCGATCCAGGCCAGCAGGAAGGCCAGCCCCAACGGCAGCAGGAGCAGCGCCTGATATTGCTCCATCTCCGCCAGCCACAGCAGTTCCCATCCGGGCGCCAGACGGCACAGATACAAAACGACGCCCACGTAGGCCACCACCCCGAACACCTGCCCCCAGGCACCCGCCAGCCCCTGCCCGCCCTGGACCAGGGTGACCGCGGTGGACACCAGCAGCACCGCCAGCACATCCGCCACCAGAATCGCTCCGGTCGCCAGGGCCACCAGGCTCCCGTGGTGGGCCTTGAAGCCTTCTAGCAGGGGAAGGGCGATGCTGGCGCTGGTGGGTGCCAGGCCGCTGGCCAACAGCAGACGGGTACTGAAATCGGCTTCCGGCAGCAGCCAGTCGAGCACCACCAGTCCCAGCCCCAGGGCGGCGACCACACCGGCGGCGGCGACCGCCAGCGCCCGCATCCCGGCGCCCAGCAGTTCCTCGATGCGCATTCCCAACGCCACCCGGAACCACAGGAACAGGATTCCCAGATTGGAAAAATGCCACAGGGCGCTGCCCATGAGGAGGAACCCCGGGCCCTCGTCGCCGACCAGAATGTCGATCAGACGCGCCCCGACGCCCCCCGGCGCCAGTTCTTCGGGGCTGAAGATGCGGCCGGCGGCATCCACCACCGAGGCCCCGCTGATCCAGACCTCGCGGAACAGCAGACTGGCATCGCCCAGATGCATGATGAGGAAGAACAGCGGCGACAGCTCGCTCCAGTAAAGGAAGTTGCCGATGACCATCCCCACCAGCAGCTCGCCGAGAATCACCGGCAGCTGCAGGCGCCGGGCCAGCAGGTGACCGGCCACCACAGCGGCGATGATCAGCCCCAGTTCGATCAGGATGTAGGCGAAAGGATCCAGCTCCATCAAGGTTCTGGGAGCGGCTGAAACCGCCGGGGGCACGGCCAGCAGCGGCAAAAGCGTCAGCTTGCGCATCGGTGTTCTCCTTCTCGAATGCTTTGTCTGTCCAGTATCCGGATTTTTCCCGGGGAAATCGAGTGTCCCACGACGAATCGAAGTTATCATGTTGCCGTCACCATCCCGAGGGAAGCGACTGTCATGCGCACCGCCTTCATTTTCGCCAGCTTAGGGCTGCTGGCTGCCGCCGGCTGGGTGGCGGCTTACGATCCGGACGACCGCTGGCTGCTGGCCCCGGTGACGGCGCTGATCCTGCTGGGGCTCTACGACATGCTCCAGACCCGCCACGCCATCTGGCGCAACTATCCGGTCGTCGGCCACCTGCGCTGGGTCATGGAGGGATTGCGCCCCTACGTGCAGCAGTATTTCATCGAATCGGACACCAGCGGCATGCCCATCAACCGCATGTTCCGCAGCATCGTCTATCAGCGCGCCAAGAACACCCGCGACACCCTCCCCTACGGCACCCGGGTGGACACCTACCGCGACGGCTACGAATGGATGGCCCATTCCCTGGGGGCCATCGAGATCACCGAGGTGGACCCGGACCTGCGGGTGATGATCGGCGGCCCCCAGTGCCGTCACCCCTACCGGGCCAGCATCTTCAACATCTCCGCCCTCAGCTTCGGAGCCCTGAGCCCCAACGCCATCCGCGCCCTCAACGCCGGCGCCCGGTCGCGGGGATTCGCCCACAACACCGGCGAGGGCGGCATCAGCCCCTATCACCTGGAAGGGGGCGGCGATCTGGTGTGGCAGATCGGCACCGGCTACTTCGGTTGTCGTGACCGCCACGGCCGTTTCGATCCGGCTCGTTTCCGCGACCGGGCGGCCCTGCCGGCGGTGAAGATGATCGAACTGAAACTGTCCCAAGGCGCCAAACCAGGCCACGGCGGCATCCTCCCGGCGACCAAGAACACCCCCGAGGTGGCCCGCATCCGCGGGGTGCCGCCAGGCATCGAGATCGTCTCCCCCGCCACCCACCGCACCTTCACCACCCCGGTCGGGCTGCTCGAATTCATCGCCTGCCTGCGGGAGCTGGCCGACGGCAAGCCGGTGGGCTTCAAGCTGGCGGTCGGCGAGCCTCACGAATTCGTCGCCATCTGCAAGGCGATGGTGGAAACCGGCATCTATCCCGATTTCATCACCGTCGACGGCGGTGAGGGCGGCAGCGGTGTGGCTCCCCTGGAATACAGCAATTCGGTGGGGATGCCCCTGCGCGAAGCGCTGGCCCTGGTGGTCGACTGCCTGGTGGGCTACGGCCTCAAGCGTCACATCCGAGTCATCGCCTCCGGCAAGATCCTGTCCGCCTTCCACCTGGTGAAGAACTTGGCCCTGGGAGCCGACGCCTGCAACAGCGCCCGGGGCATGATGCTGGCCCTGGGCTGCGTCCATTCCCTCAGCTGCAACACCAACCGCTGCCCCACCGGGGTGGCAACCCAGAACCCCGCCCTCTACCGCGGCCTGGTGGTGCGCGACAAAGCCCGCCGGGTGGCCAACTACCACGCCAAAACCCTGCACGCCGTGGCCGATCTTCTGACCTCCGCCAGTCTGCGCCACCCTTGCGAACTGAAGCGCAGTCACATCTACCGCCGCATCGACCAGGCCTGCGTCCGCCGTTACGACGAAATCTTCCCACCGCTGGAGGAAGGCTGCCTGCGGGAAGGAAACGTTCCCCCCCGGCTGGCCGAGGCGGTGGCCAGGGCCCGGGCTGGCAGTTTTCTGCCATAACCATTCACTCTTGGTGAGAAAAGGCAGATTGCGCGGTCAGCTCCTCCAACCGCTGCAGTCTGACAAGCGCCTCGGTACGGCTTTCCCCGCAAGTTTCCGCTTCGGCCTGGAACCATTCGCACACCGCCGGCCGCTCGGGCCGGCCGAACAGGCGGCAGCGGTCGTCTTCGTCCAGATGGATACAACGGACACCGGCGGGCTTGCCATCGGGCATGCCGGGAATGGGGGAGGTGATGGAGGGGGCGATGCAGCAGGCCCCGCAGCCGGGACGGCAGGTCATGGTGTCAGGCATCGGGCAAGGCTACAATGATCGCTCTCCCATGACAAACAAGAATCCCCCATGAGCCAGGTTCCCAGCCCCGTCACGGTCATCGACCAGTTGCCCGAAGCATTGCAGCAGCGCAAGGCATTGGCACGTCGCTTCAAGGATATCGAATATCGTCACTACCGTGACGACTGGCGCCACATACCCCGGGGCACTGCCGTCTTCGGCGAAACGGTGGTCTACGGCTATCCCCACATCGGCCGGGTCCTGGCGCTCGAGGCCGGGCTGAAGGCTCATTTCCAGGCGCCCTTCTGGGCCGAGGAAAAGATCAACGGCTTCAACGTCCGCATCGTCCGCATCGGCGAGCAGGTGCTGGCCCTTTCCCGCGGGGGCTTCGTCTGTCCTTTCACCACCGACCGGCTGCCCGATCTGATGCCGCTGGAGGTCTTCACGCGGCACCCGGATCTGGTCGTCTGCGCCGAGGTGGCCGGCCCGGACAACCCTTATCTGGAAAGCAGCCCCCCCTTCATCGAGGAGGACGTGGAACTGTTCGTCTTCGACCTGATGCGGAAGAACCAGGCCGGCTTTCTGCCCTACCGCGACAAGCAGCGGCTGATCGAAACCTTCAACCTGCCGCCGGTGCCCCTGCACGGTTATTTCCATCCCCACGAGGTCGGGCGCATCCGCAAGCTCATGCTGCGTCTGCACGAGGAATGGCGCGAGGGGCTGGTGTTCAAGGAGGACTCGCCACGCGACCACCGGGCCAAGTACGTCACCGGCAACATCAACATCGACGACCTGCGCGCGGCGGCCGACAACCTGCTCGACCTGCCGGCGGAATACGTCACCAATCGCCTGCTGCGCCTGAGCCTGTTCGTGGAGGAACATGGCCTGCCCGTGGATGCGGAGCTGGAACGCGCCCTGGGGGCGGCCCTGCTCGAAGGGCTGCATCAGGCAGTCGCTAAATTCCGCCGCGAACACCGCGTCTACACCACCTTCCGCTGCCGGTTCCGGGAGCGGGAAAACGCCGAGCTGATGTTGGAACATCTCAAGCGGGCCAGCCACCAGGTTCAAATCCGCCGGCGGGACCTGCGCCGCGAGGGTGATCACTGGCTGCTGGAATTCGACCGCATCTATCCGTCGCTGACCGGCATGCTCGGCGACCTGCTGGCGGGCAGGCTGGTCTTCGACTGACTCAGCCTTCGCGGTATTCCACCAGCTTTTCCAGAACCGGCATCAGATGTTCCGGGCGGACGATCATCACCCCCACCTTGTCGGCCCATTTCCGCAGCCCCACGTCCGCCGACAGCAACACCGCGTCCAGTTCGTAAGCCAGGAGCAGCACGTCCATGTCCTCACGGCTGTCGATGATGCCCTGGCGCAGGGCCTCCCGGTAGCGCCCCCGCAGCCGGTTGATGACCTTGCCGACCGCTTCCTGCTCGGCCCCGTCCTTGACCAGCTTGGCGTGCTCCTCGGCGATCCGCAGCCCCCGGTCGATACGCAGGCGCACCTCATCGATGAATTCGTAGAGAATCCCCGCCGGAATCGTCAGATTGAAGCGCCGCGGCGAACGGATCCGCACCACCGCCTCGAATTCCGGCGGCACCCCGGCCTTCTCCCGCATCCGCTGCAGCTCGCCAAACACCGAGGTCGGCATGTAGAATCTGGCGCCGGTGCGCCTGGCCAAGCTGAGGAAGGCGAGCATCGCCACATCCGGCGCCTCGCCGAACTGGCTGTAAACGTCCGGATTGGTGAAAATGCTGGTATCGAGCACGAAACGCTCCATTCCCCTCTCCTGTCGGATTGTCGTGGTATGGTCTTGTGATCGTCTATACTTGGCAGCAAGGAGGTCATCATGCCCACTTACGATTATCTTTGCAAAACCAACGGCAAGGTCGTGGAAGTCCGTCATCCGATGGACAAAACCGTGCGCACCTGGGGCGAGCTGTGCCAACTGGCCGGCATTGACCCCGGCGACACCCCGGCCGATGCCCCCGTGGAACGGCTGATCACCGGCGGCCACGTGGTTTCCAGCGCCAGTCTGAAGAACCCGGAACCCTGCGGCAGCGGCACCTGTGGTATGCCTGCCTGCGGCGGCGGAACCTGCATGATGGAGTAGGACCTTGAAGATCACCATTTTCGGCACCGGCTACGTGGGCCTGGTCACCGGCGCCTGTCTGGCGGAAGTCGGCAACGACGTCCTGTGCATGGATGTGGACCGGGACAAGATCGACCGCCTCAAACGGGGGGAGATCCCCATCTACGAGCCGGATCTGGACAAGCTGGTGGCGCGCAATGCCGCCGCCGGGCGTCTGTCCTTCACTACCGATCCGGCCGAGGCCGTGGCCCACGGGCTGTTCCAGTTCATCGCCGTCGGCACCCCGCCGGACGAGGACGGCTCCGCCGATCTGCGCCACGTGCTGGCGGTGGCTGCCACCATCGCCGAGCACATGGACGACTACCGCATCGTGGTGAACAAGTCCACCGTGCCGGTGGGCACCGCCGACCGGGTCCGCGACCGGATCCAGGAAATCCTGGCCCGGCGGGGCAAGGTGCTGGAATTCGATGTGGTGTCCAACCCCGAATTCCTCAAGGAAGGGGCCGCTGTCGACGACTTCATGAAGCCGGACCGCATCATCGTCGGCACCGACAACCCCCGTACCACCGAGCTGCTGCGGGTGCTGTACGCCCCCTTCAACCGCAACCACGACCGGCTGATCGCCATGGACGTGCGCTCGGCGGAGCTGACCAAATACGCCGCCAACGCCATGCTGGCCACCAAGATCAGCTTCATGAACGAACTGGCCAATCTGGCGGAAAAGCTCGATGCCGACATCGAGAAGGTCCGCGTCGGCATCGGCTCCGATCCCCGCATCGGCTACCACTTTATCTATCCCGGCTGCGGTTACGGCGGCTCCTGCTTTCCCAAGGACGTCAAGGCCCTGGAACGCACCGCCCGGGAAGTCGGCTACGAGGCCCGCCTGCTTCAGGCCGTGGAGCAGGTCAACGAACAGCAGAAGCGCCGGCTGTTCGAGAAGATCCACGGCCACTTCAACGGCGATTTGGCGGGCAGGACCATCGCCCTGTGGGGCTTGGCGTTCAAGCCCAACACCGACGACATGCGCGAGGCCCCGAGCCGGGTGTTGATGGAGCAGCTATGGCAGGCGGGCGCCCGGGTGCGGGCTCACGACCCGGTGGCCATGGACGAGGCCCGCCGCATCTACGGCGAACGGGAGGACCTGGTATTGGCCGATTCCCCCATGGAGGCGGTGGAAGGGGCCGACGCCCTGGCGGTGGTGACCGAATGGCGCGTCTTCAGAAGCCCGGATTTTCCCGCCCTGCGGGAAAAGCTGAAGCAGCCGGTGATCTTCGACGGCAGGAACATCTACGACCCGGCCATCCTGCGGGGGATGGGATTCCACTACTACGGGATGGGGCGGTGAGAATGGAGATGGAGCGGGTGAGGGGAATCGAACCCCCGTCATCAGCTTGGGAAGCTGAGGTTCTACCATTGAACTACACCCGCAAGATGCCGATTATGATACCCGTTCTGAGAACAAAAACAATATGCGCTTGATTCCACCGGCACTCGCCCGGTCGATCTTCCGGGCCCAGGAATTTCTACTCCGGCGCCCCACATTTTCGATGGCCACCGAACTGGAACGGACCCAACATCTTTCCCGGCAGGAAATCCAAAATCTCCAACTACAACGCCTCGGAAAACTCCTGCATACTGCCCTCGCCCACAGTCCCTGGCACGCCCGTCGTATCCTGGAAGCCGGTCTCGATCCAGAAAATCTCAGCTGGGAAGCCTTCCGCCGCCTGCCTACCATGTCCAAGGAGGATGCTCGCCATCATCGGGACGGAATGGTCTGGCGGGAGGCGCCGGGCGGCATTTACCGCTACAACACCGGCGGCTCCTCGGGCGAGCCATTGATCTTCTACTTCGGCCGCAAACGCCAGGCCGCCGACGCCGCCTGCCGCATCCGGGCCCGACGTTGGTGGGGCGTGGAACCGGGGGACCGGGAAGTGCTGCTCTGGGGGGCGCCGGTGGAACTGAACCGCACCGACCGCGTCAAAGCGTTGCGCGACCGCCTCTGCAATCAACGGCTTCTCAACGCCTTCGAAATGTCCGAGGCCCGCATGGATGCCTACCTGGATCAGATGGAGGCTTACCAGCCCAAAGTGATCTACGGCTATGCCAGCAGCCTAGCCCTCCTGGCCGAGCACGCGAAAAAACGCAACCGCATCCCACACCTGCCGGAACTAAAGGTGGTCTTCACCACCGGCGAGCCACTCTATCCTCACCAACGGGAAATCATCCAGCACGTGTATGGCGTCCCGGTAGCCCGCGAATACGGCGCCCGCGATGCGGGGCTCATCGCCCTGGATTCCCCGGCTGGCCAGCTTTTGGTCAACTCCGAGTGGATCATCGTCGAGATTCTGGACGATGAGGGAAACCCGGTCCCCGATGGACAAAGCGGGGAGGTGGTGATCACCAACCTGGCCTCCGAGGCCCAGCCCTTCATCCGCTACCGCACCGGCGACTGGGCCTACCGCAGCACCGAATCCTGCCGCCAGGGGCGCGGCCTCGAGGTACTTGATGAGGTAATCGGCCGGACTACCGATGTCATCGTCCGCCCCGACGGCACTTACATGCACGCCTTGGCACTGATTTACATTCTCCGGGACATTCCGGGAATTCAGCAGTTCAAAGTCGTTCAGGAGATACCAGAAAAAGTGGCGGTGTTTGTCGTGCCGGAGAAAAAGCAATGGCATGAAGACAATACCGAACGAATCCGGCAGGGATTGCAACAGCGGCTTGGCGGCGATGTGGCAATCGACATTATCCTGGTCGGGCATATCCCGCCCGAAGCATCCGGCAAACACCGCTATGTCGTCAGCTATGTCGGAGCGGTATCATGATACTGGCAACATGGCTTTTAACCGGCTGGCTTCTCGGCGTTTCCGCCCTGTTCCTGTGGAAGCGCCGCCTGTTCCTGGCTACGTGGCGGGAACCCTACTTCTCCGACCTGCCCCTGGTTATCGAGAGCGACGACTGGGGACCCGGCGACGAAAGCGACGGAGCGCGGCTGACGGCTCTGCTGACCATGCTCGCCCGGCACCGCGACCGCACTGGCCGGACCGCCGTCCTGACTCCGAACATGGTGCTGGCGGTTCCCGACGCCCCGCGTATCGTCCATGAGAAAGGCGAACGCTACCACCGCCGCTTTCTCGATGATCTTCAATTCCGGAAAATCCACGAAGCGATCCGGCATGGCATCCGCAACGGCCGCCTCGTTCCCCAGTTGCACGGACTGGAACATTGTCACGGCGAGGGTCTGGTAGTGCTTTACCGCGAAGGCGATCCCCGGGTGAAGAAGATCTTCGAATCGCCCCGCTGGTGGGATTGGGAGCGCTTGGATCCTCCCCTGCAGGGACATTACGTGGACGGTACCCGGCTTCCGACCCGTCCCCTGCCGAAAGCCCAGATCGACACCCTGGTCGCGGAAGCCACGGATCAGTTCCAGCGCCTGTTCGGCCAACCCAGCCGCACCAGCGTCGCCCCCTGTTATCTGTGGAACGATGACGTGGAAGCGGCCTGGCACCGTCACGGCATCACCGCCATCCAGACCGCCGGCTACCGCTGTGACCGGCGTGAGGCCGATGGCAGCTACCATCAGGACAAACCACTGCTCCGTCCCGGCAACACCAACCACCTGGGACAGCGTTACCTGGTCCGCAATGTCATGTACGAACCGGCCGACGGCGCCCACACCCCCGAAACCGCCCTGACGGAAATCCGCCAGGCATGGCGACAGGCCCTTCCTGCCGTCATCTCCACTCATCGTTACAACTTCACCCGCGACCAAGCGCGGTTCCGGACAGCGCTCGATGGGCTCGACCAGATCTTACGGCAGGCCGCCCGCTGGCCGCTGCGCTTTCTTTCCTCTCCCGAACTGGCCGATGCCATCGCTGGCACCGCCACGCTGGAAAACCGCTTCACCGGCGAACGCTTCCCCGGACTCACACATCTCAAAGGCTGGGCCAAAATTCCGCCTTTTTTGCAACGCCTGCGGTATCGTCACCCCAAACTGGTCCTGCTGGCCTGGGTGACCGGCCTGGCCTTGCCGGCCTGGGCCATCCTATGGACGGGGGGGCGCCGATGAGGATTTCCGTGGTCATCCCCGCCTACAACGCCGCGCCTTTCCTGGAGAAGGCCCTCGAAAGCGTACAGGCCCAAACCCACCCGGTGGCGGAAATCCTCGTCGTCGACGACGGCTCCACCGACGCCACCGCGGATATCGCCCGTAGCTTTCCCCAGGTGCGTTACCTGCGCCAGCAAAACCAGGGTCCCTCGGCCGCCCGCAACCGGGGAATTCAGGAGGCCCGTGGGGACTGGATCGCCTTCCTCGACGCCGACGACCGCTGGACACCGGAAAAGACCTCCGAGCAGCTCGCCGCCCTGAGACGCTACCCGCAGCTGGCCCTGATCGCCTCCGACATGGCGGAAACCGACTCCGACGGCAACGTGAGGATCGCCTCCATGCTGGCCCATCACGGCCTGCGGGATGATTTCGTTCACTTCGATGGCGCCCCGGTTCCCGATGCCCTGTCCCGTCTCGTGCGCAAAAATTTCATTCCCACCGGCACGGTGCTGGTGCGCCGGGAGGTTCTGCAGCAAACCGGCACTTTCGATCCCGATCTCCGCTATGGCGAGGACCTGGAGCTGTGGGCCCGTATCGCCGCGCGCCACCCCGTCACCTGCCTGCCCCGGGTTCACATGCTGCGCTGCCGCCACGGCCGCAACGCCACCGACAACACCGACGCCATGCTCGAGGATCTGATCCGGGTCATGGATTCGATCCGCCGCCACTGCGCCGCCGAACTGAAACGTCAGGGCACCGATCCCGATGAACTGGTGGCCCAAGCGCTCTGGACCCTGGGCTACTGGCACTTCAGCCACGATCACCCCGAAACGGCCCGCCCCCTTTTCCTCCGCAGCCTGCAGGAAAAATTCGCCGTCCGTACCCTGGCCCACTGGCTGGCCAGCCGCCTGCCGGCGAGGTGGATTCCCACAGCCCGACAACTTTGGCAGCATCTCCATGGCACCTGAAACATTCCCCAAGAAAATCCTCTACGTGGAAAACGGCATCGGCTACGGTGGCGCCGTCATCTGCCTCCGCCACCTGGTGCGCAATCTCGACCACAGCCGTTACATTCCCTACGTGGTCACCAACCGAGACGAACCGCCTTACCGGGAGATCGCCACCGAAGCCGAATGGATTCACCTCAAGGATCACTATTTCGATCCCCGGAAGACCCTCGAATGGGTGCACGCTCATGTGCATCCAGGCGCAGGCCAGCTGGTGGCCCGCCTCGACGACTTGGTCAACCGCCTCCCCTACCTGCTGCGGATGCTGAACCTGGCGCGCCGCATCCGCCCCGACCTGATCCACACCAACAACGAGCCGCTGTGCAACATCGCCGCCCTCCTCAGCGGCAGACTGCTGGGGATTCCCACGATCGCCCACGTGCGCGGCGATCTGCAGGGGTCATATCTGATGCACCGGGCCTACCGGCTGCCGGACCATTTCGTCCCGGTCTCGCAATGGATCGCCCAATCCATGCGTCGGACCCTGGGCATCCCCCAGGAACGCATCTCCGTCGTCTACGACGGCCTAGAGCTGGAAAGACTCGATCCCGAAACCGACGGCCGCCCGTTCCGCCACCGTTTCGGCATCGCCGACGACGATTTCGCCGTCGGTCTGGTCGCCCTCCTCATTCCCTGGAAAGGCCAGGATATCTTCATCGATGCCGCCGAACGCCTGCGGCACCGGATCCCCCGTCTCAAGATGATGATCGTCGGCGCAGCTCCCCAATCCTGCCGGGACTACGAACGCCAATTGAAGGCGCGGGTGTGCCAGGAAGGTCTGGAAGACACCGTCATATTCACCGGCCACGTCGCCGACATGCCTGCGGTGTACAATGGTCTGGACGTGGTAGTCAACGCCTCCACCAGCCCCGATCCCCTGGGAACCGTGGTCATCGAGGCCATGGCCATGGCCAGGCCGCTGATCGGGCCCGATCATGGAGGAGCAGCGGAGATGATAGACCACGAGCATACCGGCCTCCTTTTCGCTCCTGGCGATCCGGAAGCCCTGACCGAAGCCATTGAACGATTCCATGACGACATCGAATTGCGGGAACGTTGCCGTCATTCCGCCCGTCGTCACGCGCTGAAGACCTTTGCCGTGACCGCCCATGCGACAGCGGTTCAACAAGTTTATGACTATCTCCTGAACTTAGTTTCCACTCACGCTTGACGGGGAACCATGCTCCAAGTCGCCAAAAACCTTTACACCTACCGCGAACTGATCGCCGCCCTTGCCTGGAAGAACATCATCGTCCGCTACAAGCAGGCCTATCTCGGCATCCTCTGGTCGGTGCTCAAGCCGGTGATGCTGATGCTGATCTTCACCCTGGTGCGCAGCTTCGTCGGCATCGACACCGGCAACATCCCCTACCCGGTGCTCACCTTCGCCGCTCTGCTGCCGTGGATCTTCTTTCAGGAATCGGCGGCGGAGGGGGTCAACAGCGTCACCAGCAACGCAGCCCTGATCCGCAAGATCTATTTCCCCCGCGAGGTCTTCCCCCTCACCGCCATGGTCACCAAGACCGTGGAGCTGGGAATCAACTTTCTGATCCTGGCCGGCCTGATGTACTACTACCACATGGTGCCGAGCGTTCATGCCGTCTGGGTGCCGGCCATCATCCTCTACACCATGGTGGTGGCTCTGACCATCAGCTTCTTCGGCGCCGCCCTCAACGTCTATTACCGCGACGTGACCCAGATGCTGCCAGTGGCATTGTCGCTGCTGATGTACGCCTCCCCCATCATCTATCCTCTCGATCTGGTCAAACAGAAGCTGCTGGTGCAACAAGCCGCAGGCGAATGGTCGGAACGACTCTACACCCTATACCTGTGCAATCCCCTGGCCGGCATCATCGACGCCTTCCAGCGGGTGCTGCTCAAGGGTCTGCCGCCGGATTGGGACACCCTGATTCCCGGTGCCGTCGTCACCGCAGTGGTACTGCCTTTCAGCTACCTGTTTTTCAAGCGGGCGGAAAGCTGGTTCGCCGACGTGATCTGAGGCAGACGCGGTATACTGACTTTCAGGATCGACAGACAAACGCATCATGCCGGTGACAGAAGACGACAATCACGTCCGCGAACTGGTGGAACGGATCGTGGAAGAGAAGCTTCGCGCCTTCGTGGCCGAACGCGACATCGAGCTGCGTGAGCGCCTCGTGCGGGTGGAGGAGGCCATCCGCCATCAGGGGGAACTGATGGAACAGGGCTTCCGCCTGATGGAGAAGCGTTTCGAGCAGGTGGACAAACGCTTCGAACAGGTGGACAAACGTTTCGAACAGGTCGACAAGCGCTTTGAAATGCTCATCGCCCAGATGGAGAAGCGTTTCGAGCAGGTGGACAAACGCTTCGAACAGGTGGACAAACGTTTCGAGCAAATGGACAAACGCTTCGAGCAGATGGAGGCCGAGCTGCACATGATCGTCCGCCGTCTCGACCGCTTCATGTTCTGGTCCCTGGGGCTGACCCTGACCGCAGTGCTGTTCGTCATCGGCTTTCTGAAATGACGGTGATCGGGATGGCGTCCACGGAACACGATCATGACTGACCCAACACCTCACCAATCGCCGAGGGGGCATCAAGGCAAGACGGCTCCTGGCCGCTTCCAGTGACCGCTATCGGGCTCAGCTATCTGGGTGGACGTAGCGTTCTTGCGTTACCCTGCTTCCCTGCCGGCGCCTGCACAATGATCTCCGCACATCACCTGCCTTTACAGATCGCCGGGCTGGCCTAGACTTAAATACGTCATCCACGGACCAGGCAGGACCATGCAAGCTCAACCGCAACCCATCGTGCAGAACGACGACTGCCTTCAAGCCTTTCTGGCCTGCTGCCACCGGCGCCGTTACCCGAAACGCACGGACATCATCAAACCCGGTGATTCCGGCGACACCCTTTACTACCTTATCGAAGGCTCGGTCAGCATCAGCATCCAGGAAGACGAAAACCGGGAGCTGATTCTCGGCTATCTCAACAAAGGGGAGTTCATCGGCGAAATCGGGGTATTCCTGGGGGAACGGCAGCGTGAGGTCACGGTCCGCACCCGCGAACCCTGCCAACTGGCGGAAATCAGCTATCAGCGCCTGGAGCACTGCCTCCGCAACGAACTGGCCCCCCACGCCGCCGAACTACTGCGCACCTTGGGACGGCAGGTGTCGCGGCGGCTGTTGCAGACCAGCCGCAAGGTGGGCCATCTCGCCTTTCTCGACGTCACCGGACGCATCGCCCGCACCCTGATCGACCTGTGCAAGGAACCGGATGCCATGACCCACCCGGACGGCATGCAGATCCGCATCACCCGCCAGGAACTGGGACGTATCGTCGGCTGCTCGCGGGAAATGGCCGGGCGGGTATTGAAAAACCTGGAGGAGGAAGGGCTGCTTACGGCCCACGGCAAGACCATCGTGGTCTACGGCGTGCGCTGACCCGCCAGCAGCCGGATCAGCAGCTCCCGGGCATAGGCATAGCCACCGCACCACTGGCTCGCCCGCGGGCCGGCGACGTTGAGCACCTCGATCCGGTGGCGGCCCAGAAACCGCGCCACCGCTTCCGCCGCCCGCGCTGCAGGCACCAAAGCGGCGTCGATCAGCTTGAAGGGTTTGTCCAGCGTCAGACAGTCGCGCAGGGTCTCAAGGGTACCGCCGCGCAGTTCCTCGAAATAGACGATCAGCGTCGCATCGCTGTCAGCCACGTTGGCACGGGTGCGGCGGCTACCGCCGCCGGGCAACTCGGTCAGGGGATAGCGCGGCGGCAGCGGGCCGTCCTCCGCCAGGCGCCCCTGGGGACACCAGCCGTCACAGGCGATCCCCCGTTCCAGGGCCGTATCGAGGGCGGCGCGGTCCACCCCGGTCTGCCCGCCGGAGACGACTTTGCGCAGCTCAGAAACGATCACGGCGGCGGCGCAGCTCGGCGAAGACCTCCACCGCGGGGGCCCCGGCCATTCCCAGGCGGGCCTGCAGCTCAGGATCGTCGGCACGCAGGAAGGGGTTGGTGGCCTTCTCCTCCCCCAGCAGGGACGGCACCGTCGGCAGGTCCTGCGCCCGCAGCGCCTCGACCCGGCGCACCCGCTCCAGCAACGGCGGATGGTCCGGTTCGATGGTGAGGGCGAAGCGGGCGTTCTTGAGGGTGTACTCGTGGGCGCAGCAGACCCGGGTCTGGTCCGGCAATCGCCGCAGCTTGCACAGCGAATCCCACATCTGCGCCGGGGTACCCTCGAACAGACGCCCGCACCCCAGGGCGAACAGGGTGTCGCCGCAGAACAGCGCGGCGTCCGTCTCGAACCAGTAGGCGACGTGTCCCAGGGTGTGTCCTGGCACCTCCAGCACCCGGGCGCGGCGCTCCCCCAGCGCGAAGACATCCCCCTCCGCCAGTTGCACATCGATGCCGGGAATCCGCCGGGCATCCCCCCGGAAACCGATCACCCGGCAGCCGGCCGCCTGCTTCAGGACCAGATTCGCCCCCACGTGGTCCCAGTGATGGTGGGTGTTGAGGACGTAGTCCAGGTTCCAGCCGCGTTGCCCCAGGGCCGCCAGCACCGGTTCCGCCTCCGCCGGGTCCACGACCGCGGTCTGACCGGATGCGTTCTCGTGCAGCAGATAAACGTAATTGTCGCTGAGAACCGGAATCTGGACGATTTCCAGCACGGCTTGCCTCCATCGAAATTCTACTTGACTCCGTAGCTGCCTACGAGGTGTAACCTTGGAAGCCTCGACATTGCAGGAGAAAGCTCATGGCTTCCTACGTTCTCACCATCGAAGGCATGCACTGCCCCACCTGCGCGCCGGGCCTGGAACGGGCGCTGGAGCGATTGCCCGGCGTCCGCGCCCGCGTCACCTACACGCCGCCCCAGGCGGTGGTGGAACTCAGCGGCCCCACCGATCTGACCGCGGTGATGGCCACCATCGAGGCCAAAGGCTATCGCGCCCGCCACGGCGATGCAACGCCCACCCCTGAAAGCGTACAAGTGCCGGCCGTAATCGCCATCATCGGCTCGGGCTCGGCGGCCTTCGCCTGCGCGCTCAAGGCCAGCGAACGGGGTGTCAAAAGGATTTTCCTGATCGAGAAGAATCCGATCATCGGCGGCACCTGCGTCAACGTCGGCTGCGTGCCGTCGAAGATCATGATCCGCTCGGCCTACGTGGCCCACCTGCAGCGCAACCACCCCTTCGCCGGCATCGAACGGCACGATCCCCATATCGACCGCGCCGCCGGTGTCGCCCAGCAGCAGGCGCGGGTGGCCGAACTGCGCCGGGCCAAATACGAGGACATCCTCGCCGCCCATCCGGAAATCGAGCTGATCCAGGGATTCGCCCGTTTCGAGGATGCCAAGACGCTGGCGGTGGAAACGGCGACGGGAATCCGTACCCTCCAACCTGAGAAAATCCTCATCGCCACCGGCTCCCATCCAGCCGTCCCCCCCATTCCGGGATTGAAGGACACACCTTTCTGGACCTCCACCGAGGCCCTGGTGGCCGAGGAGATACCGCAGCACCTGATCGTCATCGGCGCTTCGGTGGTCGCCCTGGAACTGGCCCAGGCGTTCCTGCGTCTGGGGGCCAAGGTCACCCTGCTGGCCCGCTCCCGCCTGCTGCGGCGCTACGATCCCGACCTGGGCGCCGGCCTGCAGGCGGCCCTGGAACAGGAAGGCATGCGCATCCTGACCGAAACCCGGTTCCAGACGGTAAGTTACCGCAGGCGCTGGTTCGGCAAGGGCCGTTTCAGCGTCGAAACCAGCCACGGCGTGCTGTACGGCGACCGCCTGCTGGTGGCCACCGGGCGGCCGCCCAACATCCAAGGACTCCAGCTGGACAAGGCCGGCGTGCGCACCGACGCCAGCGGCGCCATCGTCGTCGACGACCACCTGCGCACCAGCCAGCCCCACATCTATGCCGCCGGCGACTGCACCCAGCTGCCCCAGTACGTCTACGTGGCCGCCGCCGCCGGCACCCGCGCCGCCATCAACATGACCGGCGGCGAGGCCCGACTGGATCTGACGGCGCTGCCGGAGGTGATCTTCACCGATCCCCAGGTGGCGGTGGTGGGACTCGACGAGCGTCAGGCGCAGGAACAGGGTCTCGAGGTGGAGACCCGCACTCTGTCTCTGGACAACGTGCCGCGGGCGCTGGCCAATTTCGACACCACCGGCTTCGTCAAACTGGTGCGGGAGAAATCCTCCGGCCGCCTGCTCGGCGCCCAGATTCTGGCCCACGAAGGCGGCGAGGTGGTCCAAAGCGCCGCCCTGGCCATCCGTAACCGCATGACCGTCGAGCAACTGGCCGACCAGCTGTTCCCCTACCTCACCATGGTGGAGGGCCTGAAGCTGTGCGCCCAGACCTTTTCCAAAGACGTCAAACAACTGTCCTGCTGTGCAGGCTAGGAGGAACACGCCATGAAAGACCGTCTCGCTCAGTTCTTCGGCACCTTCGGCGCCGCCTGCTGCCTGGGCCTGCCGCTGGCGCTCAGCGCCGCCACCGCGGTGGGACTGGGATTTCTGCTCAACGACGTCTATCTGTATCCGCTGTTCACCGCCTTTTTGGCGCTGAGCCTGTGGCTGCTGTACCGCAACCGCCGCCGCCACGGCCACGGCGGCCCCTTCGGACTGGCCCTGGCCGGCGGCCTGTTGGCCGCTTTCGCCCTCTGGTTCACGGTGACCGGCCTGGCGCCGCAGAACGCCCTGGTGGTCGCAGGGCTGCTGGCGTTCGTCGCCGCCCAGGTCTGGGACTTCGTCCTCGCCCGCCGTGCGCCCGCCTGCGAGGCGGTGTGCGAGGCGGAGGAAAGTATCGATCCCCAGCGCCGCCGTCTCACCGGCGCAGCCATCAGCGTCGCCGCCGCCAGCGCTTTCTACGGCCTGGCCAAGTCGGTGGAACAATACGCCCCAGCGCCGGAAGAAAGCGAAATCGCCTGCTGGGGCATCAACGACTGCAAGGGCACCACCGCCTGCGCCACCGCCTTCAACGCCTGCAAGGGGCAGAACGAATGCAAGGGGCGCGGTTATCTCTATGTCTCCCCACAGGAATGCGAAGCCCGCGGCGGGGTGCCCCTGGCGGAATCGGAGGGCGACCCGAAGCGACGCAAAAGCTGATACACTTGGGGGCCTATGCGCCCCCTGCTGTGTCTCTGTCTCCTTCTGCTATCCTGGGCGGCAGTCGGCCGCCCCACCGCCCTGCTGCGTCTTTACACCCTCCCCGACGCCGCCCTGCTGGTGGTCGATTCCCAGGGGCGGGAAGTGCGCGCCTACCATCCCGACCGCCCCCTGATCCCCGCCTCGACCCTCAAGCTGCTGACCGCGCTGATGGCCCTGCAGACCTGGGGGCCGGATCACCGCTTCACCACCGATTTCCTCCGCGGCGCCGACGGCCGCCTTTGGATTCGGGGCTACGGGGATCCCTGGCTGACCTCGGAGGAGCTGGATGGCATCGTCACCGAACTCAAGGCGGCCGGAATCGGGCGGATCGCCGGCATCGGCGTCGATGACGGTCATTTCGCCGGCCCGCTGACGGTGGACGGCCAGACGGAAACCGACAATCCCTACGATGCCGCCCTGGGCGCGCTGGCGGTCAACTTCAACACCCTGCACGTAGAGAAGCGCGGCGGCCGCCTGAGCAGCGCCGAACCCCAGACCCCCTTGACCCCGCTGGCCCGGCAGCTGGCCCGCCGCCTGCCCGACGGCCGCCACCGGATCAACCTCGGCCACCGCACCGACGCTGCCCGGTATTTCGCCGAAGTGCTGCGGGAGAAACTGCGCCAAAGGGAGATCGAGGTCACGGGAACCATCGTCCACACCCCGGTTCCGGACAATGCTAGGCTGATCGTCCGCCACCGCAACCGCCATCCCCTGGACCGGATTGTGGCCGGCATGTTGAAATACTCCAACAATTTCATCGCCAACCAGCTGTTCCTGCTGCTGGGCGCGGAACGTTTCGGCCCGCCAGCGACGCTGGAGAAAGGCCGGCGCGCCGCCGCAGACTTCATCGGCGCCCGCTTCCACTGGCGCAACTGGCGGGTGCTCGAGGGCGCCGGCCTGTCGCGCCGCAACCGCCTCTCGGCCCGACAGCTGGTGGAGGTGCTGCAGCGCCTGCGCCCCTACGCCCGGCTGCTGCCACAGCGCATCCCCGGCATCCGCGCCAAGACCGGCACCCTCAAAGGCGTCAGCAGTTATGCCGGCTACATCGACGGAGGCGACAAGACCTTCGCTCTCATCATCAACCAGACAGTCCCTTACGACCTGCGCCTGCGGGTGGCGGAAGCATTGCGGGATTGAAGCCGTTCTCCCTGACCGGTGTCTCCCGGATGGATACGCTAGGGTGACGACAGCAGGGGAGGTTCGGGGGGCAAGTAGAGGTAGGAACCCTTGCGGATGTTGCCGAACCCCAGCTCCACCAAACCGCTGAACAATCCGCGCACGCTCCGCTGTAACAGCGATCCCCGGTCGAAGGGCAATGTCATCAGCCCGGCACCGGCTAGCGCCAGATCAACGCCGATGTTGATACCGCCGTAGAGGGGGCGTGACCAGAACACGTCATCGGTGAAGAAGAGAAAGGCCGAATCCTCACCGTTGGGCCGATACAAGGTTGAGGTCAGGGTATTGAACTCCTGCAGATAGACCCGCCACGCCGGAGCTTCGTGGTAGCGCTGGCGCAGGCGACCGTGACGGTAAGAAAGAAGAAGGCGGCGTTCCCGGACGGGATAATGCCTGGCCACCGCCAGAGCGGAACGGAACGGAATGAAATCCCCCCGCGCCATCCGGACCTTCACCCCCAGCGTTCTCAGGGCTTCGGTGACGCAATTGCGGGACAACAGATCGTAGCGGTACAGCTGCCGCAGCGATGACCGCCAGTGTCGGTGGGCGCGCCGCACCTCCTCCAACCGGTGTCGCAGCTGTGACGATGGAACGGCCATAGTGACGACAAGAGGCGCCCGCAACGGCCTGTCCGGCAGCGCACCGATACCGAACAGGCGGATGGGGGTTCCGCTCACCAGAGCACGACTCAACTCGTGATAACGGTTGGCGGCGACCTCCAGCCCGGCATAGCGAACACCATCAACACCGCCATCCGTCAGCCTTTCCAGGACCGACACCAGATGCGCCCGCTCCCGCTGCAGCAGAGGCCGCCAAAAGGCGGGATCGGGATTGACCCGTTCTGGCGCCAGCGCCTGTGCATCGGGCTCGAAGCGGTCGAGAAAGGCCAGATAACCACTGTCACAGCTGCGGCTGACGGCGATCAGCCGGGCCAGCAGGATTGCCAGCGCGGCACCGCTGTCGGGCTGTGACGCCCGTACCAGACGGGCGATCCGCTCCTCCAGGGCGGCGTGGAACCCGCACAGGGCGGTGCGAACCCCGGGCGTGAGCCGGAATGCGGCCGCGATGGGCGTCTGCAGCACCCCTGGACGCAATGGACGGGCCTGACGCAATGCCTGCAGAGCGAGACGCAGGGTGAGCAGATCTTGATAGCGCTCAGAGAAGGCATAGGGGGCCGGCGGGACGAAATCCGGATCGTCGCTGACGAAGCGCGCCGCCTCCCAGGCAACCGGGCGCAACTGCCGCAGAGCGGTTTCGACCGCCCGAATACGGGCATCGAGAACGGCGGTTCCCAGATTCCGCGCCAGCCGTGCCAGCACCGGTTCGCGCACTGGCGGCGGCCGATCGGCCCCGGCCAACGCGTCGAAGAACAATCCCGCCCCGGCCAGATCGAGGGGAACCGGCTGACCGCCGGCCATCGCGGTCAGCCAGACCGCTTCCTGCGCCAGCAGCCCCGCCAGCCCAAACTGCAGTCGCTGGATCTGGTAACGGCTTTCGAAACGTTCACGCAGACGCGCAAACGCATCGGGCGCGACCGTCAGCCACGAGGCGTGGATATCACGGTTCTCCAGAAACCGGTAGCGGTATTCGAAATCCCGGACACTGTCCCGGTGCAGACGGATCAGTCCACCATCATGGTGCTGGAAATGATAGACGGCATCGTCAAACTGAACCGCCACATGACCACCACTGGCATTGCCTTCGGCGGCCACGATATAAAGGTAGCCGAGCTGCGACTGCCGCTCCTCAGTCAGGGCGGTGAGCGGCAACCACAGAAGCCACCACAACAGACGGACGGTCATTCCGCCCGGCCGTCAATCCCCTTCCCTGACGTACACCTTGCCCTGGTAACCCTTGTCGATGTCCTGGATCTTGGCATAATCATCGCCGGCCAGATTCTTTTTGAAGGTTTCATATTCGATCCCCTCGAGACCGGCCTTGCGAAGCCCTTGACCGATACCATAGAAAGTCGCTGGATGATTCTCCCAGTCGGGAATGCCGATCCGTGCGGCGATCTCCGCAAGCCCTTTGCGGAAACGTTCGATGTCCGTCTCCTTCGCGGTGGAACGAACATAGGCCGAGGTGTAGTCAGCCACCTCCTCCTGATATTTTTTCTCCTTCGCCGGAGACGAGCTGTCGCTGCTCCAGGAAAAGGGACTGGAAACGCTCTTGGAAAACACCTTGCTGCTTTCGGAGAAGGAACAGGCGGTCAACAGCAGCAACAGAACCGCCAGCGGAACCCAGGCGCGCGTTACGACAGGCATGGCCACTCCCTGAAAGTTAAGAAAAAGCCTATCTATGATACCCGTCCAAACACCGACAGCACCATTTGGATGACGGTAAAAACCGCTTTCGTTCCTTCTTTTTACGTATACTCAAGGACAGATTCGAACTTTTTCCCGATATGGCCAATTTCAAGACCCACCTCGGCGCCGCCACCCTGATCAGCGGCGCGGCAGCGACCACGGTCGCCGATATCGGCCTGGTGGATGCCCACCAAGCCCCGCTCCTGTTCGCACTTGGGGTTTTGGGCGGGCTGCTACCGGACATCGACGCCGACAACTCCACGCCGGTGCGACTGGTCTTCACCCTGCTGGGACTGGCGGCAGCCTTTGAGGCCGTCTTCTACATGCTGGAACATTACCGCTTCAGCATCAGCGAGCTGTGCGTCCTGGCGGCCGCCGTCTTCGCCGCCGTCCGTTATCTCGTCTTCGAGCTGTTCCTGCGCCTGACCGAACACCGCGGCGTGTTCCATTCGCTACTGGCGGTCGTCTTCTTCACGCTCCTGACCACCAGCCTCTCCTACCACTTCACCAGTGCTTCCCCGCGTCTGGCCTGGCTGCAGGGGCTGTTCGTCGGGCTGGGCTACTGCGTCCACCTGACCCTGGACGAGCTGTTCAGCGTCGATCTGCTCGGCGGGCGCCTGAAGCGTTCCTTCGGCACCGCCCTCAAGCCCTTTGGCCGGGATCTCAAGGCCACCCTGGCGATGGGGGCGCTGACCGTGGCGCTCGCCAACACCCTGCCGAATCCACAGATCCTGACGAACCTCTTGAGCCGGGAAACCCTGATCGAGCCGGTCCAGGAAAAATTATGGCCCGCCCGGGGCCGCTGGTTCGCCCAATGGCGCCACCCGCGGCCCCGGACGGGCCGTCTGTTGGTTCTGGAATGAGCCGTTTCTGCGCCGTTACGCCAGGGTCAGCACGACCTTGCCGATAGGATGCCGTTTTTCCAGGTATTCCTGGGCGGCGGCCGCTTCCTCCAGCGGGAAGGTCCTGGCCACCTGCACCTTGAGCCGGCCCTGATCGAACAGTTCGGCGGCGCTGGCGAGGATGTGGCCCTGGTGCTTTTCCCATTCCGGCAGTTCCAGCAGCACCGGCGTCAGCATCATTTCCAGGGAGATGCGCAGATTGCGGATCCGGGCGTCAGTCCAGTCGATGTCGGGAGGCGGCAGCAGGATGGTGACCAGATCGCCGTACACCCTGGCGGCGGCGCAGCACTGGCGGAACACGTCATCGCCCAGGGTGTCGAAAGCGACATCGACCCCTTCTCCCCCGGTCCAGGACCGGACCGCCTCGACCACGTCTTCGCTGCGGTAGCAAATCACCCGCTCGGCCCCCAGTTCCGCTACGAAACGGGCCTTGTCGTCGCTGCTGACCGAGCTCGCCACCCGGGCGCCGACGATCCTGGCCAGCTGGATGGCCATGTGGCCGACCCCACCGGCGCCGCCGGGAACCAGCACCGTCTGGCCGTTCTGCAAACGGGCCCGGTCGTAGAGGGCCTCCCAGGCGGTGATGAGCACTAAGGGGGCGGCGGCGGCATGAACGAAGTCCAGGGATTTCGGCTTGTGGGCCACCAGGGCTTCGTCCACCACGGCATACTCGGCATAGGTGCCCTGGCGGCCGTTGAAGCCGGGCTGGCAGAAATAGACTTCGTCCCCGGGCTTGAAGCGCGCCACGCCCGCCCCCACCTCGGTGACGACGCCGGCCCCGTCGCAACCGAGGATCGCCGGTTTCGTCACCGGAAAGCGGTCCAGGTCGTTGCGCATCTTGTAGTCGATGGGGTTGACCCCCACCGCCCGGATCTCCACCAGCACCTGATCGTCCCGTTCGATCCGGGGCCTGGGCATTTCCACCAGCTGCAGGACATTCGGGCCTCCGGCCCGTTCGGTCACGATCGCTTTCATGCTCGCCTCCCGTATTTCACTTTTTCCGGTAACCGTAAAGCCAGCGGGCGGTGGTGGTGCCGACGTTGCGGGCCGAATGCACCGCCCCGGCGGGGATGAACAGCTCTTCCCCCGGCTGGGGATGATACACCTTGCCGGCGATCTCGAATTCCATCTCTCCTTCCAGCACCATCACCAGCTCGTCCACGGCGTGGACGAAGTCCTCCCAGCGCTGCCTTGGGGGATCGACCCACAGATCGCAGCTGAAACCGCGAGCATGCCAGTCGCGGCAGACGGTTTCCATCTTGCGCTCGATGTCCATCGTCATCCCTCCGCGTCGATGAAATTCCGAACCGTGGCCAGATCGAACGGCCACCCCAGTTCCCGATCCTGCATTCTGTCGACCAGGACCGGAATCCGAACGCCGTAGCGCGCCGTCAGGTCGGCGTCAGCGGTGATGTCGATCTTGTCGAAGTCGCATCCGGCCTGCTTAAGCAACGCCTCGGCCTGCTCGCACAGGTGGCAGGCGGCGGTGCCGTACAATACCCAGCGCCTCACGCCGCCACCTCGTGGTCGCGGATCACCGCCAGAATGGCCGTCCCGTACCGTTCCCGTTTGGCGTCGCCGATGCCCACCACCTCCAGCAGCGCGTCGGGATCCCGGGGGCGACGCTCGACCAAGTCGGCGAGGGTGGCGTCACTGAAGATGATGTAGGGCGGCACCTGCTGCGCTTCCGCCAGCCGCCGGCGCAGCGCCCGCAACGCCGCCCACAGGCGCCTGCCGTCCTCATCCTCCGGCATTCCGGCCGAACGGCGGTCCTTTGTGGCCGCGGCCTTCCTCACCTGGGGATCGTGGCGCAGCCGCAGGGTTTCCTCCCCTCGCAGCAGCGGGCGGCATTTTTCCGTCAGGCGCAGGCCGCCGTGTCCCGCCATGTCCACGGCCAGGTAACCGGCGGCGGTGAGCTGGCGGAACACCGACTTCCACTGGGCGGCGCTGAGATGCCCGCCGATGCCGAAGGTGGACACCCGGTCGTGGCCGAACTGGCGGATGCGCTCGCCGGCCTGCCCCCGCAGCACGTCGATGAGGTAGTTGACGCCGAAGCGCTGGCCGGTGCGATAGACGCACGACAGGGCCATGCGGGCCTCACAGGTCGCCTCCCAGACGGCCGGCGGCTCCAGGCAGGTGTCGCAGTTGCCGCAGGGTTCGGCCAGGGTTTCGCCGAAATAGCGCAGCAGCACCTGACGGCGGCATTCGGTGGTTTCGCAGTACCCGAGCAGGGCCTCGAGCTTGTGGTGCTCGATGCGCTTGACGCGCGCGTCGGCCTGGGACTGAGCCAGCAACTGGCGCACCATGACCACGTCCTGGAGGCCGTAGAGCATCCAGGCTTCCGCCGGCAGCCCGTCGCGCCCGGCGCGGCCGGTTTCCTGATAATACGCCTCCAGGCTCTTGGGCAGGTCCAGATGGGCGACGAAACGCACGTCGGGCTTGTCGATGCCCATGCCGAAGGCCACCGTGGCCACCATCACCACCGCCTCCTCATGGAGGAAACGCTGCTGGTGGGCCGCCCGCGTTTCCGCCGCCAGACCGGCATGGTAGGGCAGCGCCGCAAATCCCGCCTGTTGCAGGAAACGGGCGGTGTCCTCGACCCGTTTGCGCGACAGGCAATAGACGATGCCGGCCTCGCCGCGGTGGCCCTCCAGAAAGGTCAGCAATTGTTTGCGTGGCGCGGCCTTGGGGGCGACCCGATAGCGGATGTTGGGACGATCGAAACTGGCGGCGAACACCCGCGCTTCCTTCAGCCGCAGGCGTTCCAGGATCTCGCCGCGGGTGGCGGCGTCGGCGGTGGCGGTCAGGGCGATGCGCGGCACGCCGGGAAAACGCTCGGCCAGCACCGCCAGCTGCAGGTACTCGGGACGGAAATCGTGGCCCCACTGGGATACGCAGTGGGCCTCGTCGATGGCCAGCAGCGCCAGGGGGATGCGGGCCAGTTTGTCCAGAAACGCCTCGCTGCAGAGCCGCTCGGGGGCGACGTAGACCAAATCGTATTCCCCCCGCAGCAGCCGTTGTTCCCGCGCGCGGATCTCCTCCCGTGGCAGGCTGGAATTGATGAAGGCGGCCTTGACGCCGAGCTGTTCCAGGGCGCTGACCTGATCCTGCATCAAGGCGATCAGGGGCGAGACCACCACCGCGGTGCCGGGGCGCAACAGGGCCGGAATCTGATAGCACAGGGACTTGCCGCCGCCGGTGGGCATCAGCACCAGAGCATCGCCGCCACCGGCCACGTGGTCGATGATCTCACGCTGGTGGCCGCGGAATTGCTGATAGCCGAAGACATGCTGGAGGAGGTGTTCGGGGGACATGACAACCAACGTCACTAGGACATCGCCCGGCGCACGGCGCGCACATCATAATCCGGATCGATCAGATCCTGTCCCTTCAGGCGCTTCATCGGTTCATCATCAAGAACAGTGTTGGTTCCCATCGTACACCTCAAGATGCGTATCTTGACGCTACCCGTCACGCCGGTGATGACGATGACTTTGTGTTTCTGCACTATGACCGCTTCCTCTTATACTGGCATCATGATGCCTTAAACCTGCAACAAGACCAACACGGTTGCCTTTGCATCCTGGTAAAACCATTGAGGAGATATGTCATGCCCTTGACCCGACGCCGTTTCCTTCAATTTAGCGCTGCCGGTCTTGCCGTTGCCAGCGCTGGATGTCAACCTCCCCGCTTGGAACTCCAAGCACTGGAAATGGCAAATGACAGCCGACTGGCGGAAAAGGCCCGCCTGGCCCGCCACAAGAACCGTTTCCTGGGCTATCCGGTCAACATGAGCACGCCACCGGAGGCATTCTTCGCCTGGCGCCGCCAGTTGCAGGAAACCGGGTTGACCCGATTCGCCTACAACAACGTGGGCAATCCTTACCACCACTCTCCCATTCCCTTCAACACCCACGATTTCGAACGCGAACTGATCGAGAACTTTGCCGCGGTCTATGCCTTTCCCAAAGACGATGTCTGGGGCTTTTTATCCCACAGCGGCACCGACAGCAACATGCACGGCATGTACATCGGCCGCACCCTGCTCAAAGGGCAAAGCGGCAAACTGCCCAAATGCTACTTCACCCCCGAGGCGCACTATTCCATTCAGATCCTCACCGATCTTCTCGGCCTAGAGCGGGTTTTCGTCGGTACTTTGCCCGATGCCAGCATGGACCCCGACGATCTGGCTCGCAAGGTAAACGCCAACCGCGACGTCCCGGCCCTGGTGGTCGCCACCACCGGCACCACCTTCAAGGGCGCTATCGACCGGGTCGATGCCATCAAGGCGGCCCTGGGCAATCACCCCCATTATCTGCATCTGGACGCCGCCCTGTTTGGCGGTTATCTGCCTTATACCGAAGATGCCGAGGAGGTGAAACACAAACAGGGGCGCTACGATTCCATCGCCGTCTCCTGCCACAAGTTCTTCGGCTTCCATTCCCCCGCTGGCATCTTCATCACCCGGCACAGCACTTTCGAAACTTTCAACCGGTTGTTCAGCAGGGTCCATACGCCAGAATATATCGGCCATGTCCCCGGGACCATCACCTGTTCCCGGGATGCGGTGAAACCGGCGGAGTTCTGGTTTTTCTCCCGTCCCGAAGACCGGCCGCGCCAGAGGCAGGATGCCAAACACATGCTGACGATGACAGACTACCTGATGGCGCAAATGGAAGCGCATTTCCCCCACCTGCGACCGGTGCGCGCCGGCCAAACCTCCAACACCATCTGGTTCCGCAAGCCGGCGGACTGGATCGTGGAAAAATATTCCCTCGCCACCATGACGGTGAAAGGAACCAAACACGCCCACGTGGTGGTGATGCCCCACGTGGACCGCCAGGTGGCCGATGCCTTCCTCGACGACTTGGCACAGGAACACGCGGCTTGACTCCGAAGACTGCCTGGATCCTCTACGATTTCGCCAACTCCGCCTTCGCCACCACGGTGATGGCCGGTTTTTTCCCGCTGTTCTTCAAGCAGTACTGGCACGGCGGCGCTCCGGTCGACAGCACGTTCCAGCTCGGGCTGGTCAACGCCGCCGCCAGCGGCCTGATCCTGGTGACCGCCCCGCTGCTGGGAGCCATCGCCGACCAGGGGCGGCTGCACAAACGCCTGCTGGCGGGCTTCGCGCTGCTGGGCATCTGCGCCACCTTCGCTCTGGCGCTACTGCAGGCGGGAATGGCCACCTACGCCCTGCTCTGCTTCGGCCTGGGGCTGGTGGGCTTTTCCGGCGCCAACATCTTCTACGATTCCCTGCTGATGGAAGTGGCAGCGCCGGCCGAATACGAGCGCGTCTCCAGCCTGGGCTTCGCCCTCGGCTATCTGGGCGGCGGGCTGCTGTTCGCCCTCAACGTGGCCATGACCCTCGAGCCTCACTGGTTCGGCCTGGCCTCTTCGGAACAGGCGGTGCATCTGGCCTTCGCCTCGGTGGCGATGTGGTGGCTGGTCTTCACCCTGCCGCTGCTGTGGAAGGTGGACGAGAGGCCCTGCCGCCGCCTGAGCCTGTCCCTGGTGGGCGATGCCTGGCGCCAGGTGGCGCGCACCCTCGGCCACGTCCGCGCCCACCGACCGGCGTTCCTGTTCCTGGTGGCCTACTGGTTCTACATCGACGGGGTGGACACCATCGTCCGCATGGCGGTGGACTACGGCCTGGCCATCGGCCTCGGCTGGAAAGGCCTGATCGCCGCCCTGCTGCTGGTGCAGTTCGTCGGCTTTCCCGCCGCCGTCGCCTACGGCCGCCTGGGGGAATGGATCGGCGCCAAACGGGCCATCCTGCTGGGGCTGGCGGTCTACGTGGGGGTGACGGCGTTCGCCGCCCGCCTCGACTCGGCGACCGAGTTCTATGCCCTGGCGATATTGATCGGCTTGGTCCAGGGCGGGGTCCAGGCCCTCAGCCGCGCCTACTACGCCCACCTGATCCCCAAAGCGATGGCGGCGGAGTTCTTCGGCTTCTACAACATGCTGGGCAAGTTCGCCGCGGTACTGGGACCGCTGCTGGTGGGGGTCACCGGCCGGCTGGCCGGCGACCCGCGGGCGGGGATCTTCAGCATCGTGGCGCTGTTTTTGATCGGCGGCGCCGTTCTGTTGCGCGTCCGCCCGCAGGTTGTGGCATCCTAAAGAAAAAACCGAGAAGGAGGCTTTCGCCCATGAACACCACCCGCAAAGTCCGCTGGGGCATTCTCGGCGCCGCCCGCATGAGCAAAGTGATGCTGCCGGCTATCGTCGCCGCCGGCAACGCCGAACTGGTCGCCGTCGCCAGCCGCCGGCCCGGGGCGGCGGCGCAACTGCTGGCCGAGTGCGGCCAGGAGAACGCCGCCGCCTACGACGACCCCCAGGCGCTGCTCGACGACCCGCAGGTGGAGGCGGTCTATCTGCCCCTGGCCAACGAGGAGCACGGCGAATGGACCCCGAAGGTACTGGAACACGGCAAGCACGTGCTGGTGGAAAAGCCCATGGCCCTGAAGCAGGAGGACATCGACCGCATCGAGGCCGCCGCCAGGGAGCGCAACCTCAAGGTCATGGAAGGCTTCATGTACCGCTTCCATCCCCAGCACCAGCGGGTGTGGGACATCATCAAGGCCGGTCATCTGGGGACGATCCGCAGCGTCCGCGCCACCTTTTCCTTTCCTATGACCCCGGCACGGCTGTACCGCATCTCCCGCCCCCTCGAACAGGGCGGCGGCGCCCTGTGGGACATCGGCTGCTACGCGGTCCACTGCTGCCGCTTCTTCTACGACGACGAACCGCAGGCGGCAGTAGCCATGGCCAAATTCAACGAGCACGGTGCCGACACCTCGGTGGCCGGCGCCCTGGACTTCGGCGACGGGCGTTTTGCCACTGTCGATTTCAGCTTCGAACGCGCCCGCCGGGCCGAGTACGAGATCATCGGCACCGAAGGCGGTCTCAAATGCCACAACGTCTGGGCCAAACCCGGCGACATCCCGCTGCTGAGCTGGTGGACCGGCGACGGCCGGCTGCACGAGGAGTGGCTTCCCACCGCCGACCACTTCCGCCTGGAGATCGAGCACTTCTCCCACTGCATCCTCGCCGACGAACCGCCTGCCCTGTCCCTGGACGACGCCCGCGGCAACTGCCGAACGCTCAACGCCATCGTCGCCGCCATCCGCACGGGCCAGCGCACCGCCTTATGAAGCCGCCAGAAAACGGGAAATCCGCTGCGCCGCCTCGACGCACACCGCCAGCGGGTGCACCCAGGCGATGCGCACGTAGCCGCGCCCCGGGTTGACACCGCCGGCCTCGCGCGCCAGGAAACTGCCGGGCAGGACGGTGACGTTCTCCCGGGCGTAGATGCGGCGGGCGAACTCGGCATCGTCCCCCGGCACCCTGAGCCAGAAATAGAACGCCGCCGGCGGCACCTGGACCTCGGCCGCCCCGGCGAGGATCTCCGCCGCCGCCGCGAAGCGCTCCCGGTAGGCGGCGCGGTTGCGGGCCACGTGCGCCTCGTCGTTCCAGGCGGCGATGCTGGCGTGCTGGGCCGGCAGGGGCATGGCGCAGCCGTGATAGGTACGGTAGAGAAAGTAGCGTTCGAGAATGGCCGCATCGCCGGCGACGAAGCCGGAACGCAGCCCCGGGGCGCTGGAACGCTTGGACAGGCTGTGGAACACCACGCAGCGGCGGTAATCGTCCAGCCCCAGTTCGGCGGCGGCCTGGAGCAAGCCCGGGGGCGGATTGCCGTCGTGAAGCTCGCTGTAGCACTCGTCCCCGGCGATGACGAAATCGTAACGCTGGGCCTTTTCGATCAGGCCCTTGAGCGTCTCCAGGCCGATGACCCGGCCGGTGGGATTGTAGGGCGAACACAGATACAGCAGGCGGCAGCGGCGCCAGACCGCCTCCGGGACGGCGTCGAAATCCGGCAGGAAACCGGTCGCGGCGGTGGCGTTGAGATAGTAGGGCTCGGCGCCGGCCAGCAGCGCCGCCCCCTCGTAGATCTGATAGAAGGGATTGGGCATCAGCACCAGGGGCTTGTCGGCCGGGTCGATGAGCGCCTGGGCGAAGGAGAACAGGGCCTCGCGGGTGCCGTTCACCGGCAGCACCTGGCGTTCGGGATCGACCGCCGCCAAGCGGAAACGCCGCTGTAGCCAGGCGGCGATGGCCTCGCGCAGTTGCGGCAGCCCCCGGGTGGTGGGATATTTCGCCAGCCCGTGGAGATGGGCGATGACGGCTTCGGCGAGGAAATGGGGCGGCGGGTCCTGGGGCTCGCCGATGGACAGGGCGATGTGGGGCTTGTCCGCCGGCGGTACGATGCCGGCCTTGAGGCGGGCGAGCTTCTCGAACGGATAGGGTTGCAGGAGATCGAGTCTGGGATTCATCGACGGCTTTCCTTGACTATTCAGCCAGCAGGCGTTCGAGATCGGCCTGCAGATCCTCCAGTGGGGTCTGGCTGCGGGCCAGCAGCCGGGCGTGTCCCTGGCGGTCGAAGATCAGGATGATGTCGCTGTGGACCACGTCGTAATCCCGCCCTTCCCCCTCCTTGCGGTAACCGAGGAAATAGCGCTTGGTTAAAGCATCGAGCTGATCCCTGTCACCGGTAAGACCGACGAACCAGGGGCCGAAACGGCGCACGTATGCCGCCAGCGCCTCGGGCGTGTCCCGTTCGGGATCGAGACTGACGAACAGGACCTGGACCGTCTCCGGATCGGCCTTGAGGGTTTCCAGCACCGTCGCCAACCGCGCCAGCGTCGCCGGGCAAACCGCCGGGCAGTGGGTGAACCCAGTGAACAGCAGCGTCACCTTGCCCCGGAAATCGGCCCCGTGGCGCACCTGACCCTGGGTATCGACGAGGGTGAAGTCGAGATCGGGCAGCCTGCCGCTGACATCGGTGGTGCGCCAGGGCTTGGGCTGGCAGGCGCTCAGCAGCAAGACGGCGATGATGACGAGTACTTTCAACGGCATGGCATCCATCTGCGTTATTTTTTCAGATTACCGGATGGAAAACCACTCTGACAGGGTGGCGGTTCGTTTTTCGTAGGTCAGATAAGGCGCGTCAAACGCCGCATCCGGCATGCCCAGATGCGCTGTCCTTATCCTGCCTACGGCAGTGGCCCCACCGCCACCATCGTTCAGGAGCTGCTCAGCCTAGCCCAAATCGCCTCCGGCCCCAACCGATTATTTGCTTTCGGCAAGAAACCGTGGGCACAATCCACAAACCGGAACGATCGAGAGGAGAACGGAAGATGAGCACCGACAAACTGGGACTGGCGCTTTCCGGCGGCGGTCTGCGGGCTTCCTTCTTCCATCTGGGAGTCTTGGCGCAACTGGCCGAATGCGGCCTGCTGCCCCGCATCGAAACCATCAGCGCGGTTTCCGGCGGCGCCATCATCGCCGCGCTGTACTACGTCCATCTCAAACGCCTCCTGGAGAGCAAGAAGGATACCGAGATCACAGATGCCGATTACGTCGACCTGGTCCACACACTCAACGAACAATTTCGCGCGGCCACCCGGAAGAACATCCGCCTGCTGGCTCTGGCGGACCTCCGGGCCAACTGGCGGCTGTACCGGCGCGACTACACTCTCAGCGACCGCATCGCCGAGGTCTACGACCAGCTGCTGTACCGTCCGGCCCTGGGCCGGGAGACGCCGGTGACGATGCGGGAACTGCGCATCTTCCCGCCCGGACAGCCCGACTTCCACCCCTATCGCGACAACGACGGCCGCCGCCATAAGGTGCCGGTGTTGATCCTCAACGCCACCAGCCTCAACACCGGCCGGGACTGGCAGTTCACCGCCCGGACCATGGGGGAACCGGTCTCCTACCAAAACGGGCGGGCCTGTTTCGACGAGATCGACAGCGTTCCGGTCCGGCTGCGCCGCCCTTTCGATTATTTCCAGGCCGCCGATCCGCGGCTGCGGGACTTTCCGCTGGCGAAGGCGGTCGCCGCCTCGGCCGCCGTGCCAGGGGTCTTTCCGCCCGTCGTCATCGAGGGGCTTTACCGCGACGGCGAGGATCCCATCTGCGTCTCCCTGGTCGATGGCGGCGTCCACGACAATCAGGGGATCGATGCGCTGCTGGCGGAAGCCTGCACCCGCTTCATCGTCAGTGACGCTTCCGGCCAGCTGGATTTCGAGCCCTGCCCGGAACCCGGACGGCTCGGTGTGCTGGCCCGCAGCGGCAGCGTGCTGCAGGACCAGGTGCGTTACGAAAGCCTGCACCGGCTGATCGAAGTCCACGGGCGCGACCGGGTCGCGTTCCTGCATCTGCGCAAGGGACTGGGAAAACGGGAGATTGCCTGGATCAACTGGAACGGCAAGCCGTATCCCAAGCGGGCGTCCCCGCCGACGACCGAGGCGTTCGGCGTCGCCCCCGAAGTCCAGGCCCGTCTGGCGGAAATCCGCACCGATCTTGACGCCTTCCACGACACCGAGGCCTTCGCGCTGATGTGCGACGGTTACCAAATCGCCCACGCGGAAATAGCGCACCGGTTTGGGCAAAACGGGTCCCAACCGGGCGCCTGGCCCTTTCTGCAGATTCAACCCGGGCTGCGCGCCCCATCCCCCCGTCTCCTGAAACTGCTGCGGATCGGACGCCACAACGTCGGCAAGATTCTGCTGCTGGACAAACGCCTGCTCGTTCCCGCCCTTGGCGCACCGGCACTGACGCTGGCGTGGGCGTGGATCTCCCTGCGCGACTGGATCGCCGCGGCCAGCATTCCGGTCAGCGCCATCGCGGGAATTGCCGGCCTGGTGATCCTCGACTGGCTCGGCCGGCGGCTGGGTGACGCCAAGGCGCCGGAGATCGCCGCCTTCGTCCGGCGCTTCAAACGGCTTGCCCGCACCCCTCTGAACGGCTACCAGAACATCCGCCGCTTTCTCCTGCGGGCCGCGCTGCCGCTGGCGGGCGCGATCCTGGTCAAGGGCTATCTGCGCTGGCTCAATCCGCTCTATCTGCGCTGCGGGCGTCTCAGATGATCCACTCGCGGAGAATGTGAGGCAGATCCTGGATCTGACGCCCTTCGCAGACGCGGATGCCCAGATCGGCGGCCCGGCGCCGGTCCGGCTCCGCCAGCGGCAGGTAGGACACCAGCATGCCCCGGCCGTGGAGACCGCCGAGGACTTCCTTGAGGGTATCGAGCTTGTAGATCGCCTCGGCGCCGGGACCGTCCTCGTCGGCCTCCTCGGGATGGAAATGGCGGGTCTTGCACTCGATCAGGTAGAGGTGGTTGTTGGCCAGAAACACCACGTCGAGCTCGTTCTCCACCTCGCCATGGCCGGTATCGCGGGCGATCAGCAGGTTGCGGGCCAGGTCCTGGATCAGCGGCAGCCGCCGGCGCAGCTGCTGCACCTGGCTGAAGACGTGCTCTTCGAGCCAGCCGCCGTTGACGAAGAAACGGGCGTTTTCATCGGGAAACACCAGGCGGCCGTGACGAATCCGCAGCGCATCGACAGCCTGGAAGCGGCTTAGCAGTTCGAGGAACTCGGGGCGGTGCAGGTATTCGGACCGGAGCGGCTCGGATTCGAGCGTCTCCCGCGCACTGGCGGCATACCAGTTGAGCACCCGCAGGGCGCCGGCGAAGTCTTCGACCCTGAGCACCAGGTAGGCGGTCAGTTCCCGGTAGGCCGGTGGAATGCGGATGTCGGCGCTGGCCTTGATCTCGGCCCCGCAGGCCAGGAGAAAATGGCGCAGCTTGATGCGGTCGGCCAGCTGATGGCGGGAACGGTCGTGGGGATGGAGCCAGAACAGCTCGTCGGTGAAGGGATGGACGTAGAAGACCGGCCGCTCGTAGGCGCGGAAGGCTTCGAAGGCGGCGATGCTCATGGGGCGGGTGCCGCAGGTGGCGTTGAGGACCAGGTCGTCGTGGGTTTCCAACAATTCCATGAAACGCCCCAGCAGGTGCTCCGCATCCCAGGCATCGGCCACCGGCCACCGATCCACCGGAACGCCGCAAGCCTCGCGCAGCACCTTTTTGAGCCATCGTGCCTGCCGTTCCATTTCCGGCGCTGTCACCAGCGTGACCGCAGCGGGGCGGGTGTCCGGGTCCAACACCGGGGTGATGTTGGGAACCGCCTGATCGGACACCAGACAGACGTGGCGGCTCATACGGCCCAGGGATCTTTCATAAGGGTACCGCTTCCCGGATCACTTGGCGCTCGAAATCGGTCTGCGGCCGGTCGGCGACGATCACCAAATCGATCTTGCGCTCGCCCAGTTCCCGGTACAGGCGCGCCACAGGAACACCCGGGCCCGTTCACCGGCCACCTCCCGCACCGCGCGGCGGATGGCCTCTATCTGTTCCGGCAGCAACCGCACCCCGGCGCTCATCCCACCACCACGTTCACCAACCGCCCCGGCACCACGATGATTTTGCGTACCGTCTTGCCTTCGATGAAGCGCTGCACGTTGGGTTCGGCCAACGCCGCCTTTTCGACGGCTTCCCTGTCGGCATCGGCGGGCACCTGGATCTTGCCCCGCAGCTTGCCGTTGACCTGGACCACCAACTCGATGGTGTCCTGCACCAGGGCGCTTTCGTCCACCCGGGGCCAGGGGGCGTCGATGACCATGCCCTCGTGCCCCAGGGACTGCCACAGTTCGTGGCAGATGTGGGGGACGATGGGGGCGAGCATCAGGACGATGGCCTCCAGCCCTTCGCGTTTGACGGCCTGCCCCTGGGGGCTGTCGTCCTCGAAGCGGGCCAGGGCGTTGAGCAGCTCCATGTTGGCGGCGATGGCGGTGTTGAAGGTGTAGCGGCGGTTCATGGCGTCGCTCACCTTGGCGATGGTCTGGTGGATCTGGCGGCGCAGTTCCTTCTGGGTCGGGGTCAGGGTCGCCTTGTCGAGCGCCGGCGCCTCCCCTGCCCCGTTGACGAAGGCCGCCACCTGGCGCCACAAGCGCTTGAGGAAGCGGAACGCCCCTTCCACGCCGCTGTCGGACCACTCCAGCGACTGTTCCGGCGGGGCGGCGAAGAGGATGAACAGACGCACGGTGTCGGCGCCGTATTTCCCGATCAGTTCCTCGGGGTCAACCACATTGCCCTTGGACTTGGACATCTTGGCTCCGTCCTTGAGCACCATCCCCTGGGTGAGCAGGTTCTTGAACGGCTCGTCGCAGCTCACCAAGCCTGCATCGCGCATCAGCTTGTGGTAGAAACGGGCGTAGAGCAGGTGGAGAATGGCGTGCTCGATACCGCCGATGTACTGGTCCACCGGCAGCCAGTAGTCGGCCTTTTCCTTGTCCACCATGCCGGCGGCGTAGTCCGGGCAGGTAAAGCGGGTGAAATACCAGGACGATTCCATGAAGGTGTCGAAGGTGTCGGTTTCCCGCTTGGCCTTGCGCCCGTCCGGCAGGGTGACCTCGTAAAAGCTCGGATCGGTCTTGAGGGGCGAGTGGACCCCGTCGAGAGTCACGTCCAGAGGCAGTTCCACCGGCAGCTGCGCTTCAGGCACGGGGATCGGGGTGCCGTCTTCCAGATATAGGATTGGAATCGGCGCCCCCCAGTAACGCTGGCGCGACACCCCCCAGTCCCGCAGGCGGTACTGAACCCGCTTGCGCCCGTATCCGTAGCTTTCCAGCCATTTGGCGACAGCCTCGAAGGCTTCCTCCGAGGTCAGGCCGGTGAAGGGACCGGAGTCGATCAGCACGCCCTTTTCGGTGAAAGCGCCTTTTTCCAGATCGCACCCGGCATCGCTGCCAGGTCTGGGAGCGATCACCTGCTTGATCGGCAGACCGTATTTTTTGGCGAACTCCCAGTCGCGCTGATCGTGGGCCGGCACCGCCATGACCGCCCCGGAACCGTATTCCATCAGCACGAAGTTGGCGACCCACACCGGCACCTTTTCGCCGGTGATGGGATGGACCGCATAAAGCCCCGTGGGACAGCCCTTCTTCTCCATGGTGGCCAGATCCGCCTCGGCCACGGTGCTCTTCTTGCATTCCTCGATGAAGGATTTGAGCTCGGGATTGGTCTCGGCCGCCTTCAGGGCCAGGGGATGTTCCGGGGACAGAGCCAGGTAGGTCACCCCCATGACCGTATCGGGACGGGTGGTGAAAATGGTGATGGCCTCATCGCTGCCGTCCAGGGGGAACTGCATCTCCACGCCGACGGACTTGCCGATCCAGTTGCGCTGCATAGTCTTGACCCGCTCGGGCCAGCCTTCCAGCCGATCCAGATCCTGAAGCAGCTCCTCGGCGTAGGCAGTGATCTTGAGGAACCACTGGGGGATTTCGCGCCGTTCCACCAGCGCCCCGGAGCGCCAGCCGCGGCCGTCGATGACCTGCTCGTTGGCGAGCACGGTCTGGTCCACCGGGTCCCAATTGACCGTGGCCATCTTGCGGTAGGCCAGGCCCCTGTCGAACAGTTTGGTGAAGAACCACTGTTCCCATTTGTAATAACCGGGATCACAGGTGGCGATCTCGCGCTTCCAGTCGTAGGCGAACCCGAGACGCTTGAGCTGGCCCTTCATATATTCGATGTTTTCGTAGGTCCACTTGGCCGGGTGGATGCCGTGCTTGGCGGCGGCGTTCTCCGCCGGCAGCCCGAAGGCGTCCCAGCCCATGGGCTGGAGCACGTTCTTGCCCAGCATGCGCTGGTAGCGGGCGATGGCGTCGCCGATGGAGTAGTTGCGCACGTGGCCCATGTGCAGCCGCCCGGAAGGATACGGGAACATCGACAGGCAGTAGAACTTCTCCTTGTTCGGATCCTCGCTGACCTCGAAGGCGCGGGTTTCCTCCCAGAGCCGTTGAACCTTTTCCTCGATGGCGTGGGGGCGGTAATTCTCGTCCATTGGTGGCTTCAATCCTGCTGGCAAAGGTTGGTTGGGTCCAATCGGTGGATTCTATCCAACCTCGTCAGGCAGGTCTAATCCACCTGCCGCTTCCTTGAGAAGCGACCAGGGAGAAAACCCACCACCCCGGCAACAATGCTAAAATGGCAGAATTCTCCATTTTGGCTTGACAACTCACAGGCACACTCCATGCGCAGGGTCATCTTCAATCAGAAAGGCGGTGTCGGCAAATCCACCATCACCTGCAACCTGGCGGCCATCAGCGCCGCCGAGGGAAAATCCACCCTGGTAGTGGACCTGGACATCCAGGGCAACACCACCCACTATCTCCTGGGGGGCAAGATCGAAGACCCGGAGGAAACCCTGGCCAAGTTCTTCCGCGACACCCTCACCATCAACCCCTTCGCCAAGAACCAGAAGGCCTCGGCCCGGGAGCTGATCCAGGACACCCCCTTCCCCAATCTCTACCTCCTCGCCTCCCACCCGGACATGGAGGAGCTGCAGACCCGGCTGGAATCGCGCCACAAGATCTACAAGCTGCGCGAGGCGCTGGAACAGCTCAACGACTTCGACCACATCTACATCGACACCCCGCCAATCCTCAATTTCTACAGCCGCTCGGCCCTGATTGCCGCCGAGCGCTGCCTGATTCCCTTCGACTGCGACGCCTTCTCCCGCGACGCGCTCTACAAACTGCTGGAGGCCATCGCCGAGATCCGCGCCGATCACAACGAGAATCTGATCGTCGAAGGCGTGGTGGTCAACCAGTTCCAGCGCCGCGCCCGCCTGCCCCAGCAGCTGGTGGAGGAGCTGAGCGCCGAGGGCCATCCGGTGCTCAAGACCCGCATCTCCCCTTCGGTGAAGGTGCGCGAGTCCCACAGTCAGGCCCAACCCCTGATCCACTACGCCCCGGATCACAAGCTGACCGAGGAGTTCAGGAACCTGTACCGGGAACTGCACGGCACATCGGCATGAAAGCTTTCCTCATCCTGACCGCCCTGCTGGCCGGGCTCGTACCGCAGACCCAAGCCGGCAGCCGGGACATCACCGTCGGGGCGCTGGCCTACGGCACCTTCAACTGGGAGCTGACCGTCATCGAGCGGGAAGGGCTGGACCGGCGCCAGGGCTTCCGCCTCAAGATCCGCAAACTCGCCAATCCCCAGGCCGGCCGCATCGGCCTTCAGGGCGGCAGCGTGGATCTGATCGTCACCAACTGGCTGTGGGTGGCGCGCCAGCGCAGTGGCGGGTACGATTTCACCGCCGTGCCCTATTCCCTGACCCACGGCGCCCTGATCGTGCCGCCGAAGTCCCCCATCCACACCCTCGCCGATCTGAAGGGCAAGCGCATCGGTGTCGCCGGCAGCCCCCTGTACGAGAACTGGATCCTGCTCAAGACTCTGGCCAGGCGCCAGCACGGCCTCGATCTGGAACAGGACGCCCGACCGGTGTTCGGGGCCCCGCCGCTGCTCAACCAACAGTTGCGCCAGGGCCGCCTCGACGCCCTGCTCAACTACTGGCACTACGCCGCCCGGTTGGAAGCGGCGGGTTACCGCCGCCTGCTCGACGGCGGCGACCTGCTGACCCGGTTAGGCATCACCCCGCCGGTGCCGACCCTGAGCTACGTGTTCCGGGAGCGCTGGGCCGCCGACCGCCGCGACACGGTCACTGCCTTCCTGCGCGCCGCCTACGGGGCCAAGGACGCCATCTGCGGTGACCGGCGGGTCTGGCGCTACGTCGCGCCCCTGACCGGCAGCACCGATCCCAAAATCCAGGCCACCCTGCGGCAGCGCTACTGTCAGGGCCGCCTGCGCCACTGGGGGGCGCCGGAACGCAAGGCCGCCGCCCGGCTTTACGCCCTGCTGCACGAAGCCGGCGGTGACGCCCTGACCGGCCCGGCCGCCGCTTTGCCCCGCGGCACTTTCTGGGCGGACTTCGTTCTGCCGCGCTAGCGGCCCGTGCAGCGCCTGATCGTCCCCCTGTCGCTGCTGTCCCTGATGCTGCTGTGGCAGGGACTGGCCGCCTGGCTGGCATCGCCCCTGCTGCCGTCGCCGTGGCAGGTGTTCGGGCGCCTGGGCAATGAAGCCGCCGGCGGCGAACTGCTGCATCACCTGGCCGTGACTTTAAGGCGGCTGGGAATCAGCTTCGTGACGGCGATGCTGCTGGGCTGCGCCCTCGGCATCCTCATGGGCCGTCATCCGCTGCTGGACCGCTGGTTCGATTCCTGGCTGACGGTGTTTCTCAACATCCCCGCGCTGGTGACCATCATCCTGTGTTACGTCTGGTTCGGGCTCACCGAGACGGCGGCCATCCTCGCGGTGGTGGTGAACAAACTGCCCAACGTGGCGGTCACTCTGCGGGAGGGCAGCCGCCATCTGGATACCGGCCTGCTGGAGATGGCGCAGGTCTATCGCTTCGGCCGCTGGAAGACCCTGCGCCACGTCGTCTGGCCCCAGCTCTATCCTTTCGTGGTCACCGCCGCCCGCACCGGGCTGGCGCTGATCTGGAAGATCATCCTGGTGGTGGAACTGCTGGGGCGCAGCGACGGCATGGGCTATCAGCTCCACCTGTTCTTCCAGCTGTTCGACGTCACCGGCATCCTGGCCTATACCGTGGCCTTCGTCATCGTCATCCAGCTGATCGAATGGACCGTTCTCCAACCCCTGGACCGCTTCGCCAACCGCTGGCGCCGATGATCGACATCCACATCGAACGCAAGGCCTTTGCCGCCAGCGGCCGGGCCGGTGCTCATACCGCCATCGCCGGCCTCGAGCTGCATCTGGCGGAGCACGAATTCGTCTGCCTGGTGGGACCGTCCGGCTGCGGCAAGACCACGTTGCTCAACCTGATCGCCGGCCTGGACCGGGATTTCGAGGGGCACATCCGCTTTCACAAGGCGGCCAGACCGCGCCTGGGTTACGTCTTTCAGGAGCCGCGCCTGCTCCCCTGGCGCACGGTGCGGGAAAATCTGGCGCTGGCATTGCCGGCGGACGTGGAACCGGCTCTGCTCGACGAACTGCTGGAAATCGCCGGCCTGACTGCCTTCCAGCACACTTACCCCACCCGCCTGTCATTGGGGATGAACCGCCGGGTCGCGCTGGTGCGGGCGTTTGCGGTCCGGCCGGATCTGTTGCTCATGGACGAACCCTTCGTCTCCCTGGATGCTCCCACCGCGGTCCGCATGCGGCGACTGCTGCGGGATTTGTGGCAACACCGCCCCCATACGGTGCTGTTCGTCACTCACGATCTGCGCGAGGCCCTGGAACTGGGCGACCGCATCGTCTTCCTGTCTCCTCCCCCGACCCGCGTCATCCGCGAGATGACGTTGCCCCCCCACCCCCGAGGCCCGGACACCCTGGAACGGCTTTACCACCGGATCCGCGGCGATTGAGGGTTTTCACCCAGATTGCGGCAATTGCCGCAGGCAGGCAGCCCCGTTCCGGGGGCGAAATCCTTATCAAAAACATATCCTGTTGAATTCAATGGAAAATTCAAAAATGGCACGCTGCCTGCAATATATATCCGTGCATAACCTCTTCAACCTGGTGACCGGTGCCCTGCAGTCTTTCACTCCTCCTCTCAAGACGAGCAACCTCGGGGCACCGGCTTTTTTTACCCCGCCAATCCCTGAACATCAGGACTTGCGACTCAGAAACATGGCGTCGCCATAGCTGAAGAAACGGTAGCGCTGCGCCACCGCATGGCGATAGGCCCGCATGACCGCCTCGTAACCGGCAAAGGCGCAGACCAGCATCAGCAGGGTCGATTCCGGCAGATGGAAATTGGTCACCAGGGCATCGACACAGCGGAAACGGTAACCGGGACGGATGAACAGCTCGGTTTCTCCGCGGCAGGGGATCAGTTTCCCGCTCCCGGCCGCCGCCTCCAGGCTGCGCACCGCCGTGGTCCCCACCGCGACCACCCGCCCGCCCCGCTCGCGGGTCCGTTCCACCGCCGCCACCGTGGCTTGCGGCACATCGAACACCTCCCGGTGCATGCGGTGCCGCTCCAGTTCCTCGACCCGCACCGGCTGAAACGTCCCGGCCCCCACGTGTAGGGTGACAAAGGCGGTTTCGACGCCTTTGGCCGCCAGCCGCGCCAACACCGCCTCGTCGAAATGCAATCCCGCCGTTGGCGCGGCGACCGCTCCCGGACGGCGGGCGTAAACGGTCTGATAGCGCCGCCGGTCCGCTTCGGTGTCGGGGCGGTCGATGTAAGGCGGCAGCGGCACGTGGCCGATGCATTCGAGAATTTCCAACAGCGGCGCCCCCACGAAACGCAGGCGGAACAGATCCCCCTCACGCCCTTCCACCCGGCAGCCAAAGCCCTGATCGAGCCCGATCTTCTGCCCCGGCTTGGGTGCTTTGCTCGCCCGCACGTGCGCCAGCGCCAAGTCGTCTGCCAGTGGGCGTTCGATCAGAATCTCCACCCGGCCGCCGGTTTCCTTGCGGCCGTACAGCCGCGCCGGAATCACCTTGGTATCGTTGAAAACCAGCAGATCCCCCGGCGCAAGCAGATCGACAAGATCGGCAAAACGGCGATCCTGAATCTCCCCGCTCTCCTCGAGCACCAGCAGCCGGCTGGCGCTGCGCTCCGGCAACGGCTCGCGGGCGATCAAGTCTTCGGGCAGGTCATAATGAAAGTCGGAGGTGCGCATCTTTGCTTCCTTCAATCGAAGCCGTATAATGGCAAAGCATTGCCGAGGTGGCGAAACTGGTAGACGCGCCAGACTCAAAATCTGGTGGTGGCAACACCGTGGGAGTTCGAGTCTCCCCCTCGGCACCACATCAATCTAGCAAAAAAGCTGCCATCGCGCTGTCTCCTCCCCACACCGGACGCAAGCCGCTCAACGGCCAAAATCACATCAGCACGCCCTTGCGGGGTTTGAGCGGCGGCGGCGCCTCCTCCCCGAGAAATTGCCGCAGATCGATTTCGATGGTACGGCACAGAGCGGTCATGGGCGTATCGTTTGGCTGGTTTTCGAAGGGATTCTTGAGTTCCCGTCCCAACCGTTCCATCGTCACCAGCACGTAGGACATGAAGGTCACCAGAACGACCTCCTTGACATCCCTGGAATCCAGGGATGCATCGAGCACGATGAAAGGTAGCGCGATGGCGAACAACCACACGAAAGCGAAGGTGAACTTTGCCACCCGATCGGGAAAGGAGGTGTTCTTGATGCGCTCGCAGCCTCCCTGAATGTCATACAGCGCCGACAGAGTACGGTCTAGCTGACAGAGCAGCAGACGATCGGGAACGGACTCGGTGAAGTGATGCCACAGCTGGCAGCTATGCAAACGGACGATCTGCGCTGGAATGTTTCCGACCCAACGCATCGCCTCCAGCTCGGTGCGGTCGAGATAGGGAACGATCTCCCGCCACCGTTCCGGAGCATCATCCCAACGGGGACCATGACGCAATGCGATTCTGAGAGCGTTTACGTAGGCGATCTGGCGTTGGATCAACTGCCGCCGGACCAGCGGATGCTCCACCCAGCTGGCCACCTGTCTGCCGAAGTCCCGGCTGGTATTGACCAACTGCCCCCACAGTTTACGCGCCTCCCACCAGCGTCCATAGGCCTCGTTGAGGCGGAACACCAGAAAGATCGAAATGGCGGTGACGAAAAAGCCGACATGATCGATCCCAAGAGGAAGAACCTGGTTATCGGTGAAACGGTTGTAGATCATCTCGGCCAGCAGTGTCACTCCCAGCAGGAACAGCAGGGACTTCCAGCCACTGGTCAGGAAACCGAAGAAATTGGTGCGCGTGCTGTGAATCATAACAGCTGCCGGTCAACCGTCACCGCCGGATTTGCATCAAACCGGAAAAAGGCCTGGCAGAAATTTCTGCCAGGCCTTTTTCGGTTCTTGGTGGGCCCTGTAGGACTCGAACCTACGACCAAGGGATTATGAGTCCCCTGCTCTAACCAACTGAGCTAAGGGCCCGAGTAACTCAAATCACTCCTCGAGGAAGCTGCGTAGCGTCTCCGAACGGGAGGGATGGCGCAGCTTGCGCAATGCCTTGGCCTCTATCTGGCGGATGCGCTCCCGGGTGACGTCGAACTGTTTGCCCACCTCCTCCAAGGTGTGATCGGTGTTCATATCGATACCGAAACGCATGCGCAGCACTTTGGCCTCGCGCGCGGTCAGGCTCGACAGCACGCTCTGCATCGCTTCCCGCAGACCTTCGATGGTAGCCGCCTCCACGGGCGAGAGGACCTTGGAGTCCTCGATGAAATCCCCCAGGTGCGAATCCTCGTCGTCACCGATGGGGGTTTCCATGGAAATCGGCTCCTTGGCGATCTTGAGCACCTTGCGGACCTTGTCCTCGGGCATCTCCATGCGCTCGGCCAGCTCCTCCGGCGTCGGCTCACGGCCCATTTCCTGAAGCATCTGGCGCGAGACTCGGTTGAGTTTGTTGATCGTCTCGATCATGTGCACCGGAATGCGAATGGTGCGGGCCTGATCGGCGATCGACCGGGTGATGGCCTGCCGGATCCACCAGGTGGCATAGGTCGAGAACTTGTAGCCACGACGGTACTCGAACTTGTCCACCGCTTTCATTAAACCAATGTTGCCTTCCTGGATCAAATCCAGGAACTGGAGGCCACGGTTGGTGTATTTCTTGGCGATGGAGATCACCAGGCGCAGGTTGGCCTCAATCATCTCTTTCTTGGCGCGGCGCGCCTTGGCCTCGCCGATGGAGACCCGGCGGTTGATGTCCTTGATCTGGCCGATACTGAGGAAATGTGCCTTCTCGATCGCCGCCAGCTTGCTCTGAGCCCGGCGAATCTCGTCGGCCTGCTCCCGCAGACGGGCCACGTAAGGCGCGTCCTTCCCGAGAAGCTCGTCCAGCCAATCAGGGTCGGCCTCGCGCCCGACGAAGGTGTCGATGAATTCCTTACGCGGCATCCCCGCCTGCCTGACACACAGATCGAGAATGAGCTTTTCCTGGGCCCGGATTTCCTCGACCACTTTGGCCAGAATCTCGGACATCTCCTTGAAGAACTGCGGCGTGCGGCGGAATTCCATGAAGATTTCCGCCAGCTCGTCGTAGGCCTTCTGGGTGCGCTTGTCCTCGTAACCGTACTGCTTGAGACACTTGCGCACCTTGGCGTAACGTTTCTTGAGCTGAGCCAGCTTGTCCCTGACTTCATCAAGATCGGGACCGGTATTTTCCGCCGCAGCGGCATCATCATCGTCCGAGGCCGCAGACGCCAGCGCCTCCTCGTCCGGTTCACTGAGATCGATGAAATCGGAAATCAGATCGGTGACCTTGCCGTCACCCTTGAGGACGTTTTCAAAGGATTCGATGAAGTATTCCATCACGGCGGGAAAGCGCGACAGCGCCTCTGCCACCTGATTCTGGCCCTCCTCGATCCGCTTGGCGATCTCCAGCTCTCCTTCGCGGGTGAGCAGCTCCACCGTCCCCATCTCGCGCATGTACATGCGCACGGGATCCGTGGTGCGACCGATGTCATCGTTGTTGGAAACCAGGGCAGCAACGACCTCCTCGACTTCCTCCTCGTCGCCCACGGCGGCTTCCGACAACATCTGGGCGTCGTCCGGAGCCTCCTCGAGCACGTTGATCCCCATGTCGTTGATCATGGCGATGATGTGCTCGACCTGTTCCGGGTCAACGATATCGCTGGGCAGGTGGTCGTTGACCTCCGCATAGGTGAGGTACCCTTGCGCCTTGCCTTTGGCGATGAGCTCTTTGATCCGGGACTGTTGCTGCTCTCGATTCATATATTCTTCAACCTTGATCGATGGGTCGTCTCGACGAAGAAAACGTTACATTATATTCTGTTCCCCGCAAAGATTCACAGCGATTCCTTGCTCAGGAGACGGCGCAACTCGGCCTTTTCTTCGTGTGTCAATTGGGTCTTGCAGCTCAGCTGCTCGATACGCCGGCGGCGAAAACGCTGCTGCAAGGCGGTGGCCGCTGCTTGCAATTCTCCTTCCGGGTTGGGCAATTGGCGATAGGCGGTATCTTCCCGCCAGACCTGGAAGCGTTCCCGATAGGCCCCCTCCAGCAGGGCGTTCAGACCCTCCTCGCCACGCTCGAACGCCGCCGCCAATACCGCCAGCCATTCACCGTGATGACCGCCGGCGGCGGCCTGGCGAAAATCCTGCGGCAATTGCGGCCACAGGGAGGGATGATGGACAAGCAACGCGGCGACCCGCTCGTCCAGGCTCGGTTGCGGCAGTTCCGCTCGCCGGCGCCTGGCCGATACAGTGGATTCGACGCGGGATTCACCGGCGAGTTCCGCCAGGCGGGCCTGCATCATACGCCGGAACGCCCCCGGCGGCAGACGCTTCAGCAGCGGTCCGGCCCGACGCGACAGCTCCGCCCGGTCCTCCAGTCGCGACAGTTCCAGGTCTTCGGTCAACCGGGCGAAGAAATATTCCGACAACGGCTGGGCCCCGGCCAGGCGGCGGCGGAACGCGTCCGCTCCCTCACGGCGCACCAGGGAGTCGGGATCCTCGCCTTCAGGCAGCCACAGGAAGGCAAGGCGGCGGCCTTCCTCCAGCAGCGGCAGCGCCGCCTCCAGGGCGCGCCAGGCGGCCTTGCGGCCGGCAGCATCGCCGTCGAAGCAGCAGACCAGCGAGGTGCTGTGGCGAAACAGCAGACGCAGATGTTCGGAAGTCACCGCCGTGCCCAGGGTCGCCACCGCGGTGTCGATGCCATGCTGGGCCAGGGCGACCACGTCCATGTATCCCTCCACCAACAAGATCCATTCCGGCCGGGCGTTGGCCTGGAGCAGCTCGTGCAGGCCGTAGACTTCCCGGCCCTTGTGGAACACGGGCGTTTCCGGCGAATTGAGGTACTTGGCTCCTTCGCCTTCCCGCAAGGCCCGGCCGCCGAAGCCGATCACCTGGCCGCGGCGGTTGCGGATGGGAAACATCAGCCGGTGGCGGAAACGGTCGTAGATCCCGCCGCGCTCCCGCTCGATGGCCAACCCCGCCTCCACCAGCAGGCGGGGATCGAAGCGGCGGCTTAAACTGTCCCAGGCATCGGGGGCGTATCCCAGACCGTAACGTTTCGCCACTTCGGCATCGACACCGCGCCGCTGGAGATAGTCCCTGACCGCCCGACCGCCTGGCGCCCGCAGGCGCTGCACATAGAAGCGCGCGGCCTGACGGTTGAGTTCCAGCAGCGCCTCCAGCTGCCGGCGGCGGGACGGATCCTCTTCCCCGTCTGTGCCTTCCCGTGGGACGGTAAGACCGTATTGCGCCGCCAGCGTCTCCACCGCCTCGGGAAAGCTGAGATGCTCGTAGGCCATCAGAAAACCGATGGCGGAGCCGGAGGCACCGCAGCCGAAGCAATAATAGAACTGCTTGTGGGGACTGACGCTGAAGCTGGGGGTTTTTTCGTCGTGGAAAGGACAACGGGCCACGTAGTTGCGACCCGTCTTCTTCAGGGGCACCCGGGCATTGATGACATCGACGATGTCCACCCGGGCCAGCAATTCGTCGATGAAGCTTTGTGGAATCCGCCCTGCCATCACGATGGCCGGAGGGCTGAAAGAATCACGAACTCAGGGCGGCCTTGACCTTGGCGCTCACCTGCGACATGTCCGCCCGTCCCTGGATCTGGGGCTTGAGCCAAGCCATGACCTTGCCCATGTCGCGCATGTCGCCGGCCCCGGTTTCCTCGATGGCCCGAGCGATGAGCGCGTCGATCTCAGCATCACTCAAGGCGGCGGGGAGATAGGACTGGATGATCGCCAATTCGGCTTCTTCTTTCCGAGCCAGGTCCTCACGGCCGGCGTCGCGGTACTGGGAAATGGACTCGCGCCGCTGTTTGGCCATCTTGTCGAGCACCTCGACGATCTGCGCGTCGCTGAGCGCGATGCGCTCGTCCACCTCGCGCTGCTTGATCGCCGCCATGATGAGCCGGATCGTCCCCAGGCGCGCCTTGTCACCGGCGCGCATGGCGGCTTTCATGTCTTCCTGGATACGGGCTTTGAGGCTCATCAGGCGATCGAGCGGCCTTTGCGCAGGTTTTCCAGGGCGTAGCGCTCACGGGACAGGCGCTTGAGGTGGCGTTTGATGGCCGCGGCCTGTTTGCGCTTGCGGGCCTCGGTGGGCTTCTCGTAGTATTCACGGCGGCGCACTTCCGAAAGCACACCGGCCTTCTCACAGGCGCGCTTGAAACGGCGCAGGGCGATATCGAACGGTTCGTTCTCTTTCACGCGAATGGCAGGCATCGATTCTCCTTTGCTGTCAGGTTGACACGGTCGTTTAGGATAAACGTTGAATTATACTCGTAAAATTTCATCGACAGAAGCGAATATGCACGTTCTCGGCATCGAAACCTCCTGCGATGAGACCGGGGTCGCCGTCTACGACGCCCATCGCGGTCTCCTCGCCCACCGCCTCCACAGCCAGGTGGCGCTGCACGCCCCTTACGGCGGCATCGTCCCGGAACTGGCCTCGCGCGACCATATCCGCCGCCTGACGCCGCTCATCCGCGCCGTCCTGGACGATGCCGGGCTGACGCCGGAACAACTCGACGGCATCGCCTACACCGCCGGTCCCGGCCTGATCGGGGCGTTGCTGGTGGGCGCCTCGGTAGGTCACAGCCTGGCCTGGAGCCTCGGCCGGCCGGTGGTCGCAGTCCACCACATGGAGGGTCACCTGCTCGCACCGCTGCTGGAAAACCCGGCACTGGCCCCGCCCTTCCTGGCCCTGCTGATCTCCGGCGGCCACACCCTGCTGGTGGAAGTCCTCGAACTTGGGCGCTACCGCATTCTGGGCGAGTCCATCGACGACGCCGTCGGCGAGGCCTTCGACAAGGTCGCCAAAATGCTGGGGCTGGGCTACCCCGGCGGCCCGGCCCTGGAAAAGCTGGCGCGGGCGGGCGATCCTACGCGCTTCCGCTTTCCCCGCCCCATGACCGAGCGCCCGGGCCTGGATTTCAGCTTCAGCGGCCTCAAGACCTTCGTCATGAACACCCTGGCCAAGACCGCCGGCACGGAACAGGACAAGGCCGACATCGCCCGCGCCTTCCAGGAGGCGGTCGCCGACACCCTGGCGATCAAATGCCGCCGGGCCCTGCGGCAGACAGGAGCCAAAACCCTGGTGGCAGCCGGCGGCGTCTGCGCCAATCAGGCCATCCGCCACCGCCTGCAGGCGGTGGTCGAAACGGAAGGCGCCCGCCTGTTTCTGCCGCAGCCGGAATTCTGCACCGACAACGGCGCCATGATCGCTTTCGCCGGGTGTCTGCGCCTTCAGGCCGGCCAGCGCGAGGGCATGGCGATCCAGGCCCGGGCCCGCTGGTCGCTGGAGGCGCTGGCGCCGATCAGGTCCTGATCTTGTCCTCCTCGCCCCGCAGCAGCCGGCGGATGTTTTCCCGGTGGCGCCAGAACAGCAGCCCCGCCATCACCGCCACCACGGCGACCGTCCTGACATCGCCCACCAGCCAGTAGACGTAGAACGGCGACAGCGCGGCGGCGGTCAGTGCCGACAGGGAGGAAATCCGGCTGATCCTGGCCACCGCCAGCCAGGTGGCCGCCAGCAGCAACCCTACCCCCCAGTGGAGACCGGTGAGCACTCCCAGCGCGGTCGCCACGCCTTTGCCGCCCTGAAAACCGAAAAACAGCGGGTACAGATGCCCCAGGAAAGCCGCCAGGCCGGTGGCCGCCACCACGCTCTGATCGGCCCCGGCCCAGCGGGCCAGCAGGACGGGAATCAGACCCTTGAGCACGTCCCCCAACAGGGTCACGGCGGCGGCCTGTTTGTTGCCGACCCGCAGCACGTTGGTGGCCCCCGGGTTGTGGGAACCGGTGGTCCTGGGATCGGGCAGCCCCCAGAGCTTACAGACGATCACCGCGCTCGACACCGAACCGAGCAGATACCCCAGCAAAACCCAAGCCCATTGCCACACCTTGCCATCCCCCGTATCTCTGTGTCACTCTGTTGGCCGTGCCTCCCTGGAAACAACGCCCGAACAGAACAAAAAATGGACATTATATTTCTGAGCGGCCTCGAGATCGAGACGATCATCGGCATCTACGAATGGGAACGGGAAATCCGCCAGACCGTGATCCTCGACCTGGAAATGGCCACCGACATCCGCAAGGCGGCGGAAACCGACGACATCCAGTACACGGTGGATTACAAGGCGGTGGCCAAACGGCTGATCCACTTCGTGGAGAACAGCGACTTCTACTTGGTGGAGACCCTGGCGGAAAAGATCACCGAGATCGTCCTGAGCGAATTCGACATTCCCTGGGTCAGACTGCGCCTCAACAAGAAAGGCGCCATCCGCGGCGCCAGCGACGTGGGCATCCTCATCGAACGGGGCCGCAAACCCGATGCCTAGGGTCTTTGTCAGCGTCGGCAGCAACTTGGATCGGGAACGCCACATCCCGGAAGCCCTGAAGGAACTGGAGACCGAGTTCGGCCCCCTGATCGTCTCCAGCATCTACGAAAGCGAGGCGGAGGGTTTTGAGGGGCCGCCGTTTCACAACCTGGTGGCAGCTTTCGACACCGACCTGTCCATGGATCAGGTGCAACAGATCCTGAAGCGGATCGAACACGAGCACGGCCGCGGCGAACGGGACCGCAAGTTCACCTCCCGCACCCTGGATCTGGACCTGATTCTCTACGGCGACGAGATCGTCCGGGATCCTGACAGCGGGAAAATCCTCGTTCCCCGCGATGACATCCTCCAATATGCCTTCGTCCTGGAACCGTTGGCGGAAATCGCCCCGGATCTGCGCCATCCCCTGACGGGCAAGACCTATCGTCAGCTGTGGGCCGAATTCGACCGCAGCCGGGTCAGGCAGCGCCGACTGCCGCGCTCATAGACTGCGCCCACCGTCCACCGCCAGCACCTGGCCGGTGACGTAATCGGCTTCGCACACCAGATAGCGCACCGCTTTGGCGATATCCGCAGACTGCCCCATGCGGGCCAGGGGGATCGCCGCCAGCACCGCCTGCTTTTCCGCTTCGCCGAGCGGCCCTTCCGGCCACAGGATCGCCCCGGGGGCCACGGCGTTGACCCGAACGTGGGGCCCCATCTCCAGCGCCAGCGCCCGGGTCAGGGCTACCAGACCGGCCTTGGCGATGCTGTAGACGGGATAGCCTTTGCGGGGACGCAAACCATAGATGTCCGCCAGATTGACGATACAGCCCCGGCGGCGCCGCAATTCGGCAAACGCCGCCTGGGCGAGAAAGAACGGGGCCTTGAGATTGCTGGCGGCCAGCTCCTCCCACTGGGCCTCGGTCACGCTTCCCAAAGGGGTGGGATAGAAAGCCGAAGCGTTGTTGACCAACACGTCGAGCCGATCCCGAAATCCCAACGTCTCCGCCATCAGAGCGTCGATGGCGTTGACCGAAGCAAGATCGGCATGGATCAGCCGCACGGAATCCGGCCGCCGCGCCTCCAGCCGCGCCCGCAGCGCCAGGGCGTCAGCCTCGGAACGGCGGAAATGGACGACCACATCGAAACCTTCCCGGTGGAGACAATCGGCGATGGCGGCGCCGATCCGCCGGGCACCGCCAGTCACCAGGGCGACCTTAGCCACGAAGGAGAATCCGCAAAGCGATCAGTGCCAGAATCACTGCGAACAGGCGCTTGAGGGTCTGTGCCGGCACCTGATGGGCCAGTCTCGCCCCCACCGGGGCGGTCAGAATGCTGGTGGCGACGATGCCGAGAAACGCCGGCAGATAGACATAGCCCAGGCTCCCCGGCGGCAAGCCCGGCGCATCCCACCCCAGCACCCCGTAACTGGCGGTGCCGGCGGCCGCCAACGGCAGACCGGCGGCGCTGGAGACCGCCACCGCGGTCCGCATCGGCAATGCCCAGCGCACCAGCAACGGCACGGTCAGCGTGCCGCCGCCGATTCCTAGCATCGCCGCCGCCATGCCGATGACGCTGCCGGCCCCGGCCAGCCACGAAGCACGGGGAGGTTCGGCCCCCGGCCGCGGCTGCCAGCGCCAGGTCATTTGCAACGCCACCAGCAGCAGATAAAGGGCGAAGGTCGTCTCCAGCCAGGTCCCCGGCAACCGGTCGGCCACCCAGGCACCCAGGATCGCCCCCACCACGATGCCGGGAATCAGCGCCCGGGCCACCGCCCAGTCCAGCGATCCCAAGCGGTGATGGGCCAAAACCGATGACAGGCCGGTCACCACGATGGTGGCCAGGGAAGTGGCCACCGCGGTCACGGCGATGATTTCCGGCGGAAAGCCCTGCCAGGCGAACAGCCACAGCAGCACCGGCACCAGGATCACCCCACCACCGAGGCCGAACAGCCCCGCCAGCAGCCCGGCCACGGCACCGGCGATCACATAAAGCGGCACATAGAGAACGAGCGCATCCACACGGCTCACCAGTTTCCGATGTCGGCGTTCTCCCCTTCCCCGCCTTCGGCGTTGTCGGCGCCCAGGGAATAGAGATCGTAATCGACGCCGCCGCGGCGGGGGGGGATCTCGTAGTGGAAGGGATTGCCCCAGCCGTCGACCGGGATCTTGTTCTTGCGCAGATAAGGCCCGTTCCAATTGGGCAGCCCCTCCGGCTGTTTGATCAGCGCTTCCAGCCCCTCTTCCTGGGTGGGATAACGGCCGTTGTCGAGGCGGAAGGCGTCGAGGGCGGTGGCCAGCATTTCGATCTGGGACTGGGTGGTCTTGATCTGCCCTTTCCCCAGGGCGTTCATGACCCGGGGGGCGACGAACGCCGCCAGCATCCCCAGGATGGCCAGGACGATCAGCAATTCGATCAGGGTAAAGCCGGTGTGTTTCGTTTTCATGGTACGGTTTCTCGGTTTCAGGTGGTTTGACGGGATTCGGCCGCCCGGGCGAAGGGGCGGGAGAAAAGCAAGCCCAGTTCGTACAGCAGCCACATGGGCAGGGCCAGCAGGGTCTGGGAGATCACGTCCGGCGGGGTCAGCAGCATGCCGATGACGAAGGCGGCGACGATGACGTAGGGCCGCGCCCGCGCCAGCTTTTCCCGAGTGGTGAGGCCGCTCCACACCAGGACGATGGTGACGATGGGCACCTGAAAGGCCACCCCGAAGGCGAAAAACAGGGTCAGGACGAAATCCAGATAACGGGCGATGTCGGTCATCACCGCCACCCCTTCCGGCGCCGTGGCGGTCATGAACTGGAACACCAGCGGCAACACCACGAAATAGGCAAACGCCGCCCCGGCGTAGAACAGCACGGTGCTGAAAAACAGCAGCGGCAGCAGCAGGCGCTTCTCGTGGCGGTACAGGCCGGGGGCGATGAAGGCCCAGACCTGATACAGCGTGAACGGCAGCGTGAGGAAGATCGCCACCACCAGCGCCAGCTTGAAGGGGGTCAGAAACGGTGAGGCCACGTCGATGGCGATCATGGTGCTGGATTCAGGCAGGTGCCTGAGCAGCGGGCCGGCCAGATAAGTGTAGATGCGGTCGGCGAAGGGCGCCAGCCCCGCAAACGCCAGCAGCACCACGGCAATGCTTTTGAGCAGCCGGCTGCGCAGTTCGATCAGGTGCTCGATGAAGGGCATCTCCCGGTCGCCGGAACCGGGCTCAGGCGGTGCGGTCATTCTCCCCCGCGGCTTTGGGAGGCTCCGGTGCCAACGGCCGGCGCAGTTCGTGTTCCAGGGATTTCAGTTCCTCCATGGGCACCTGGTTACGCAGCACGGCCTTGGTTTCCTCCAGGGCCAGCTCGCGCTCGACCTCGGCCCGCACCGTGGCGGCCACGTTGCGGGCCCGCCGCACCCAGTAGGCAGTGGTGCGGATCGCCCCCGGCAGGCGCTCGGGACCGAGCACCAGCAGGGCGATGAGGCCGACCAGGGTCAGTTCCCAGAAGCCGATGTCGAACATGGCCGGTTACAGCTCTTCCCGTTCCGGTTTGGTGGGTCTGTCTTCTTGGACCGTGGCTTTCGCTTCGGGTTCGGTGCGCGCAGCGGCCAGTTTTTCCTTCGGGGCCGTCTCCTCCGCCGCCTCCTCGCCGTGCAGGGCCTGCTTGAAGCCACGGATCGCTCCGCCCAGATCGGAACCCAGATTGCGCAGTTTGCGGGTGCCGAACAACAACAGCACGATCACCAGCACGATCAACAGTTGCCAGATACTGATTCCCATCGCTCACCTCATTGGTTTTGCCGTGCGGCCTTTTCCTCCAGGCCGGAAAGCCCGAAGCGCCGCGCCAGTTCCGCCAGCACATCCTCCGGACCCAGCCCCTGATGGGCCAGGAGCACCAGGGTATGGAACCACAGATCGGCGGTTTCATAAATCAATTGTTCCCGCTCACCGCCTTTGGCGGCGATGACCGTCTCGGTAGCCTCCTCGCCCACCTTTTTCAGAATCGCATCCAATCCCTTGGCATAGAGCGATGCGACGTAGGAACTTTGCGGATCGGCCTGCTTGCGGGCCTCCAGCACCGCCGCCAGGCGTTGCAACACGTCATCGGCCATAGATGTCCTCCGGTGCCTTGATCACGGGCGCCGCCGTAACCCAGCCGCCGTCTTCCAGGCGGCGGTAGAAACAGCTGCGGCGTCCAGTATGGCAGGCGATGCCGCCCATCTGCTCGACTTTGAGCAGGATGGCGTCACCGTCGCAGTCGAGGCGGAGTTCACGCACCTTCTGCACGTGGCCGGACGTCTCGCCCTTGCGCCACAGCCGGTTCCGGGAACGCGACCAGTACACCGCCACCCCTTCGGCCGCGGTGGCCGCCAACGCCTCGCGGTTCATCCACGCCAGCATCAGCACCTCCCCGCTGGCGGCGTCCTGGGCGATGGCCGGCACCAGGCCGTCGGCGTTCCATTTGACCTGATCGAGCCAGGCGTTCACAGGCGCACCTCGATGCCGCGGGCCGCCAGGTATTCCTTGGCTTCGCGGATGCTGTACTCGCCGAAGTGAAAGATGCTGGCGGCCAGCACCGCATCGGCCCTGCCTTCCAGGATGCCTTCGGCCAGGTGCTCCAGATTGCCGACCCCGCCGGAGGCGATCACCGGAATCCCCACCCGCTCGCTCACCGCCCGGGTCAGGGGGATGTCGAAGCCTTCCTTGGTGCCGTCGCGGTCCATGCTGGTGAGCAGGATCTCCCCCGCGCCCAGAGATTCCATCTTCCCGGCCCACGCGACCGCGTCGATGCCGGTAGGCTTGCGGCCGCCGTGGGTGAAGATCTCCCAGTGATCGCCGACACGCTTGGCGTCGATGGCGACCACGATGCACTGGGAGCCGAAGCGGCGGGCGGCCCGGCGAACGAATTCAGGGTCGAACACCGCCGCGGTGTTGATGGCCACCTTGTCGGCCCCGGCGTTGAGCAGGCGGCGGATGTCGTCGAGGCTGCGGATGCCGCCGCCCACCGTCAGGGGGATGAAGACGCAACCGGCCACCGCCTCCACCACGTGGACCATGGTCTCCCGCCCCTCGTGGCTGGCGGTGATGTCGAGGAAGGTCAGCTCGTCGGCCCCCTCGGCATCATAGCGGCGGGCGATCTCTACTGGGTCGCCGGCATCGCGGATGTCCACGAACTTCACCCCCTTGACCACGCGCCCGGCATCAACGTCAAGGCAGGGGATGATGCGCTTGGCCAGCCCCATCAATACTGCTCCGCCAGCCTGGCCGCTGCGGCGAAGTCCAGGGTGCCCTCGTAGATGGCCCGGCCGGTGATGGCCCCCATGACGCCCCTGTCGGCCACTTCCCCCAGGGCGCGGATGTCGTCGAGGCTGCGGATGCCGCCGGAGGCGATCACCGGAATGTGAATGGCCTCGGCCAGTCTGGCGGTCGCTTCTACGTTGACCCCTTCGAGCATGCCGTCGCGGCTGATGTCGGTGTAGATGATCGCCTCCACCCCCTCGCTCTCGAACTGCTGGGCCAGCTCGATGACGTTGTGGCGCGACAACTTGGACCAGCCGTCGATGGCGGCCTTGTCGCCCTTGGCGTCGAGGCCGACGATGATGTGGCCGGGAAACTCCATCGCCGCATCCTCGACGAAGTGAGGCTCGGTCACTGCCTTGGTGCCGATGATGACGTAGCGGACCCCGGCATCCAGATAGACCTGGATGGTGTCCTCGTCCCGGATGCCGCCGCCCACCTGAACGTCGATATCGGGAAAGGCCTCGACGATGGCCCGGATCACGTCGGCGTTCTTCGGCCGGCCGGCGAACGCCCCGTCCAGGTCCACCAGATGCAGGCGCTTGGCGCCTTGGTCCACCCAGCGGCTCGCCATCGCCACCGGATCGTCGGAAAACACGGTGTCGTCCTCCATCCGGCCCTGGCGCAGGCGGACGCATTTACCCTCTTTCAGATCGATTGCGGGGATCAGCAACATGGTTCATCCACTCTCAGGGTGTCCAACGAAGAAAATTCTGCAGTAGTCTGAGACCTGCCCACTGACTCTTTTCCGGATGGAACTGGACCGCGAACAGGTTGTCCCGCGCCAGGGCGCAGGCGAAGGGATCGGGATAACGGCAAACCGCGGCGACGTCTTCGTCGCGCGCCGGCTTGGCATAATAGCTGTGCACGAAATAGAAACGGGTGCCCGCCTCGATGCCCTCCCACAACGGATGGGACCGCGTCGGCCACACCTGGTTCCAGCCCATGTGGGGAATCTTCAGCGGCAAGCCGCGTTCGTCGCGCAGGTCGGCGAGGAAACGCATCACCCGTCCCGGCAGCAGGCCGAGACAGCGCACCCGGCCGCCTTCCTCGCTTTTTTCCAGCAGGGCCTGCAACCCCAGACAAATCCCCAGTAAAGGCCGGTCGGCCGCCACCCGGCGGATGACCTCGTCCAGCCCCAGGCGCTGCAGGGCCGCCATGCAGTCGGCGATGGCGCCGACGCCGGGGAACACCACCCGCTCGGCGGCCAGAATCACCTCGGGTTCGGCGCTGACCACCACCTCGACGTCCTCCCCCGCGTGCTGCAGGGCCTTGGCGATGGAGTGGAGATTGCCCATGCCGTAGTCGATGACCGCCACCTGTCTCATACCAGCGTCCCCTTGGTGGAAGGCACTTCAAAAGCGCGACGTTCATCGACGCTCAACGCCATGCGCAACGCCCGGCCGAAGGCCTTGAACACGGTCTCGGCGATGTGGTGGGCATTGCGGCCGCGCAGGTTGTCGATATGCAGCGTCACCTGGGCATGGTTGACGAACCCTTGGAAAAATTCCCGCAGCAGATCGACGTCGAACTGGCCGATCATGGCGCGGGGAAAGTCCACTTCGTAGACCAGACCGGGACGGCCGGAGAAATCCACCACCACCCGCGACAGCGCCTCGTCCAGCGGCACGTAGGCATGGCCGTAGCGGCAGATGCCTTTCTTGTCCCCAACCGCCTCGGCGAAGGCCATCCCCAAGCTGATACCGATGTCCTCCACGGTGTGATGGGCGTCGATGTGGAGATCGCCCTCGGCTTCCACTTCCAGGTCGATGACGCCGTGGCGGGCCACCTGGTCGAGCATGTGGTCGAGGAAGGGAACGCCGGTTTCGAACCTGCCCTGGCCGCTGCCGTCGAGATCGACATGGACGCGGACCCGGGTTTCCAGCGTGCTGCGCTGCACCGCAGCCTGACGGGAGGGTTTCATGAACCTATCAGCTCCATATTGACAGGGGGCTTATCATACCCTGCCCATCGGCCGGGGCCAATTCACTCCCGGCCGTGTCGGGACGCTTTTTACCCCGCCGCCCGCAACATGCGCTTGCGCTCGTGCTCCTTGAGCCACTTCTTGCGCAGGCGGATCGCCTGGGGGGTCACTTCCACCAGCTCGTCCTCGTCGATGAATTCCAGCGCCTGCTCCAGGCTGAAACGCAACGGCGGGGTCAGCAGCAGGTTCTCGTCGCTGCCGGCGGCGCGGATGTTGGTGAGCTGCTTGGCCTTGGTGGGGTTGACCACCAGGTCGTTGCTGCGGGCGTGAATGCCGACGATCATGCCCTCGTACACCTCGTCGCCGTGACCGATGAACAGGCGGCCGCGCTCCTGCAGGTTGAACAGGGCGTAGGCCAGCGCCTTGCCGGCGCAGTTGGAGATCAGCACGCCGTTGATGCGGCGGCCGATGTCGCCGGGCTTGATGGGGCCGTAGTGATCGAAGACGTGGTAGAACAGCCCGCTGCCGGAGGTCGCCGACAAAAATTCGGTCTGGAAGCCGATCAGGCCGCGCGAGGGAATCAGATATTCGAGCCGTACCCGCCCCTGACCGTCGGCGGCCATGTCGGTCAGCTCTCCCTTGCGCTCGCCCAGATTCTCCATCACCGCCCCCTGGTGTTCCTCGTCCACCTCGATGGTGACCCGCTCGTAGGGCTCGCACACTTTGCCGTCGATTTCCTTGAGGATCACCTCGGGACGGGAAACCGCCAGCTCGTATCCCTCGCGGCGCATGGTCTCGATCAGGATCGACAGATGCAGGGCGCCGCGCCCGGAAACCCGGAACTTGTCCGGATCCTCGGTTTCCTCCACCCGCAGGGCGACGTTGTGCTGCAATTCCTTCAGCAGCCGTCCGCGGATGTGGCGCGAGGTCAGGAACTTGCCCTCGCGCCCGGCGAAGGGCGAGGTGTTGACCTGGAAGGTCATGCTGACGGTGGGCTCGTCCACGGTCAAAGGCGGCAACGCCTCGGGACGGTCAGGATCGCAGACGGTGTCGGAGATGTTGAGCGACTCGATGCCACAGAAGGCGACGATGTCGCCGGCAACCGCCGCTTCCACCTCGATCCGCTCCAGACCATGGAAACCGTAGATCTTGGCGATCCTGCCGCTGCGGGTCTTTCCTTCGCGGTCCACCACGGTGACGGTCTGGTTGCGCGCCAGCCGCCCGCGCTGGATACGGCCGATGCCGATCACGCCCACGTAACTGTCGTAATCCAGGCTGGAAACCTGCAGCTGCAGCGGCCCGTCCACTTCCACCGGGGGCGGCGGCACCTGCGCGACGATGGTTTCGAAGAGCGGTCTCATGTCGCCTTCGCACACCTCCGCCTCCAGTGCGGCGTAACCCTTGAGGGCGGAGGCGTAGATCACCGGGAAGTCGAGCTGCTCGTCGCTGGCGCCGAGGCGGTCGAAGAGATCGAAAGTCTGGTCCAGCACCCAGTCGGGGCGGGCGCCGGGCCGGTCGATCTTGTTGATGACCACGATGGGCTTGAGCCCCCGCGCCAGGGCCTTCTGGGTCACGAAGCGGGTCTGAGGCATAGGCCCTTCCACCGCGTCCACCAGCAGCAGCACCGAATCGACCATCGACAGCACCCGCTCCACCTCGCCGCCGAAGTCGGCGTGACCTGGGGTATCGACGATGTTGATGCGGTAGCCGTTCCAGCGGATGGCGGTGTTCTTGGCCAGAATGGTGATGCCGCGCTCGCGTTCGAGCTCGTTGGAATCCATCACCCGTTCGGCGACCTGAGCGTGCTCGGCGAAGGTCCCCGACTGCTGCAGCAGCTTGTCCACCAGGGTGGTCTTGCCGTGGTCGACGTGGGCGATGATGGCGATGTTGCGAATGTTTTGGATCACACGGTCTCCCAATGTATTGGATCAGTTTTGCTCCCACGGCAGGCCGTGGAAACGCCAGCCGCCGAGGGTACTGCGGTGTTTGTTGTCGTCCAGCGGCCCCTCGAAACCCTCGTCGATGTTGACCAGGGTCCGGTAGCCTTCGGCGGCCATCAGTCTGGCCGCTTCCAGGGAACGGTGACCGCTGCGGCACAGGAACAGGATGGGGGTGGACGGATCGGGGACGATCTCTTTGACCGACTGCACGAAATGGGGATTGGGCTGCATCGGCAGGCCGTCCTTCAGGGGTACCAGCACCGCGCCGACCGGGCGGCCGACGAACAGATGCTCGCAGGTGGTGCGCACGTCGATCAGCACCGCGTCGGGGTGCTCCTGCATGAACTGCCAGGCGGCAGGGGGCTTGAGATTCAGAATCTCGCTCATGATGCTTTCTCCTTCGGAATATTCATCCGCGTTTGTCCTTGAACTTGATTCCCAGGGAATGGAGCTTGCGGTACAGGTGGGTGCGCTCCATGCCAATGGCCTGGGACAGGCGTGCCACGCTGCCGCCGTGCTTTTCCAGATGATACTCGAGATAGGCTTTCTCGAAGCGTTCGCGCGCCTCTTTCAACGGCAAGTCGTAGAATTCCGGCGCGTCGCTGGCCTCCCGGGTGACGATCTCGCCCAGGGCGGTCTTGACCTCGTCCAGCTCCACCTCCTCGCCGCTGCCGAGGATCAGCAGGCGGTGGACCAGGTTCTTGAGCTCGCGCACGTTGCCGGGCCAGGCGTAGTTGCGCAGGAAGTTCTGCACCGCCACCGGAAAACGGCGGAAGGCCAGTTTCTCCCGAGTGACGAAACGGTCAACGTAAAAGTTGAGCAATTCCGGCACGTCCTCGCTGTGCTGACGCAGGGGCGGGAGAGTCAGCACCACCTCGTTGAGCAGGTAATACAGATCCTTGCGGAAGCGGCCGGCCTTGACCTCGTCTTCCAGATTGCGCCGGGTCGAGGCCACCACCCGCACGTCCACCTGAACCTGCTCGCTGCCACCGACCCTAAGGAAGGTCTTGGATTCCAGGGCGCTGACCAGACGCAATTGGGTTTCCGGGTCCATGTCCCCCACCTCGTCGAGGAACAGAATGCCGCCGTGGGCCTGTTCCAGCAGCCCCCGGTGGACGGCGCCGCCCTCCTCCTTGCCGAAGAACTCCACCGCGGAAAACTCCGGCGCGATGGTGCCGACGCCGACCGCCACGAACGGTCCTTCGCGGCGCAGGCTGTGGTGGTGCAGATAGCGGGCGAAGGTCTCCTTTCCGGTGCCCGGCTCCCCCACCAGCAGCACCCGGGTGTCGTACTGGGCCAGGCGCTTGACCTGATCGCGCAGCTGGGTCATCACCGCGCTTTTCCCCACCGGCTCGACGTATTCGGTTTCCGCCGGGGAAGCCGGCTGGCGACGGCTGCGGGCCGATTCCAGCGCCCGTTCCACGGTGGCCAGGATCTTGCCCATCGACAGGGGCTTCTCCAGATAGTCGAAGGCCCCCAGGCGGGTGGCCTCCACCGCCGTCTCCACCGTGCCGTGTCCCGACATCATCACCACCGGGCCGGGGTTGTCATCCGCCTCCATCCATTCCTTGAGGAGGGTGACACCGTCCACGTCCGGCATCCAGATGTCGAGCAGCACCAGGTCCGGGCGCACCTCGCGCCATTGCCTGCGGGCCTCGGCACCGTTGGCGGCGGTCACCACCTGGTAGCCCTCGTCTTCCAGGATGTCCTGCAGCAGTTGGCAGATGTCCGGTTCGTCGTCGACGACGAGAATGGTCGTGTCATGCATGGCTGTGTTCCTGGTTCGCCGTAGCGATCGGCAGTCTTATGATGAATCTGGCCCCCTCGCGCCAGGCCGGATCGAGCTGGATCGAGCCGCCGTGTTCCTCGATGATCTTGCGCACGATCGCCAGCCCCAGCCCCGTTCCCTTGGACTTGGTGGTCACGTAGGGATCGAAGATCTGCCGGGCGCGCTGCGGCTCGATGCCCGGGCCGTCGTCGCACACCCACCATTCCAGCCAGGGCTGTCCCTGGGATTCGGTCATGCGGGCCCCGATCTCCACATGGACCGGCGGCTGGCCGGCTTCCAGGGCGTTCTTGATCAAATTGTGGAGCACCTGGCGCAAACGCAACGGGTCGGCCTGCAATACCGGCAGCTCCGGCGGCAGATCCACGTCGATTTCGACGCCGGCGGTCGGGGGATACAGGGTCACCACCTCGTCTATCAGTATACCCAGATCCACCGGTTGGCGTTTGAGCTTCGGCAGCCGGGCATATTCGGAGAAGGCGTTGACCATATCCTTGAGCGCCTCCACCTGTTGGACGATGGTGCGGGTCGAACGTTCGAGCACCTGCCCGCCACGTTCGTCCACCTGGGGACCGAGCTTGTGCTGCAGGCGTTCGGCGGCCAGCTGGATCGGCGTCAGGGGGTTTTTGATCTCGTGGGCCAACCGCCGGGCCATCTCGCTCCAGGCGGCGTGTTTCTGCGCCTGCACCAGAGTGGTGATGTCGTCGAACACCAGCACCGCCCCCAGGCGACGGCCGTCGGCGCCGAGCAGGCAGCTACCGCGGCACAGCAACACCTTCTGCCCGTGCCCGGCATCGAGATGGATCTCCTCCTGCCAGACCCCGTCCCGCTCCAGCAGGTGATCGCGGATGCGCCTGACCAGATCCTTCAGCGCCGGATTGGCTTCCCCCAGGGCCCGAAGGGGCTGACCGCGGACGGCCTGAAAGTCGATGCCGAGGATGGCTTGTGCCGCCTGGTTGGCGGTGTTGAGGCGGGTCTGCTCGTTGAGGGTCAGCACTCCGGAGGACAGATGCCCCAGCACCGTCTCCAGATAGGCGCGCTGGTCCTCGACTTCACGGCGCGAGCGCTCCGCCTCGTCGCGGGCGCGGGCCAGGTGGGCGGTCATGGTGTTGAAGGAGCTGACCAGAAAGCCCATGTCGTCCTTCTGCAGGATCGGCAAACGTTTGTCCAGGTTGCCTTGGGCCACCGCCCGGGTCCCCTGGACCAGCATCTTCACTGGCGCGACGATGCGGCGGATGCTCAGGAAAGCCGCCCAGATCGCCGCCAGCATGCTCAGCGACAGGATCAAAGCCAGGGTCAGGGAAAAGCTGAACTTGAGCGACTGGCGCAGATAGACCATCTGCTGATAGTGGGCATAGGCCTGCTCCACGGTGTGCGCCAGCCGGTTGAGGCGCGCCGGCAACGGGTAGAGGGCCTGGAGGAAATAGGGCGCGTCCAGCTCGACCGGCACCAGCACCCGGATCTGCAGCAGCGAGGTGGCGTTGCGGTCCACCACCGGCCCCGGCGCCGGGTCCAGCCCCACATAGCCGGAACGGCGCGCCAGCGTCAGCAGGGAGATGTCCGGCAGGCTCGGCAGGATCAGATCGGCGCTACCGCTGCTGACGGCGACGATGCGCCCCTGGCGGGTCAACAGGGTCAGTTCCGCCGCATCGCTGCGGGACCGCAGGCGATCCAGTTCGATGACCCGCACGTCCTCCGGCACCTGCGCCAACGCCTCGCCCAGGTGCTGGGTGCGTTCGAGCAGGGTGCGCATGCGCTGTTTCAGGGCCGCCTTGCTCAGTTCGAGGGAACTGTCCATGGCGCGGTCGATCTCCACGTCGAACCAGCTGTCGATACTGCGGTGGAGGAACTGGAACGAGTAGTAGAACACGATGGTGGCCGGGGTCAGGGCCAGGAACACGAACAGCAACACCATCCTGAGCGCCAGCCGCGAACCAGCCGCCCGCTTGCGGAACTGGCGCACCAGCCACCAGAGGTTGGCCGCCACCAGCCCCAGCAGCAATAGACTGCCGACGACGTTGATGAGCAGCAGCCACGAATACCAGCGGTTGAGTTCGGAAGCCGCCTGGGTGGCCGAGCTCATCAAATGCAGGGGCACCAGGATGATGGCGAACAACACCAGCACCCCGAGGCTTAAGGGAATCCTCATCCGTCGAGCGGCCATCGGTAACGCTTGGAACGCAGGAACCAGTCGGGAGAGAAATAGGCCTGGGGACGCAGCGCCCAGGGAAGCCGTTCGATGTTCAGCCGCACCCGCACGGTGGCGTAACCGCGGCGGGGAAACCGGGGCTGCGGTGGCGGCAGCGCGATGGCCTCCAGCCGCCCCAGCGCCGCCAGGGCGGCATCGAGGCGGGGAAAACTGCGCTGGAACCGGTGGGTTTCATCCACCACCCGGTAAACCTGAGCCAGCGGATAATATTGCAGCCGGAAGTCCAGCGCCCGGCACCACAGGGTTTCGTCCCAGAGGCCGCGGCGGGGCCTGTGGATGCAGGCATCGACGGTCAGCACCAGGGGAACCCCGTGACGCAAGGCGTCGATCAGGGCGGGGCTGAAGCGGTAGTCGATGACGGCGCTCAACAGCGTCAGCTCCCCTTCACGCGCCAGACTGGCCTGGCGAATGCGGAAACCGTAGTCCCCGGCCGACGTCACCGACAGCGTCCACAGCCCCAGGAGCAGTCCGATCAGGCGCATCGTTCCAGGCAGGCGTAATAGAAACCGTCCATTTCCCGTTCCCCCGGCAGGATCTGGCGGCCGGGGCCGCTTTCCCGGCCCCAGTCGGCTTCGAGGGGGATGACCCGGGCATCCTCCCGGGCGGAGAGGAAGGCGGCCAGCTGGCCGGCGTTTTCCTCGGGCAGGATCGAGCAGGTGGCGTAAACCAGGCGGCCACCCGCTCGCAGCAGGGGCCAGCACGCCGCCAGCATCTCCGCCTGGGTGCACGCCAGCGCGGCGATGTCCGCATCCCGGCGCAGCAACTTGATGTCCGGATGGCGGCGGATCACGCCGGTGGCGGAACAGGGGGCGTCGATGAGAATGCGGTCGAAGGGGCGGCCGCCCCACCAGTCCCGGGGGCGGCGGGCATCGCCGCAAACCAGGGTCACCGGGGTGTCGAAGCGTCCGCGTCGGAGGTTCTCCCGAACCTTTTCCAGGCGTTCGGCCACGGCATCGACGGCGACCAGCTCCGCCAGGCCGGGACAGATCTCGAGCATATGCGCGCTTTTGCCGCCGGGTGCGGCGCACAGGTCGAGCACCCGCTGCCCGGGGCGCAGATCCAGCAGCGAGGCGGCCAGTTGGGCGGCGGCGTCCTGTACCGAAACCCACCCTTCCGCGAACCCCGGCAGGGCTTCCACCGGCACCGGCCGGGAAAGGACCAGGGCCGACGGCACGCCGGGCACGGGCCGCGCATCCAGACCCGCCTGTGCCAGCTGCCGCCGGTAGGCATCCGGCTCGATGCGCTGCAGATTGACCCGCAGGGTCATCGGCGCCTGGCGGTTGTTGGCCTGGAGGATGCCCAAGACCTCTTCCGGCCAAGCCGCCTCGATCCGCCGCCGCAGCCAGGCCGGATGGCTGTAGGCCGCTTCGTAATCGGCGTCGGCGGCCGTCTCCAATTCGTCACGGCGGCGCAGATAATTGCGCAGCACGGCGTTGAGCAACGACCGGGCCCAGGCCTTGCGGCGGCCGGCGGCGGCCACGGTTTCGGCCACAGCCGCATGGGGCTTGACCGCCATGTGGCCCAGCTGGGCCAGTCCCACCAGCGCCAAGGCCCGGATCCGGCGGTCTTTCAGCGGCTTGGCGAGCAGCTGGCAGAGAATGAAGTCGAGGCGGTGATACCAGCGCACCGTGGTATAGCACGCCGCCTGTACCCAGGCGCGATCACGCCCGGCCAGATCCTGCGGCACGATCGCCACCAGCGCTTCGTCCAGCGCCTGGCCTTCCTCGACCCGACGCACCACATCGGCCGCAAGGCGGCGCAGACGGCTCACTCGAGATGCAACCCCTGGCACGGGTGGGCATTGACGAAAGCGGCGGCAGGCAGAGGACGGCCGCCGGGAAGCTGCACCTCCAGCAGCCGTAGGCGCCCTTCCCCACACGCCACCTCCAGCCCCTTGCGGGCGAGGACGACGGTGCCCGGCTCGGCCCCGGCGGGCAGGTCCAAGGGTTCCGCCTGCCAGACGCGCAGCACCTGATCCTGGAACCGGGTCCAGGCTACCGGCCAGGGATTGAAAGCCCGCACCGCCCGGTCCAGCTCCCAGGCCGAACGCCGCCAGTCCAGACGGGCCTCCTCCTTGGTGATCTTGGCCGCATACGTGGCTCCGGCTTCGTTCTGCGGTTCCGCCTCGATTCGGCCGGTGGCCAGCGCCGGCAGGACTTCCCGCAACGCCTCGGCCCCCAGGCCGGCCAAGCGGTCGTGCAATTGCCCGGCGGTTTCCCGCGGGCCGATGGGGGTGGCCTTCTTCAACAGCATCGGCCCGGCATCCAGGGCCTCGACCACCTGCATGATAGTGACGCCGGTTTCCCGGTCGCCGGCGAGGATGGCGCGCTGGATCGGCGCCGCACCGCGCCAGCGCGGCAGCAGGGAGGCATGGACGTTGATGGCCTCCAGGGTGGGGATCTCCAGCATTTCCCCCGGCAGGATCAGGCCATAGGCGGCCACCACCAGCAGGTCCGGCTTGAGACGGGTGAAATCCTCGATGGCCTTCGGATCGCGCAAGGTCCGGGGCTGGTGCACCGGGAGCCGGTGCCGCAGGGCCAGTTCCTTGACCGGGCTGGGACGCAGCCGGCGCCCCCGCCCGGCAGGGCGGTCCGGCTGGGTGTAGACGGCGACGACTTCGTGCCCCGAAGCCAGCAAAGCCTCGAGGCTGGGGACGGCGAACTGCGGCGTGCCGGCGAAGACGATACGCATCAGACGGCGGCGGCCGCCGGGGTTTTCTCGCGGCTCTGGCGTTTGGCCTTGATCAGTTTCTTGCGGATGCGCTGGCGCTTGAGGGGGGAGAGATAATCGACGAACAACTTGCCGTCCAGGTGGTCGATCTCGTGTTGGATGCACACCGCCAGCAAACCGTCGGCCTCCAGTTCGAAGGGATTTCCCTCGCGGTCGAGGGCCTTCACCTTGATGCGCTCGGCGCGGTGTACCTTCTCGAAGATTCCCGGCACCGACAGGCAGCCTTCCTCCTGCTCACAGGCCCCATCGCGTTCGAGGATCTCCGGATTGATGAGGCACAGGGGCCGATCCTTGTCCTCAGAGACGTCGATGACGATCACCCGCTTGTGCACGTTCACCTGGGTCGCCGCCAGGCCCACGCCGGGCGCCGCATACATGGTTTCGAACATGTCGTCCACCAGACGACGGATCCTGTCGTCCACCGCCGCCACGGGCGTCGCCTTCTTGCGCAGGCGCTCGTCGGGAAATTCCAGAATCTCCAAGCGGGCCATGATTTGAATCCTCACACTACTGTTTGCCTGGCATTCTAGCCGAATTGATCTAGACTTTGAACGACGCCCTTGGAGTCGTTCCTGAATACGGACCGCAACCATGAACCAAAGTTTCTTCGCCCGCACAGGAGGGATCGCCGTCATGCACCGCCTTCGCCGTTTCTGTCTCGTCCTCGTGCTCGGCTGCTGCATCGCCGCCATCCAGGCCGCCGAGGTGCCACTGGCGGCCGATCATCCGCAGCGCTACACCGTCGTCAAGGGCGACACCCTATGGGACATCGCCGCCCGGTTTCTGAAAAACCCCTGGGACTGGCCCAAGATCTGGAAGGCCAATCCCCGGATCAAAAATCCGCACTGGATCTATCCCGGCGACGTCCTGGTGCTGCAATTCGACAACGGCCGTCCCTATCTGACCCTGCAGCGGGAAAACCCGCCGCCCGGCGTGGAGAAGCTGGCACCGACCATCCGCGAACGTCCTGTTACCCAGGCGATCCCGACCATCCCTTACGAGGCGGTGCGCCAGTTCCTCACCACCCCCAAGGTGGTCAGCCGGCAGGAGCTGGAAACCGCACCTTACATCATCAGCCTGGCGGACAACCGCCTCATCGGCGGCAGCGGTGACACCCTATACGTCCGCCGCTTCCCGGAAAACGCCACCGAGGACAGTTACACCGTATTCCGCCCCGACGATGCCATCCGCGATCCGGAAACCAAGGAAGTCCTCGGCTACAACGCCCTCTACGTCGCCGACAGCCACCTGCGGCAGCGCGGCGATCCGGCCGTGCTGGAGGTGGACCGCAGCGTCCGCGAGATCCTGGTGGGCGACCGGCTGCTGCCGGTGGGCACCGAGCAGCTGGCGCTGGACTACTATCCGCAGCCGGCCCCGAAATCGGTGCGCGGCCACATCGTCAAGGTGCTCGACGGCGTTTCCCAGATCGGTCAGTACGCGCTGGTCGTCATCGACCGCGGCACGCGCGACGGCCTGCAGAAAGGCCATGTCTTGAAGGTCTGGCGCCACGGGGTCAGGGTGCTGGACAATCTGGACCGCCGTTCGCCGGAATGGGTCACGCTGCCGGACGAGGAAGAGGGCTGGGTGATGATCTTCCGTCCCTTCGAACGGGTCAGCTACGGCATCGTCATGAAGGCGATGCGGGCCATTCACATCGGCGATCTGGTCACCGCCCCGGACGCTTGAACCAAGACGACCTGCACTGCTGGCTTGCCCTGGCCCAGACCCCGGGTCTGGGCGGGCAACGCATCACCGCCCTGCTGCACCACTTCTCCTCCCCGGCGGCGGTCTTCGGGCAGCCCGCCGCCGTCCTGCGGGAACTGGGCCTGCCCCACGCCACCGTCGACGCCCTCTTATCTCCCCGCTGGGAACAGGTCGAACGCAGCCTGCAGTGGGGACAGCAGCCCGACTGTCACATCCTACCGTTGCCGGACCCGCGTTACCCGCCGCAGCTGAGGACCATTCCCTCCCCGCCGCCGGTGCTGTTCGTGTGCGGCGATCCGGCACTGCTGCAACGGCCCCAGATCGCCATCGTCGGCAGCCGCCATCCCACTCCCGGCGGTCGCCGGAACGCCGAATCCTTCGCCGCCGAACTGGCGGCCCTAGGTCTGGTGGTCACCAGCGGGCTGGCCCTAGGCATCGACGCCGCCGCCCATCGCGGGGCCCTGCACGGCGGCGCCACCGTCGCCGTCATCGGCACCGGGCCCGACCGCGTCTATCCCGCCCGCCACAAGCAGTTGGCAGGTGAGATTGCCAGCGGCGGGGCGATCGTGTCAGAATTCCCGCCCGGCACGCCGGTGCGGGCCCAGCATTTTCCCCGGCGCAACCGGGTGATGGCCGGTCTCGCCCTCGGCACCCTGGTGGTGGAGGCGGCCCGCCACAGCGGTTCCCTGATCACCGCCCGCTATGCCCTGGAACAGGACCGCGAGGTGCTGGCGGTCCCCGGCGACATTCACAATCCCCAGGCCAAGGGCTGCAACGCGCTGATCCGCGACGGCGCCCACCTGGTGGAAACCGTGGAGGACATCGTCACCGCCCTCGGCCTGCTTGCCACATCCCCACCGATCGCCGACAATCCCCCTGCGGTGACGCCCGGCGATGAACTTAGTGACGATTATCGGGACTTATTGGCTAAAATCGATTACGCTCCCACGTCAGTGGACCAATTGGTGGAACGCACCGGCATGACGCCGGAGGATCTGGCCTCGATGCTGCTGATCCTCGAACTGGAAGGTCACATCGCCGCAGCCGCAGGCGGGTGTTATCAACGGATTCGTTAATCGGCCCACGGCCCAGGAAAGAATCATGAAAGAAAACGTGTTTGACGTGTTGTTGTACCTGTTCGAGAACTACATGGACGAAGATCCGGAACGCATGCCCGATCCGGATTCGCTCCGCAACGAACTGGTCGCCGCCGGCTTTCCCGAGCGCGACATCGACAAGGCGTTTGGCTGGCTGGAATCGCTCACCTGCGGCCAGCCGATCCAGACCACCATGCCCACCTTCCGCGTCTACGCGCCGGAAGAGCAGGCCAAACTGAATCAGGAATGCCGTGGGCTGCTGCTGTTTCTGGAACAAACCGGTATCCTCACCCCGTCTAACCGGGAGCTGGTCATCGACCGGGCCATGGCGCTCAGCGCCGAGGAACTGACCCTGGAAAACCTCAAATGGATCGTCCTCATGGTGCTGTTCAGCCAACCGGACCAGGAAGCGGCCTTCGCCCGCATGGAAGACCTGGTCTACGGCACCACGCCGGTCGCCCTGCATTAAACCCTTCAACCTAACCCATCCGAACCGAATGGCTCAGAATCTCGTCATCGTCGAATCGCCCGCCAAGGCGAAAACCATCGCCAAGTACCTGGGGCCCGGCTTCAAGGTCCTGGCCTCCTACGGACACGTGCGCGATCTCGTCCCCAAAGAGGGGGCGGTCGATCCCGAGCGCGATTTCGCGATGAAATACGAACTCATCGACAAAAACAAAAAGCACGTCCAGACCCTGAAGCAGGCGGCCAAGCAGGCCGACGCCCTCTTCCTTGCCACCGACCCGGACCGCGAGGGCGAGGCGATCTCCTGGCACATTCTGGAGATCCTCAAGCAGGACAAATCCATCAAGGACAAACCCGCCCACCGCATCGTGTTCCACGAGATCACCCAGCGGGCGGTGCAGGAGGCACTCAAGCATCCCGGCGAGATCTCCATGAATCTGGTCAACGCCCAGCAGGCGCGCCGGGCGCTGGATTATCTGGTGGGCTTCAACCTGTCGCCGCTGCTGTGGCGCAAGATCCGCCGCGGGCTTTCCGCTGGCCGGGTGCAGAGCCCGGCGCTGCGGATGATCGTCGAGCGCGAGATCGAGGTCGAGAACTTCGAGCCCCAGGAATACTGGACCATCGAGGCCGCCTGCAAGGCGAAGGAAAAGCCCTTCAAAGCCCGCCTGCTGCAGTACCAGGGCGAAAAGGTCAAGCAGTTCAGCTTCACCGACGCCGACCAAGCCCATCAGGTGCGCCAGACCCTGCTGGATCTGGCCCAGGGCCGGCTTACCGTGGTCAAGGTGGAAAAGAAGCAGCGCCGCCGCAACCCGGCGCCGCCCTTCATCACCTCCACCCTGCAACAGGAGGCGGCGCGCAAGCTCGGCTTCACCACCCGCCGTACCATGTCGGTGGCGCAGCAGCTGTACGAAGGCATCGACATCGGCGGCGAGACCGTCGGTCTCATCACCTACATGCGCACCGACTCCACCCAGCTGGCTCAGGAGGCGGTGGCGGAGATTCGCGACCTGATCGCATCGAAGTACGGCAAGGACAACTTGCCGCCCAAGCCCCGGGTGTTCAAGGCCAAATCCAAGAACGCCCAGGAGGCCCACGAGGCCATCCGCCCCACATCGGTCAAACGGCTGCCGGAGCAGGTCAAGCCGTACCTGACGGCGGAGCAGTACAAACTCTACGAGCTGATCTGGAAACGTACCGTCGCCTGCCAGATGATCCACGCCACCCTGAACACCGTGGCGGTGGATCTGGCCTGCGGCAACGACACCAACCTGTTCCGCGCCACCGGCTCCACCATCGCCCATCCGGGCTTCATGGCGGTGTACCAGGAAGGCAAGGACGACGGCAACGGAGAGGACGGCGACAAAATCCTGCCGCCGCTGCAGGAAGGCCAGCAGGTGGCACTGGAGGACATCCTCGCCGACCAGCACTTCACCGAACCGCCGCCCCGCTACACCGAGGCCAGTCTGGTGAAGGCGCTGGAGGAATACGGCATCGGCCGTCCCTCCACCTACGCCAGCATCATCTCCACCTTGCTTAACCGCGAATACGTGGTACTGGAGAACAAGCGCTTCAAGCCCACCGACATCGGCCGCATCGTCAACAAGTTCCTGACCGAGCACTTCACCCGTTACGTGGACTATCACTTCACCGCCGGACTGGAGGACGAGCTCGATGCGGTGTCGCGCGGCGAGAAGAAGTGGATCGGCCTGCTGAAGCACTTCTGGGAACCCTTCAAGCGCCTGGTGCAGGACAAGGACAGCAGCGTCCAGCGCAAGGACGTCACCCAGGAGGCTCTGGACGAGAAGTGCCCCGAGTGCGGCGGCCAGCTGTCGATCCGCCTGGGACGCAACGGCCGTTTTATCGGCTGCACCAACTTCCCCGAGTGTAAGTACACCCGCAACCTGGACGGCGACGGCCAGCCCCGGGAACCGGAAACCCTGGACCGCCAGTGCCCCGAATGCGGCGAGCCGCTGCAGATCAAGGTCAGCCGCTACGGCAAGTTCATCGGCTGCAGCGGCTATCCCAAGTGCCGCTACATCGAGCCGCTGGAAAAACCGGAGGACACCGGCGTCGAATGCCCCCAGTGCCATCAGGGTAACCTGCTCAAGCGCAAGTCGCGCGGGGGCAAGATCTTCTATTCCTGCGCCACCTATCCCAAGTGCCGCTACGCGGTCTGGAACCCGCCCCTGGCCGAACCCTGCCCCGAGTGCGGCTGGCCAATACTGATCCTCAAGACCACCAAACGGCGGGGCACGGAGAAGGTCTGCCCGCAGAAGCACTGCGGTTACACCGCCCCTTACGAGGAAGCCGAAGCGGTGGAAGCGGCCGCCGCCGGGACCGGATAATTTCCCTGCCATGTTCTGGCCGGCCGGAGGGGGTGGCAGTCAGGGACGTCGTGAATCCATCCGTGGAGACTCGAACTCGGCCATCCAGGCCGAGTACGCCCTGACTGCCACCCCCTCCGGTCGGCTTCTGCATCTCAAAGCAACACCATGATCCTATTCCGCTGGCGTCTGCGGCTCATCGTCGGTCACCTGCGCCGCGGCGGGGTGATCGCCTATCCCACCGAGGGCGTCTACGGCCTCGGCTGCGACCCCTGGAATCAGGCGGCGGTCGAGACCGTTCTGGCGCTGAAAGGCCGGCCGGCGGACAAGGGCCTGATCCTGATCGCCGCCGATATCGAGCAGCTGCTGCCGTTCGTCCACCTTCCTTCGGAAACCGTGGTGGAAAGACTGCTCGAAACCTGGCCGGGACCGGTCACCTGGATCCTACCCGCCTCCCCACTGGCGCCGGAATGGCTGCGGGGAAAGCGCCCCACCCTCGCCTGCCGGGTCACCGCTCATCCGGTCGCCGCCCAACTGTGCCGCGCCTTCGGCGGCCCGCTGGTGTCCACCAGCGCCAATCCCGCCGGCCACCGCCCGGCCCGCTGCCTGCTCGAAGTGCGGCGGTATTTCCGCGGCCGGCCGGAGCTATTGCCGGTCCCCGGTCCGCTCGGCGGCCTCGAACGCCCCACCCCCATCTTCGACGCCCTCACCGGCCGCTGCCTGCGCCCTTAAATCGAATTGCGCTGTGTGTTTTTCCCGGGGGATAAGCGGCGTCTTATGGCAGGTTGTATACAATCTCACGGGTTTGACACGTGTTGGGTGGCGCTAGATGCCTTCATCGACGTGCACCGAACCTGTCAACCCACCGGAACCTGTAAGGAGGCAAGCGACCGACTCACATGGTCTGATCAGCCAAGCAAGAAATCGTTGAAAACAGGACATCTCGAATCAGTGAAATGTGGACAAAAAGCTTCGGTGTTGACAATGGCGGGCATCCTGCCCGCCACCCTTCGAGCCGCCTGCGGCGTTCGGCCGCACTCCCGCCTCGGGCATTAATCCAAACGGTTCGCGCGCAATACCCGCAACACCGTCTTTCCTCCCTCCTGCGAGATTTGCAGATCCGCCGCATAATAACGGCCATTGAACTCCACCAGGGGAATGTGGGCGATGTCGCCCTCCAACGTGGTCCATGTCCGCCGCCCGGTCAAAGGCTCATAATCCAGCCTTTCCAGGGCGTTCTCCAGCGGCACCGCCTTGATCAACTCGAAACGCATCTGCCCATCCTGATCGCTTACCCGCTGCAGGCGCGCCGAATAGAGCTGCTCTCCTACCTGGACAACAGGAACCGACAACTCCTCACCCTGGAGGGTCGCGATCAGGGCATTGTCCTCCGTCAAAGGCGCCAGTCCCCTTAACGTGAAGTTGAACTGGTACATGTCATCGCTGAAAAGTTGGGTGCATTTCACTTTACCATCCTCCGTTCGTTCCGACCGGGTCAGGATGGCGACATAATAGGTCCCCGGCTGATGGAAGCCTAATTCCAACTGATTGTTGCCTCCAAAGCTGGGGTCGATACTGGCGATCAGCGCCTCTCCGAACACGCCGGAATCTGCTTGGGCGTACAGATATTGAGATGGCATCGGGCTATCCCCATCCATACAGACACCGGGCTGCCCAAGCATCTCCGGGGTCAACTTGGCGCCGTCAAAAACCAGCGCGACCCAACTGCTTCCCGCATCTAAAGTACAGGGACTACCCGGCGGACACAGCTCGAGAAAAGCGATCTCATAACCCGGTTCGGCGACTTCGAAACGGAACCAGTCAACATCGTCATAGAGCAACTGCCCCCGGATCGCCGCTGCGGCAGCCAAGGGATTTGCCTGATCAGGCGTGTCATTCGGCTCCACTTCCACGTCGTGGAAATTCGCCAGCGGATTGCGGATCCCTGGATCGCCCAGGGACTCTCCGGTGAGGGAGAACACATAGGCTTCCTGAGAGGCGCCGTCTCCCGCCGCCGTGACCGAGAGATAATAGGTATCGGCCCACGCCAGCCGGGCGGAAGCCCTCAGAACCCCTTCCGTCGGCGTTTGCCAGCTCGACAGCACGTTGCCGCCGGCGTCCATCAGCGTCAGTTGCCAGACACCGCCGCCCGGCGCGGCCGGCACCTCCAGGTTCACCAGGACATCAGCCGCCGTGGTTCGCAGCTGGTACCAATCCTGATCCGAAGCACTGCTCAGCTGCCCGGTAACGGCCCCCGCTTCGATCGGCACCGCCGCTAGGCGATGATCGTTCGGCTCCACTTCCACGGCGGCGGATTGTATCAGCTGGTTGTAACGGGAAGGCGACTGCCAGGGAAGGATGCCGTCACCGCCGGCCTGAAAAAGGTAAGGCTGGCTAGAGGATTCCAAAGGTTCTGCCCTCAGATAATAGTCCGTCCCTTTATTCAGGGGCAATCGAAAATTCTGGTCCCGGTTGGGATCGCTGTCCCACTGGGCCACGAGGTTGCCTTCCTGATCGAGCAGGGAAAGCCGCCAGCGGCCAGCCTGGGCGGGTAATTCCAATTCTAAAGTAGGAATAATTATTGCGTCCGTTGTAGTTGAAAAAATAAACCAGCCCTGATCTTCGGTACTGGCGAAATCCCCCAACACCGGCGAGCCGGGAATGAGGGTTCTGGCTTCGCGGAAGCTATCGTTCGGCTCCACCTCCCGGATCGCCGTCAGCATCAGCTGATCGAACAGCGATCCTCCCGGCGGGCTCAATTGGTCGCCGCCGATGGAAAACCGGTAAGAGACCGAAGATGATGCCTGAATCTTCACAAAATAAGCACCTGACGCTGACAAGGCCAGTACATAACGGCGGGCATCCTCGCCGCCGTTCAGCGTCGCCAGTTCCCTGCCCTGGCTGTCCGTTATTACCATCTGCCACGCCCCATCCTGGGCGGGGATGGAGATTTCCATAACCGAGTTGGCACCGGTCGCCTGGAAGGCGAACCAATCTTCGTCCCCTGGCCCAGCATCGCCTGAGAAATCCTCAGCAGGAATCAACGGCGTTGCCGTTTCACGGCTGTCATTGGGCTCCAATTCGGAAATCGAGGGAGCGGCAGTGCCACCGCCACCCTGGTTGGCATCTCCAGAATCAGGGCTTCCACTATCCACCCCCGACCCTGTACCTGTGGTGTTATTGGCCGACCCATTGTCCTGCGCGTTTCCACCCGTATCCGAACTACCTATCCCACCGAGGCTGACCCCTCCTATGCCGCCACCCTGCAATTGATCCAACAAATCCGCCCGGGCAACACCCAGGGTTGCAACTTGGACCACGACCACGACCGCCATCAAAGATTTCGTTTTCATAACCAGCGCTCCCACATTTACAGACGCGTGGATTCCAGAACTTTGGGGGTGATGAAGATTAGCAATTCGTTCTTTTTACTGCTCTTGCCATCTTTGCGGAACATAAACGCGAAACCAGGAAGATCACCGAAAAACGGAACCTTATTTACTGTTTTCCGACGATCTTTTTCATACACACCCCCCAACACTACAGTTTCCCCATTGGCGACTTGGACGGTGGTTCTGATTTCACGTTTGTTGATCGCCACTCCATCAGGTGTAAGGTCTCCGGGGGCATCCTTCTTGACTAGCAGATCCATAATGACGTTGTCGTCCGGGGTGATGTGCGGCGTCACCTCCAGCTTCAGGACCGCTTTCTTGAATTGAGTCTGGGTCCCGTTCTGACTGACGGTCTGGAACGGAATTTCCACCCCCTGTTCGATGCTGGCCTTGGTCTGGTCCTGAGTCACCACCCGCGGCATGGACAGGACATCACCACGGTTCTCAGCCTGTAGGGCGGATAACTCCAGCTGCATCAAAAACTTGTTCAACTTGAAGATGGCAATCCCCATTCCTCCCCCGGCACCGGTACCAATGGCCGCCGGCAAATCGACGATGCCATTGTTGTTCCCGAGAATTCCGCCGATGATCGTTTGTGTGTCACCCGGGGAACCACTCTGCTTGGCGGCATTCAGTTTGACTCCCAATTCCCGGTTGAAGCCATCTTCAGCAATCACCACCCGCGATTCGATCAGCACCTGGCGCACCGGGCGGTCGAGCGTCCGCACCAGCTTGCGGACCGCCTCCAGGTTGGTGGGCGTGTCCTTGACGATGAGGATGTTGGTGCGTTCATCTATGTTCACTTCACCACGGGGCGACAGAATCGACCCTCCGGCGATACTTTCTTCACCGGCTGTTGCAGCTTCTTCAAACGTGGTGGCATGTTCCGGCACACCCTGCTGGCCCAGCTTACCACCGCTCTGCTGCATACCTTTCAGGACCTTCATCACATCCGCCGCCTTGGCGTAATTGAGCTGGACGATCTCGGTCTTAAGCGGCTCCTTCTGCTGGCGGAACTGAACGTGCTCCAGCTCCTTCTTTTCCAGCTTGATGATTTCGTCCAGCGGCGCCACCCAGATCACGTTGCCCTCTCGGCGCTTGCCCAGCCCCTTGGCTTTGAGCACCAGATCCAGCGCCTGGTCCCAGGGCACGTTGTTGAGGCGCAGGGTGACGTTGCCCTTGACGGTATCGGCAGCGATGATGTTGAGCCCGGTGAAGTCCGCCAGGATCTGCAACACCGAACGGACTGGAATGTCCTGGAAGTTGAGCGACAACCGCTCGCCGGTATAGGGAAACTTCTTTTTCTTCTCTTCTTTCTGCGCCTGGGTCAAAGGACGAAATTCGATGGTTAGCAGGCGGTCGGACTGATAGGAAAGGTATTCGTAGTCCGGGGTCGCCGGGGTGATCATCATGCGGACGTTGGGACCGTCCTGGAAGATCTTGATTTGCTTGACCGGCGTCGCAAAATCCATCACGTCCAGCACCTTGGCCAACTTGGACGGCAGCCGGGTGCGCAGGAAGGTGGCGATCACCTTTCCGCCTTCCTCGCGCAGATCGACCAGGGTGTTGGGCTGGGCTAGAAACACCAGAATCCGGCCTTCACCCTGAGGCCCACGGCGGAAATCGACCTTCTCGATCCGTTGGGTCGGCAACGCCGCGTGGGCGGCCGGCCGGGTCACTGTGGTCGCCACCGCGCCGACGCTTTCCAACAGCAGGTGGACTTCCTCACCCTCCGATTCCACCCGATAGGGCACCGGCGCCACCAGATTGACGACCACCCGCGTGCGGCCCCCACCCTCAATCACGTTCACCTGGGTGACGATACCGGTATTTACGGTCAACGATTTCTGGATCAGACCGTTGCGCACACCGGGGAAATCGAGGACGATACGAGCCGGGTTGTCGGTGTGGAAGACCTTGGGTTCGACCGCCCCGGCGGTGAATACGAAACGCATCTGCAGTTTGTCGCCGGGAAGCGTGGAGAAGTGGATATCTTTGAGCTGATTCTCCTGAGCCCGGGCCGCCAGGGCCAGAAACAACCACAAGGTCCAGGCCAACATCAGCCATCCGACCTTCGCCTCGCCGCCCTTTACCGTGCAGTCGTTACCCAACATGCGTCGCTACCCTCTGTCGTTGCTTGAAGTTCATTGCCCGTCATTCCGCCAGGGCCAGGCTCGCCTGACGTTCCCGCCACGTACCCGGACCATCGGGGACGATTTCCACCAGATCGATCCCTTCTTCGGTGATACGCACGATACGGCCGTGATTCTTGCCCAGGTAATTGCCCGTCCTGACCCGGTAGATCGTCCCCTCCCCCGTTTGGATCAACGCCCACAGGACGGTATCCTTCTTCACCGTCCCGACCATGCGCAGGCTATCCAGATCGTAGGCTTCCAAAGGCTCTTTGGGACGGGTGGGATCGGGTTTGATGCCGCTGCCGCCGACCGCCACCTGCGGCGGCGGCGCCTGTTTGGCCGGTACGAAAGGATCGCGCAGCCCTTCGGGGTCGAAAACGAAAGTCTCCACGACCTTGATCTCCGGCAGCGGCTCGATGCCACCCTTGGGACGGCCCTTGACCTGCGCGACATAGGCTTCGAGATCCGAAATATCCCGATCCCCGCAGCCGACCAGGAAAACGGCCAAAATCAACGCCATGACCGTGCGCACACGCTTGAACATCACTTTCTACCTCGCTTTTTTCTGCCTTTCTTGCGCCGATCTGCGATTTCTTCGTCCTCGAGGTAGCGATAGGTCTTGATCACGGCGTTCATGACCAGGCGGTCACCGCTCTTGAGGGGATCGATGGAAACGTCGTGCACGGTGACGATCCGCGGCAGCCCCGCCAAACCGCTGACGAAGGTGCCGAGCTGTTCGTAATTGCCGATCACCCGGACCTTGATGGGCAGCTCGGCATAAAATTCCTTCTTTACTTCGCCCTGGGGCTGGAACAGCTCGAATTCCAGCCCGCTGGCCAGGCCGGTCTGGGAAACGTCCACCAGCAGCGCCGGAACTTCCGCCTTGTTCGGCAGCTGCCGCAGCATGTTGCCGAAGGCCTTCTCCATTTCCGCCAACTGTTCCTTGTAGGCATCCAGGTTGGCCGCCTTCTTCTGCTTGATTTCCAGCGTCTGCTTCAGGCTGGACTCCTGCTTGCGGGCCTGTTCCAGCTGGGCGAGCTGATCCTGGGTGTCGTAATAGAACCATCCGCCCGCCACCGCCAGGGAAAGGATCACGATGGCGGCCAGCTTGACCGGCCAGGGCCAGGTTCCCGCCGCCTCCAGGTCCCAGTTGATCTCCGCCAGGTTCATGACTCGCCTCCCGTCTGACCGGCCTTGGGATGTCGCTGGCGGATCTCCAGGGTAAAGCGCCCCTGCCTTTCATGTTTGGACTTGGATTTGGATTCGATGACCTTCAGTTGCGGCTTTTCCATCCAGGGGGAGGACTCGATGTTGCGCATGTAGGCAGAAACCCGGGCATTGGACTGGGCGATGCCGGTGACCGTCAGATGATCACCCTTCTGCACGATCTTGTTGAGATGAACCCCCTCGGGGACGGTGCGCGCCAGGGCGTCGAACAGGTGGACGATCTCCGGCCGGCTGGACTGCAGACGCTGGATGATCTCCATCTTGGAGACCAGCAGGTCCCGCTTCTTCTCCAGATCGCGGATCTCGCGAATCTTGCGGTCGAGCACGGCGATCTGCGATTTGAGATAGCGGTTGCGTATTTCCTGATACTCGATCCGGTCCGCCAGATACAGATGGATGCCGGCCATGATGACCACCGTCAGACCCACCCCGAGACCGACGGCGATGAAGAATTCCTGGCGCTGCTGGCGCCGCCGTTCTTCACGCCAAGGAAGTAAGTTTATCCGCGCCATGTCAGTCGAAACTCCTCAAAGCCAAACCACAGGCGATCATCATCGCCGGAGCGTCCTGACGCAGCGCCTGGGCATCCACCCGACCGGCCAGGCCCATGTTCACGAACGGATTCGCTACGACGGCCGGAATCCCCAACTTTTGCGCCACCAGCCGGTCGACATCCTGGATGGAGGCGCATCCTCCGACCAGCACCAGCACATCCACATCCTGGTGGGTGCTGGAGGACAGGAAGAACTGCAACGAACGGCCGATCTGTTGCGCCATTGCATTTTTGAAAGGCTCGAGCACCTCGCACATGTAGCTGTCCGGCAGACCACCGTGCTTCTTGGCAAGCCCTGCCTCTTCGTAGGACAGGCCGTAACGGCGCTGAATCTCCTCGGTCAGCTGACGGCCGCCGAAACCCTGTTCGCGGGTATAAATGATCCGCCCCTCGTGAATGACGTTGAAGGTGGTCGTCGTCGCCCCCACATCCGCGATCGCGATCGCCCCGCCTTTGCGATGCTGCGCCAGCTGGGTCTCTATCAACGTAAAAGCATTCTCAAGTGCATAGGCTTCCACATCGACGATGGCCGCCTTCAGGCCCGCAAGCTCTAACGCCGCGACCCGGTTGTCGACGTTCTCCCGACGCGACGCGGCCAGCAGAACATCGTTCATCTTCGGATTCTTGGCATTGGGCCCGATCACCTCGAAATCGAGGCTGACTTCGTCGAGGGCATAGGGAATGTACTGCTCCGCCTCCAGCTGAATCTGATCTTCCAGATCCTCTTCGGAATACTCGGCGGGCAGGGTGATCGTCTTGGTGATCACCGCAGAACCGGAAACTGCCACGGCGGCATGTTTCAGCCGCGTTCCAGACTTTTTCACCGCCGCCTTGATCGCCCGGCCGATGGCCTCGACATCGGCGATGTTCTTGTCGACCACGGCGTTGGGCGGCAGGGGTTCGACGCCATAACTCTCCACCCGGTAACGCCCGTTGTTGCGCCCCAGTTCGATCAATTTGACCGCGGCCGCACTGATGTCGATGCCGAGAACCGGCGGTTGCTTGCGTCTGAATAACATCACGATGTCGTCCTATGCAGCGGCGCGCCCTGGAACGCTGGCCAGGTGCGTCGGTCTTAGTTCGTTCACAGTTTGTAGTATAGTTAAAAAAATTTTTCCGGCAGGACGCCGGGTTTCTTCTCGCCATTTTGAAAAGCACGTCGCAGATTTCTGGACCCTCCATGCGCAAATTCCTGATCGGGCTGTCCGGGCTCATCCTCATCGCCGCCGCCGTCGGCCTCGGCATCGGTTTCACCGAATATCGGCGCTTGCAGGCCCAATTGCCCGACCCCGAAAGCCTGCGTCACGTGGAACTGCAGACCCCCCTGGAAATCTACAGCCATGACGGCCGCCTGATCGCCGTTTTTGGGGACAAGAAACGTATCCCGGTCGCCATCGGGGAAGTCCCCAAGCAGTTGGTACAGGCCTTTCTTGCTGCCGAGGACGACCGTTTCTATCAGCATCCGGGCGTCGATCCGCAGGGACTGCTGCGAGCGGCCTGGGAACTGCTGCGCACCGGCCACAAACGCCAGGGTGGCAGCACGATCACCATGCAGGTGGCCCGCAACTTCTTCCTCAGCCCGGAGAAGACCTACGAGCGCAAGTTCAAGGAGATCATCCTGGCCCTGAAGATGGAACAGGTGCTGTCCAAGGACGAGATCCTGGCGCTGTATCTCAACAAGATCTATCTGGGCCATCACGCCTATGGCATCGCCGCCGCCGCGCAGATCTACTACGGCAAAACCCTGGATCAGCTGACTCTGCCCGAAATGGCCATGCTGGCAGGATTGCCGAAGGCGCCGTCACGCTTCAACCCGATTTCCGATCCCCAGCGGGCCCGGCTGCGGCGCGATTACGTCCTGCGCCGCATGCATGAACTGGGATTCATCGACGACGGCCAGTATCGCCAGGCCCTCCGGCAACCGCTGACCGCCTCCCTGCACCAGCCGCTTGCCCCTTCGCGCCAGCTGGATGCACCCTACGTCGCCGAACAGGTCCGCAGTCAGCTTCACGCGCGTTTCGGGGATGAAATCTACAGCGCCGGCTACCGGGTGATCACCACCATTGACAGCCGCCTGCAGCGGGCCGCCCAAAGCGCCGTCCGCAATGGCCTGCACCAGTATGATGAACGCCATGGCTACCGCGGACCCGAGGGGTATATCGATCCTTCCCTACCCGAATCCGAGCGTCTGCAGGCGCTACAAGACCACACCCCGGCGGGCGCCACCGTGGCCGCCCAGGTGCTTGCCATCGACCCCAAGCTCACCCGTCTGACCGCCCTGCTCGCCTCGGGGCAGACGATCTGGCTCGACTACGAGGGGCTGGCATGGGCCCGGCAAACCTCCCACAAGCAGCTGGCACAACTTCGCGTCGGTGACGTCATCCGAGTTCGCCGGGACGAGACAAGAGAATGGCGTCTGGCGCAGATCCCCCAGGTACAGGGGGCACTGCTGTCGCTGGACAGCCGCAGCGGTGCAGTGCTGGCTATGGTGGGCGGCTATGATTTCTCCCGGAGCAAATTCAACCGGACGATACAATCCCAGCGCCAACCCGGCTCCGGTTTCAAGCCCATACTCTATACCGCCGCTCTGGAGGCCGGATTGACCGCGGCCACGGTCATCAACGATGCCCCCATCGTCTATTCCAATGGCGAGAGCGAATGGCGGCCGGAGAACTACAGCGGCAAGTTCTACGGTCCCACCCGCCTGCGAGTGGCGCTGCGCAATTCCCGCAACCTGGTTTCCATCCGCCTGCTGCGGCGGATCGGCCTGGAGCGGGTCATCGACACCGCGTTGCGCTTCGGCTTCCGCCCGGAGCAACTACCGCGCACGCCCTCCCTCGCGCTGGGCAGCGGCACTGCCAGTCTGTGGGACATGGGTCGGGTGTTCAGCACCTTCGCCAACGGCGGTTTCCGGATCGAACCTTATCTGATCGAACGGATCGAACGCCGCGACGGCACCGTCATCGGCCGAGCCGAGCCGGCTCGTGCCTGTGACGGCTGCGACCACGCCGCCCCCCGCATCGTCGAGCCCCGGGTCCACTACCTCATGCACTCCATGCTCCAGGACGTGGTGCGGCGAGGAACCGCCATCCGCGCCAGCCAACTGGGCCGTAACGACCTAGCCGGCAAGACGGGCACCACCAACGACCAGCGCGATGCCTGGTTCAACGGTTATGCCCCACCGCTGGTGGCGATCGCCTGGGTGGGATTCGACGACGGTGCCCCGCTCGGCCGTGGCGAAACCGGCGCCCATGCGGCATTGCCGATCTGGATCGACTACATGAGAGTGGCCCTAGACGGCCAGCCGGAATACCCGTTCCCACAACCGGAAGGCATCGTCACTGCACGCATCGACCCCCAGACGGGGCTGCGCACCTATGAGGGCGGCATCGACGAGATCTTCCGGGAGGAGAATCTCCCTCCCTATCAGCCGGCCGCCGGCGGAGGGCAAGGTGAAACCCTGCTCGATGAACTGTTCTAGCCATGCACACCCAACGCAACCGCATCCGCGTCGCCCAGCTCAGCGCCCGCATCATCATTGAGGAAGGGGTCAACGACTACGCGATCGCCAAACGCAAGGCCGCCGAGCGGCTGGGGCTGGACTGGGGCCAGAATCTACCGGACGACGACAGCGTGACCGCCGCTCTGCAGGATTACCATCGCATCTTCCGCTTCCGCCACCAGCCGCAGTTCATCCGGCACCTGCGTCGGATCGCGCTGGAGGTGATGGCCTTCCTGGAAGACTTCTCCCCCCACCTGACCGGCGCGGTCCTGGCGGGCACCGCCGGGGAACACCAACCCATCCAGCTGCAACTGTTTCCCGAGACTCCGGAAGCGGTCATCTGGGCCCTGGAGGAAAACGGCGTTCCCTATCGTCAGGAGGCGGACGTCCCGGTCAAACTCAACGGCCAGACCTGCCAGGTTCCGGTGCTGACCCTCGACTGGCACGGCCTGGCCGTGGAAACCCGCCTGCTGCCTCCCAAGGCCCTGCGGCAGACGGGCAGGCAAGCGCCGCGCGCTTCCATCAAGGCCCTGCGGCGCCTGCTGGCGGAAACCGCGGACTAACGTTGCTCGATCGGCCGGTAATCCCGCGGCGCCGCCCCGACATACAGCTGCCGCGGCCGACCGATGCGCTGCTCGGGATCGGCCTTCAATTCCAGCCAGTGTGCCACCCAGCCGGCGGTCCGGGCGATGGCGAACATCACCGTGAACATGTTGACCGGGATGTTGAGGGCCTTGTAGATGATGCCGGAATAGAAGTCCACGTTGGGGTACAGCCGCCGCTCGATGAAATACTCGTCGTGGAGCGCGATCTCCTCCAGACGCATCGCCAGTTCGAACAGTGGCTCGTCTGGCGAGAAGCGCGCCAGCACGTCGTGACAGGCTTTGCGGATGATCTGCGCCCGGGGATCGTAATTCTTGTACACCCGGTGACCGAATCCCATCAGCCGGAAGGGATCGTTCCTGTCCTTGGCGCGGGCGATGTATTCCGGGATGCGTTCCGGGGTGCCGATTTCCTCCAGCATGCTCAGGACCGCCTCGTTGGCGCCCCCGTGGGCGGGCCCCCACAGGGCGGCGATGCCGGCGGCGATGCAGGCGTAGGGGTTGGCGCCGGTGCTGCTGGCCAGACGCACGGTGGAGGTGCTGGCGTTCTGCTCGTGATCGGCGTGCAGGATGAACAACAGATCCAAGGTGTCGACCGCGACCGGATCCAGGTACCAGGCATCATCCCCGCCCGAATGGAGCGAGGGCACCGAGAACATCATGTTGAGAAAGTTCTCGCAATAGCCCAGATCGGCGCGGGGATAGACGAAAGGCAGGCCCACCGAATGCCGGTAGCAGGCCGCCGCGATGGTGGGCATCTTGGCCAGCATGCGGATGGCCGACACCCGGCGCTGGTGCGGATCCCCCATGTCCAGCTCGCTGTGATAGAAGGCGGACAGCGAACCGACCACCCCCACCATCATCGCCATGGGATGGGCGTCGTAATGAAACCCCTCGAAGAACTTGCGCAGGGTTTCGTGAATCATCGCCTCCTGGCGGATATCGGCGGCGAAGGCCTGCAATTCCTCATACTTGGGTAGCTCACCGAACATCAGCAGGTAAGCCACCTCGAGGAAGGCGCTGTGGCGGGCCAGTTGTTCGATCGGGTAACCCCGATACAGCAACGTACCCTCGTCACCGTCGATGTAGGTGATCGCGCTCCGGCAGCTGGCCGTGGAGACGAAGCCGGGATCGTAACTGAAATAGCCCAGCTGTCCCGGCAGACCGCGCATATCTATCACCGCCTGCCCCAGGGTGCCTTCCAGCACCGGCAGCTCGGCATGTTTTCCGCTGCCGGGATCGCGGACCTGGACGGTCTTGGCGTCGGCCATCGGCCTTATTTGCCGCCGTACTTGCGCCGGAACTTGTCCACCCGGCCGGCGGTGTCGACGATCTTCTGCTTGCCGGTGTAGAAGGGATGGCAGGCGGAACAAACTTCGATATGAATATCTCGCCCCAGGGTCGAACGGGTGTGAATCACGTTACCACAGCTGCAGGTGATGGTGACTTCTTTGTATTCGGGATGAATACCGGCTTTCATGATTGGGTTATCCTCGTGGAACAGATTGGGCACCATGATCGCAGATAGTAGCTGCGACGAAAACAGGTTATCTTAGAAGAGCTTGCAATCGTTTACAAGCTCATCTGCAAACGGTTGTATTTTAACAACGATATGATAAGGTTTCCGACCATTTAAGCACAGGCAGACAAGGCATGCTTCGAAACGGAACGTTGGTCGCGCTCGCGCTTCTGGTTGCCGAAGGACTGATGGCGGACCCGTTGGACCGAGCCATCCGTACCGAAACCGAGACCCTCAAACAGGCCGCCCAAAGCCAGAAACGCATCGATCGTCTGGACGACGTCACCCGGCAGATGCTCGACGAATACCGGCGCACGCTGCGGGAGACCGAGACCTTGAAGACTTACGTCGATCACCTGCAAAAGCTGGTGGAATCCCAGCGCCGGGAAAAGGCCGAGCTGGCCCGCCAGCTGGAGGAAATCGCCCGCGCCGAGCGCGAAATCGTCCCCCTGATGCTGGAAATGGTCAACACCCTGGGCCGTTTCGTCGCCCTGGACACCCCCTTCCTGCCCGAGGAACGGCGTCAGCGGATCGCCCAGCTCAAAGCCATGCTCGACTCGGCCGAAGTTTCCACGGCGGAGAAATTCCGCCGCATTCTCGAGGCGTATCAGATAGAAAACGATTACGCCAAGACCATCGAGGCCTATCGTGACGAACTGGCCTTGGAGAACGAAAAGCGCCCGGTGGACTTCCTCCGCATCGGCCGGGTCGCCCTGTTCTATCAGACCCTCGACGGGGAAACCTCCGGCTTCTGGAACCCGCGTCAGAAACGCTGGGAAACACTGCCGGACGACTACCGCCGCACCATCCGCGAGGGGCTGCGCATCGCCCGCAAGGAGGCCGCCCCCGATCTGCTCACGCTGCCGCTGCCGACCGCACAGGAGGCGAAATGAGAATCCTGACCTGGCTGCTGGCGGCCTGCCTGCTTCTTCCCGTCAGCGCAGCGGCGGCGGATCTCGACCAGCTGCTGGCCGAAGTCAAACGCCAGCAGATCCGGCTGTCCCAGGTGGACAGGCAGCGTGAAGCCCGCTTTCTCGCAGAGAAACAGCATCGCCAGCAACTGCTGGCCGAAGCCAAAGCCCGGCTCAAGGCGCTGGAAAAACAGGCCGAGGCCCTCAAGGCCGAGTTCGAGGCCAATCGCCAGGAGCTGCTGAAACTGGAAGAGAAACTCCAGGCCAGCAGCGGGGTCCTGGGAGAAATCGTCGGCACCGTGCGCCAGGTCGCCGGCGATCTGAAGGCCGATCTGCAGCAGTCGCTGGTTTCGGCCCAGTACCCGGGACGGGCCGCCAGGCTGGCGCCCATCGCCGACAGCAAGCGCCTGCCCACCCTGGAGCAGCTGCATACCCTTTGGACCTTGATGCTGGAGGAGATGACCGAAGCCGGCAAGGTGGTCCGCTTTCAGCGGGAGATTCTCGCCAGTGACGGCAAGCCCTTCGAAACCGACGTGGTCCGCATCGGCGTCTTCAACGCCATCGCCGCGCCCGGTTATCTGCGCTATCTGCCGGAAACCGAACAGCTGATGGTGCTGTCGCGGCAGCCGGAAGGAAAACCGCTGAGGCTGGCCCGCGACTTTCTCCACGCCCAGGGTGACCGGGCGCCGGTGGCCATCGACCCGACCCGGGGCGTGTTCCTGGAAATGCTGACCCACACCCCGAACGCCTGGGAACGCATCCAGCAGGGCGGACTGATCGGTTACATCATCCTGGCGCTGGGCGCGATCGGACTGGCGATCGTGGCCGTCCGCCTGGCGGTGCTGTGGGGCGTCGGCAAACGGGTGGAGGCACAGCTGGCGGACGTGGAACAACCGCGCGACGACAACCCCTTGGGCCGCATCTTCCTGACGGCGCTGGGCGCCAAGAGCACCGACCCAGAAACCCTGGAAGCCCTGCTGGACGAGGCGATCCTGCGGGAGATCCCGCCGCTGGAGCGGGGCCAGTCGCTGGTGAAACTGCTCGCCGCCGTCGCCCCCCTGCTCGGTCTGCTCGGTACCGTCACCGGCATGATCCAGACCTTCCAGGCGATCAGCCTGTTCGGCACCGGAGACCCCAAGCTGATGGCTGGCGGCATCTCCCAGGCCCTGGTCACCACCATGCTGGGGCTTTCGGTGGCGATCCCGCTGCTGTTCCTCCACGCCCTCCTGGCCAGCCGCAGCCGCACGATCGTTTCGATTCTGGAGGAACAAAGTGCGGGACTGGTCAGCCAGATTCTGGAGAAACGCCGCGGATGACGATGGCGTGGATCGAGGCCGTCAACGATTTCATCGCCCAGGGGGGACCGGTGGTCAAGCTGATCCTGGTGGCCGCGGTGCTGCTGTGGACCCTGGTGACGGAGCGCTACCTGTTTTTCCTCTGGGTCTATCCGCGCTTGCGCCGCCAATGGCTGCAGCGCTGGAACCAGCGCCGGGACAAACACTCCTGGTACGCGCTCAAAATCCGCGAACGCCTGATTTCCGAAGCCCGCCTGCAGCTGCGCCGCACCCTGCCGCTGATCAAGATTCTCGTCTCCCTGAGCCCGCTGCTGGGGCTGTTCGGAACCGTGAACGGCATGATCCACATGTTCGACGCCCTGGCCGTGTTCGGCACCGGCAACGCCCGCGCCATGGCGACCCACATTTCACAAGCCACCCTGCCTACCCTGGCCGGCATGACTCAAGCGATCGCCGGGTTGTATGCCAGCCAACGGATTGAAAGGCGGGTGGAAGCCGCAACCCGCCATTTGAGCGACCAGCTCCACTTCGAATGATGCGACGCCACCGTTACCAGCCAGCCGATGACGACAGCGGGGAAATCAACCTGACCCCGATGCTCGACATCATTTTCATCATGCTGATCTTCTTCATCGTCACCACCTCTTTCGTCAAGGAAGCCGGCATCGAGGTCAACCGTCCCAGCGCCCAGACCGCCGAGCGCCAGGAACGCGGCAACATCGTCGTCGCCATCAAGGCCAACGGGGAAATCTGGATCGACAAACGGCCGGTGGACATCCGCGCGGTTCGCGCCGTCATCGCCCGGCTGCGGGCCGAGAACCCGTTGGGGACGGTCATCATCGCCGCCGACCGGGATGCCAAGGTCAGCATCCTGACCCGGGTGATGGATCAGATCCGTCTGGCCGGAGTCACCGACATGGCCATCGCCGCCACCGCAGAACCGCGATGACGCCTTCTCCCTATCATCTATGGCTTCCGGCGCTGCTGCTGGGAGCGGCCATCACTTTGGGACTGTTCTGGCTGATGGCGCTGATGGTCCAGGGCGGCCAGTTGGATCTGCAAAAGACCGAGGCCAGGCGGCTGGTGGATTTCATCCGCCTCAAACAGATGCCCAAGCCGCCGCCCCCCATCCAGCGTCCCCCGCCCAAACCGCCGGAGAAGGAGCCGCCGCCGCCCCAGCCCCAGCTGGCCACCCCCAGGCCGGTAGCCAACGTCACTCCGGACATCGACATACCGGCGCTGGACGTTCCCCTGTCGAGCCGGTTGCAGGAATCGCTGCTGGCGGGAATCGACGTCGGCAAACCCGCCCCCAAGGCCGCCAGCCAGGTGATCCCGCTGGTGCGCATTCCGCCGCGCTATCCGATGCGGGCCCGGATGCGCCGGATCGAGGGGTGGGTCAAACTGGAATTCACCATCACGCCGGAAGGCACCGTCACCGACGTCAAGGTGGTGGAAGCCCACCCCAGAGGCGTCTTCGAACGGGCCGCCATCGAGGCGATCTCGCGCTGGAAATTCAAGCCCCTGATCGTCGATGGCCGGCCGACGGCCCAGCGCGCGGTCCAGGTCCTGGAATTCAAACTGCGGAAATGACCATGTGCCGCCGGTTGCTGCCTTTCCTCCTTGCACTCTCGCTCACAACGGCCGTCCAGGCGGCGCAGGTCAGCCCTCAGACCTTTCGTACCCTGGAAAAGGTCGGGAAACTGCTCGATCAGCGCCATTACGATCAAGCGGTCGGGCTGCTGCGACAGCGCCTGGAAAAGACCGGCGCCAAGGCGGAAAAGGCCCTGCTGCTTCGCGCCTTGGGCGCCGCCTATGCCGCCAAGGGGGATTACCGCCAGGCCGTCCGCTATCTTCAACAGGCGCTCGACAGCGGCGCCCTTCCGCAACCCCAGGCCCGTGAAGCGCTTCGAACCCTGGGACAGCTCTACCTCGCCCTGGATCAGCCGCGCCAGGCCGCCGCTCTGCTGGAACGGTGGCTGAAAACCCAACCGGAGATCCACGCCGAGGATCATCTGCTGCTGGCCCAGGTCTATACCCGCCTGGAACGCTACCGGGCGGCGCTCGCCCACCTGAACCAGGCCATCGCCAAGACCGGCCGCCCCAAGGACGCCTGGCTGCAGCTGCGGATCGGCATCAATTATCAACTCAAGCGTTACCACGCCGCGATCGCCGACCTGAAAACCCTCATTCGCCGCCATCCCGAGCAGGAAAAGTATTGGCGGCAACTGGCCGGTCTCTACAACCTGGCCGGAAAGCGCTTCAACGCCGCCGCAGTCGCCGAGCTGGAACACTTCCTCGGCCTGCGGGATCAGGAACCGGAGATTCTCAACCTGGTCAATCTGCTCCGGCTGGTCCACGTGCCCTATCTGGCCGGGGAACGCCTGCAACAGGCGCTCAAAGCCCGACAGGTCAAATCCAGTTACCGCAACTGGCGCCTGCTCGCCGACACCTGGATCGAGGCCCGCGAATTCCAACGCGCCGTCACCGCCCTGCAGCGGGCCGCCCGCCTCAGCGGCAGTGGCCAGCCCTGGCTGCGCTTGGCCCAGCTGCATCTAGAGCGGGAAGCCTGGCAGGACGCCATCGACGCGCTCAAAACCGCCCTGAAAAAGGGTGGCCTGCGCGATCCGGGTCAAGCCTGGCTGCTGCTGGGCAGCGCCTATTTCGAAACCGGCCGGGGGGAGGCGGCGCGCAAGGCGTTCGCACGGGCCCGGCAATTCCCATCGACCCGTAAAGCGGCAACCCAATGGCTGAAATACCTGCAACAGACCAGCTGAAACGGCATATCCGCAGCTTCGTCCGCCGGGAAGGCCGCCTGACCCCGGCCCAACGACGCGCCCTCGACGTACTCTGGCCCCGCTACGGCCTGACGCCGGAGATTCCGCTTCGACCCGAGGCGATCTATCCCGACAGCGCCCCGCTGATCCTGGAAATCGGTTTCGGCAACGGCGAAAGCCTGGTACAAATGGCTGCTGCCTATCCGCAGTTCAACTATCTCGGAATCGAGGTCCACCGCCCCGGGGTGGGGCATTTGCTGCTGGAACTGGAAAAGCGCGGACTGGATAACGTCCGGGTTTATTGTGCCGATGCGGTGGAAGTGCTGGAAACGGCCATCGGCGCCGGGTTGTGCCAGCGCATCAACATTTTCTTTCCGGATCCCTGGCCCAAGAAGCGCCACCACAAGCGCCGCCTGATCCAGCCGGCGTTCGTCGCCCTCCTGGCCGGGAAACTAGAGCCGGGCGGGATTCTGCATCTGGCGACCGACTGGCCCGATTACGCCGGGCACATGCGCGCCGCAGTGGCCACCTGCGCACGCCTTGCACCCACCGATGCCACCGCCCTGATCCCACCCCGCCCCCAGACCAAATACGAACGGCGGGGACGGCGTCTGGGGCATCCGGTCACCGATCTGGCATACCGCAGGCGCTGAAACCCGCTCAGGAGGCGACAGCGATCTCTGCCGCCGGCGCTGAGGCCGCTGCCGTTTCGGGACCGCCCTCTCCCTCGATCAGCGCCAAAATGGCCTCCAGCTCCTGCTGCTGGGTCTGCACCGGTTCCAGCGAGCGCTCGAGTTTTTCGATCTCGCCTTCGAGCGACTCCTTGGACTGGTTGACCTTGCGCAATACCGCCAGGCGCTGTTCGATCAGCTTTTTGTGCTCCTTGATCTGGTGGACCAGCGGGGACAGGGCGACCGCGCTCCAGTTGGCCGTTTCCTGGTGGATCTGGTGGAGCAGCTTGCGGGCCTTGGAGAGGATGGTCACGTACAGTTTCTGGATGACCAGATGCTGTTCCATCAGGGTCGAGGACATGCTGGTACGGAAATTCTCCCCCTCCTGGAACAGATCCGCCAGCGTGACCTGGTAATCCCGGATCGAAAACATCGGGGCCTGCAACCCCCCGTAACCGTGTTCCTCGGCAAATTTGTGGTAGATGTTGTGCACCAATCCCTGGGTATCCTCGACCACACCGACCCCCTCGCCGAGGATCGCCGCCAGATCGTCGAACACCGCTTTCATGGCCTGCTTCATGCCATAGGTGGTGAAACTGGCCTCCATGGAACGGGTATGCTTCTTGATAACCTCGTCCACCCGCTTGGGTGACAGTACCTCCAGCATCCGTTTCGCCTGCATCGCGAACACCCGGCGGCTGGCCTGGAAGCTGTCCACGCTCTGCAGGTACCTGGCCTGCTGGGCCCGGGTTTCCTCCATCAGGCGGGTGGTCATGTCGCTGTTCTTGCCGTCCAGCTGGCGCAGTTCTTTCAATTGTTTCTGCAGTTGCTCCGCTTCGCTGCGCACCACGGTCAGCGATTCGGAGATCAGATGCCCCATCCCCTGGGTGAGGGCCTGCTGGAGAATTTCCCGACGGCTGTGCATGACATCGGTGGCCAGATAGTCCTCCAGCCGTTTCAGGCGGCTTTTCTCCAATAAGGCGTCGTCGCTTTTCACCTTCGCCAGCAGCGCCTGCTTGGCGGACAAGGGGAAGATCAAATCCTCCTGGACCTTGAGAACCTTGGCGGTTTCCCTAACCTGGGAATGGATGGAACGGTCAATGCCGTCGTCGGTCTGGAGATCGTCCCACAGCGTATCGATCTTGTTCATCACCACCGCCACGTGGCGCCGCTGGCTGCCGTCCAGCCCGCGAACGTGCTTTTGCCACATGTCCATATCGCTTTTGGTCACGCCGGTATCGGCGGCCAGGACGAACAGCACCGCCTGGGCGCTGGGAAGCATGTTCAGGGTCAGTTCAGGCTCCGAACCCAGGGCGTTCAGCCCCGGCGTGTCGAGAATCACCAATCCCTCCTGCAGCAGGGGATGCGGAAAACTGATCAGGGCGTGACGCCAGCAGGGAATTTCCACGCTGTCCGGCGGGATGTCGCCGCCGCGGTCCATATCCTCGTGGTAAAGTCCCAGACGCTTGGCCTCGGCCACACTGACCCGCTTGACCGCGACCAGCTCCTGGAAAGCCTCCTGCATCTGCAGGGGGGAACCGGCATCCAGGTCGATCTTGAGCCAGCGCTCCGGCTGCTCCTTGTACTCGCTCAAAGAGGCGTTGTCCAGGCGGGTTTCGATGGGCAGCAGGCGGATGTAGCTGCCTTCCTGATCGTGAAAGATTTCGGTGGGACACATGGTGGTCCGTCCCGGTGTCGATGGCAACAGCCGCACGCCGGTTTCGGCGAAGAACAAGGCATTGATCAATTCGGTCTTGCCACGTGAGAACTCCGCCACGAAAGCGATGGTCATACGCTCGGACTGCAAATTCCGCCGCAGGCCGAAGAGCATTTCCTCCACTTCCGTGGTCGCCAGATCGTACTTCTTCAACCAGGCATGGTACTGATCGATCGCGTCGGCCAGGCGGGTCTTCCATTGTCCGTAAGCCTGCAGCTGTTGCTGAAAGTGCATCGTTCTCTTCTCCGGCAAAGACATGAGGTTGAATCGGATTTCAGTGAACTTATGATGAAGTGTAGACGAAAATTCCACCCGCCAAGCCCGCTGCCAAGCGCTTTTTTCCTGATCGGCCCCAAGTTAAAATGGCTTTTCGCATTTTTCCCTCAGACGAAAGGAGATGACCCATGGGTAAAGGAGATCTGCGTACCCGCCGCGGCAAGATCGCTCAGGGTACTTACGGCAAGGCCAGACTCAAGCCTAAGAAACTCAGGAAGTTGCGAGAGAAACAGCCCTAATTGCTTACTCGATGGATGCGCCCACCGCATCCATCGTCATTTTTGGGAGAACGCTTGATGTCTCAGCGGATTGGATTCATCGGTGCCGGCAACATGGCTACCAGCCTGATCGGCGGCCTGATCGCCGACGGTTATCCCAACGACTGCATCCGGGTGACCGATATCAACCAGGATAAAGTCCTGGCGCTGCGGCAGCACTTCGGTATCGAAAGCGCAGACAACAGCACCGCTCTGGTCGAAACCAGCGACATCGTGGTCCTGGCGGTGAAGCCGCAGCAGATCCAGGCCCTGGCGCAGGAAATCGCCCCTGCCGTTCAGAACCGCCGGCCCCTTGTCGTCTCCATCGCCGCGGGAATCCGCGAGGCGGATCTGGAGCGCTGGCTCGGAGGCCCGGTTCCGATCGTCCGCACCATGCCCAACACCCCGGCCCTGGTACAATCCGGCGCCACCGGCCTGCATGCCAATCCCCATGTCAGTGAAGCCCAACGGGACTGGGCGGAATCGCTCATGCGCGCCGTTGGAATCACCATCTGGGTCGAGCGCGAAGAACTGCTGGATGCCGTCACCGCCGTGTCCGGCAGTGGCCCGGCCTACTTTTTCCTACTGATGGAAGCGATGGAAAAAGCGGCTGCCGATCTCGGCCTGGGGCAGGCCGAGGCCCGTCTGCTGGTGGAACAGACCGCCCTGGGGGCGGCCAAACTGGCCATGGAAACCGATATCGGCCCTGAAGCCTTGCGGCACCGGGTGACCTCCCCCGGCGGGACCACCGAAAAAGCCATCGAGGTCTTCACCCAAGGGGGATTCACCGAACTGGTTCGTAGCGCGATCAAAGCTGCCTGCGAACGGGCCCAAAGCCTGTCACAACAATTGGGAGAACAACAATGAGCGGTTATCTGGCCGATCCGGCTGTCTTCGTCGTCAACGTCCTGTTCAGTCTCTACATCCTGGCGGTCATGCTCCGCTTCCTGTTCCAACTGGTGGAAGCGGATTTCTACAACCCCATCTCTCAGGCACTGGTCAAGATCACCCATCCGCCTCTGCGCCTGCTGCGCCGCTTCATCCCCGCCATCGGCCGCGTCGATACGGCCTCGCTGGTCTTCATGCTGCTTCTGCAGGTGCTGGCCGATTATCTCGTCTATCTGCTCCAGGGCGGGGGACGCGTGGCCATCGGTGTTCTCGTCGCCTCGGCATTGATCCAGCTGGTCAATCTCGCCTTCAACGTTTTCATCTACGCCATCATCATTCAGGCGGTCATGAGCTGGATCAACCCCGATCCTTACAATCCGGTCTATGCTTTATTGACGGACCTGACCGAACCGGTGCTGCGCCCCTGCCGCCGCCTGATCCCGGCGCTGGGGGGACTCGACCTCTCGCCTCTGCTGGCGCTGGTCGGACTGCAGGTTCTGAAAATGCTCATCCTGCCCCCCCTGCAGAAACTCGTGTTGATGCTGGCTTTCTAAACGTTGCTTCATGTCTGTCTCCCTCAGGCGGGGGCAGGCGCCAACATCGTTCGTTTCATCGGCGATGAAGTGGTTCTATTTTCTGAAAGACTTTATAAATCAATGGAATACAAGGACTATTACAAAATTTTGGGCGTCTCCCGGGACGCCACCCAGGACGAGATCAAGCGTGCCTACCGCAAGCTGGCGCGCAAGTACCATCCGGACGTGAGCAAAGAAGCGGACGCCGAGGAGAAGTTCAAGGAAGTCAACGAAGCCTACGAAGTCCTCAAGGACCCGGAAAAACGCAAGGCTTACGACCAGTTCGGCGCCCACTGGAAGGAAGGCCAGGGTTTCCAGCCGCCGCCGGGCTGGGAGGAGCAGTTCGGCTTCGGCGGCGGAGGCTACACCGAAGGGGGCCGGACCGCCGACTTCAGCGAATTCTTCGAGGCCCTCTTCGGGGGCGGTGGCTTTCGCCGCGGCCGGGCCCGGAGTGGATTCCGCATGCGGGGGGAAGACTTGCACGCCAAGGTTTACATCGATCTCGAGGACGCCTATCGTGGCACCACCCAGACCCTGACCCTGAGCGTACCGGAGGTCGATCCGGCCACCGGCCGCCTGGTGGACAAGCACAAGCGCCTGCAAGTCAAAATCCCCAAAGGCATCCGCGAAGGCCAGAAGATCCGCCTCGCTGGCCAGGGAGCCCCGGGCATGGGTGGGGGACCTGCCGGAGATCTGTATCTGGAAGTCCACTTCAAGCCCCACCGCTGGTTCAAGGTGGAGGACAAGGACGTTTACCTGGACCTGCCCGTCACTCCCTGGGAGGCGGCCTTGGGCGCCAAGGTGCCGGTGCCGACCCTGGAAGGCAAAGTGGAATTGAGGATTCCGCCCGGCTCCCAAACCGACCGCAAACTGCGCCTCAAGGGCAAGGGGCTTCCAGGGACGCCTGCGGGGGATCAGTACGTGATCCTCAAGATCCACACCCCGCCGGCGGACACCGAAGACAAGAAGCGCTTCTACGAGGAGATGGCCCGCAAGATGCCGTTCAATCCGCGTCAAGGGATGGGGGTGTAAGCGATGCTGCAGGAAAAGGTTTTTACGGGTGTGGTCCTGGACGAGAACTTCCGCATCACCCTGGTGGAAGTGTGCCGGATCTTCGAGGTCAGCGCCGAACGCGTGATAGAGCTGGTGGATCAGGGGGTGATCGAATACCAGGGCGGGCCGGAGCCGCCCCAGTGGTGGTTCGACGCCGTCGCCTTCGAGCGCCTGCGCACCGCCCTGCGGTTGGAGCGGGATCTGGGGCTCAATCCTCCCGGCGCCGCCCTGGTGCTGGATCTGCTGGAGGAACTGCGCCGCGCCCGGCGCTGACGAAAGAGGCCGGGGTGTCCCCCGGCCTCTTTCGTTTCGGATCGTTCCGTGTCTCAGGTACGGAACTGGTTGGCTGTCTGATCGAGCTTTTCGGCGTTTTCCCGCAGGGAAGCGACCGCCTGGCGGGTTTCCTCCATCCGGGCGCAGGTTTCCTCCACACCTTCGCTGATGCTGGCGACGTTCTGGCTGACCTCGGCACTCACCATGCTTTGCTCCTCGACGGCACTGGCGATCTGGGTGTTCATCTCCCGCACGTCGTTCATCATTCGGGTGATGCTTTCCAGCACGGTGTTGACGCCGTGGGCTTCCTCCTTGCTGGCCTGGGCTTGCTCCTTGCTCTGATCGATGACGCCCACCGCCTGACGGGCGCGGTTGCGCAGGCGTTCGATGGTATTCTGGATCTCGGCGGTGGATTCCTGGGTCCTGCTCGCGAGGGTACGGACCTCCTCGGCCACCACCGCAAAACCCCGACCCTGCTCCCCGGCCCGGGCCGCCTCGATGGCGGCGTTCAGCGCCAGCAGGTTGGTCTGATCGGCGATGTCGCCGATGATCTTCAGCACCTCGCCGATGCTGTCGCTGTCCTTCTCCAGCTCCTTGAGCACCTGGGCCGCCTTGTCCACCTCGACGGCCAGCCGGTCGATCTTCTCGATCGCCGCCTGCACCACCTGCCGACCGGCCTGGGTTTCCTGGTCGGTCGCCTGCGCGTTTTCCGCCGCCTTGGCGGTGGTTTCGGCGATCTCCTGGATCGCGGCCGACATTTGTTCCATCATCGTCACCAGGTGCTGGATCGCCTCACCCTGGCAGGTTGCCCGCTGCCCAGTATCGACCGCCGCCTCATTCAAGCGCTCGGTTTCTTTAGCCAGGTGATGGGCCGCGTCCTGCACCGTCAACGCCATATTGCGCAGTTTTTTGACAAACTGATTGAAGCTGTGGGCGATCCAGGCGAACTCGTTCTTGCCCCTGACTTCCAGGCGGGCGGTGAGATCGCCGCTGCCGCTGGCGATGTCCTGAAGTTTCATCCCCAATTGGGTGAGGGGATCGACGACCATGCGCCTGGCGGTGAAGAACAGGCCACCACCCACCAGCAGTGCCGCCAGCCCGATCAGGCCACTTGCCTTCCAGACATGGGCGGAGATGGCGGCATCGGCGGTATCGAGCGGAGTAATGATTTCGAAAGCGCCGTGCAGATCACCGACCTTCTTACCCTCCATGGGATAACCCAGGATGTCCCTGCCGTCGTCACGCCCCCACAGTGCCAAGGAATTACGCGGATCTCCGTGACAGACCAGACATTGCTGCTGCAGCCGCACCGGGCGGAAATAATGCAAAGTATTAGTTTTCTCGTCCACGACCCGATAATCCTGGGCTTCCGGGTGCTGCTTGAAATAGGCCAGTGCTTCGGCCTCCAGGGCGTCAGGTTCGTTGGCGGGATTGCGGGGGTTGTGGCGCGGGGTCCGCAGGCGGTAGCCGTTGGCGCCGGCATTTTTCCGAATCATCTCCCAGGCGTTGACGATGGGCACGGTGGCGAGAATTTTCTGTTTGGCCTCATCCTGGGGTAGCGCCGTAAACTGGTGTAGCATCTCCGGGCTGAAAATCCCCATGTCCCACTTTCTGGCCACTTGATCCCGAGCCGCTTCCGCCGCCTGGATCACGTTCTGGGCCATACGCACCTCCGCCTCGATGGCGGTGTTGCGCTGCTGTCTGGCATAGATCCATAAGAGCGCCACCGATACCATGAAAATCAGCCCCAAAACCACAAGCACCAGGCGCATGCCGACGGAATTCCAGTTCATTCTGTCCACCTCGTTTGGAAGTTCAATTTCGCTATGACAACAAGCATAGTCAAAACTCGGCAGATTGCCGGCCATACCGCTACAATCTCTCGGCCATCCCACAACGAACTTGAGGAGAACGGAAGATGAGCACCCTGGAACAACTGCGTCACGGCATCCAGCATGCCGTGGCATCCCTGGCCGAAGGCTGGCAGCAACTGAAGGAGCGCGCCGGCCACGCCCTGACCCGCTTCACCCACCGCCGCCGGGGCGAAGGCCCCGAGCAGCAGCTGATGGCCGACGCTTCCCGCTGGGGCCTCATCCCTGCGGAGGTGAAGGAAGAGAAGGACAAATTGATCGTGCGGCTGGAAATCCCCGGCATGGAGCCGGATCAGTTCGACATTCAGATCGTCGGCGACACCCTGGTGGTACGCGGCGAGAAGCTGGCGGAACGCGAGGAAAGCGGCGGCCACTACTATCTGCTGGAACGCGCCTACGGCGCCTTCGAACGCGCCATCCCCCTGCCGGCGCCGGTGGACGAAAACCGCGCCGAGGCCTGCTACCGCAACGGCGTGCTGACCCTGGTGCTCCCGAAGGCCAGCGGCCATCTCAGCCGCCGAATTCCGATCCAGACTGTGTGAACATACGGCCCCGCCGCCCGGGCGGGGCCTGGCCCAACTTACCGGAGTTTAATAGCCGGGTGACCGCGGGCGATTGCTCACCCGCGGTTCCCACAGATCCGGACGTGCCCGATTAAGGCATCCGGCTCCTCAGACTATGGCGTCGCTACGCAACGGTCGATTCCGTGAACCACGCGCGGTGGAGAATGAACGGGCACCCATACCCCGAGCAGTTCGTCGCCCAGTTTCCGGATCAGATGGTCGAGCAGGCGGTCGATGACGGTTTGCACAAGCCCCCCCCGGTTGCCAGGTTTTGGCCTAAACTATAGGCGTTTGCCAAAAATAACGCCACCATGCCAACAGCCGCCGCAAAGCCCCGCCTCGACCCCCTCGACGCCGCGGAAATTCAGCGGCTGCTCGAGCCTTATCTTGAGCGCTTCAAGGCCCGGTTGCTTCTGTTCGGCTCCCGCGCCCGCGGCGATCTCCGTCCGGCTTCTGACATCGATGTCGCCATCAAGGCGGAAAGATCCATTCCCGCCTGGCTGATGGCCGAGATGCGCGAGCTGCTGGAGGAGTCGCATCTACCTGTTGGGTCCCGTGTGATCATATTCCCAAGAGGAGCTATCCTTTGTTCCGTGCTTGGGATGTTCTGAGCGAGCTGATGGCAGAGTCCCAGGCCGGAAAGACGACTCAAGCTTGATGGACGAGGAGGAAGTCATGGTCATCCGTCTCCACAAGAAAGCCCGCACCACGCCCGAGATCCGCCGGGAGATCCAGAACTCCAAGCTGCCGGCCACGGTTCTGGCCAGGAAATACGGGGTTCATCGTCATACCATCCGCAAGTGGCGCCAGCGCGATTCGGTCGAGGACGCCTCGCACCGGCCCCATCGCATCCATGCCACCCTGACCCCGCAGCAGGAAGCGATCGTCGTCTGTCTGCGCGAAACCCTGCTGTTGCCCCTGGATGACCTGCTGGCGGTCGTTCATCGCTTCATCTATCCCGAGATGTCCCGCTCGGCTCTGGACCGGCTGCTGCGCCGCCATGGGGTTTCCAACCTCAAAGAACTGATCGCCGCCAAGGAAGGAGAGAACGCCCCTTCCAAGGGCAAGAAGAAGGGCTTCAAGGACTACGAGCCCGGGTTTGTCCACATCGACATCAAGTACCTGCCTAAGATGCCCGACGAGAGCCGGGGCCGTTACCTCTTCGTCGCCATCGATCGGGCCACCCGCTGGGTCTACCTGGAAATCCATCCCACCAAGGAAGCCAGGGTCGCCGCCGCCTTCCTCGAGCGCCTGATCGCCAAGGCCCCCTTCACAATCACCAAGGTCCTGACCGATAACGGCAAAGAGTTTACCGACCGCTTCTGTGCCACCGGGGAGCGCGAACCGACCGGCCGACACCTTTTCGACCAGGTCTGCCAATGCCATGGCATCGAGCACCGCCTCATCCCGCCCAAACACCCCCAGACCAACGGCATGGTAGAACGCTTCAACGGTCGGATCGCCGAAATCCTCAAAACCACTCGCTTCCAAAGCAGCCAGGATCTGGATCGGGCCCTGATGCAGTATGCCAGCGTCTACAACCATCAGATCCCCCAGAAGGCCCTGGGACACATCTCACCAGTACAGGCCCTCAAAGACTGGCAGAAGAAGCGGCCGGAGCTCTTCAAAAAACGTGTATATAATCTCACGGGGCTTGACATCTACCCTTTAAGGTCGATCTGATCGACTACGCTCGCGCCCCCGAAGATTTGAAACGCGCCATCGATGAGGAGGGCATTCCGTGGCCGATGTGACGCTGGGCCGCCTTGAAAAGGTATAAAGCACTCATGACTTTGAAAAATCTGCAAATTCCCGCCGCCAAGCGGGAAATCCTGCTCTCCTCCCATACGGAACAGCTGATCGACCACCTGGAAGAGGCCGAATGCCTTTTCCTGCGCTTTCGGGGGCCGGCTGATCACACCCTGCCCGGCGTCTCCCGGATGCGGGCCTGTCCGGCCGGGGGCTGGTTGCTGGAGGGGAAAGAAAACTTCTGGATTCCCCGCCTGCCGGTGGCAAGACGGCTGGACGACCAGGGGCATATCCTGGAGGAGACTCCCGCACCGGTTTCCGGCCTGGAACTGAACGGCTCGGGGTTGACCCTGTTCCTTGCGCCGCCCGCCGGTTTTGTGACCGATCTGGCAGTCTGGCGGCTGACGCCACAGCTGCAGCAGGAACTGACCGATCTCAGCCCCATTGAAACTCAGGCTTATTTCCTGTGGGGTTCCCACACCCGCTACAGCCACCCGGCCGATCTGTATCTGCACCTGATCCACGGCTGGGTGTACGAGAACCGCGTCAGCTGGCCCAAGTACTGGAAGATCTGCTCGGAAAACGACGCCCACGCCCTGTACGTGCTGTTCTCCGGCCTGGCGCGGGCCACCGGAAAGACCCTCTACCGGCTGTTCAAGCGGCAGCTGCTCCTGGCGGTTCTCGACCGTCAGGCCGACGACGGCGGCTGGTATCACGGCGAGTGGACCGACGGGATGGAGTCCCACTTCCGTCTTCACACCAGTGCATTGCATTTGCTGCTGGATGCTTATGAGGAAGGCCCTGATGCCACCATTGCCGAGGGTTTGCAGCGGGGAACCGAGTTTTTGCTCCAGCGGGCCGACCGTCTCGACTGCGGCCTGTGGTTCCTGCACGATTCCCTGGAGCTGACGGAGGCATCGATGCGTCAAAGTCCGTTCCAGTGGCTGCCCTGTCGGGCCTTTGGCAAATCCGTAAGCGACATGTTGGTGCTCAACTCCCATTGGGACACCACCATCGCCGTGGGCCGGGGCGCGGGACTGCTGGAGGAGTCCGCCTGGCGGGAGGCGGCAGGCGAAGCCAACCGGGCCACGGAAACGGTCCTCGCGGCCATTCCGGCCGCCTGGCTGTACCGCCTGGTCTTCGGCCTGATCGCCCTGAGCTTTCTGCCAACCGAACGGGCCGCCGCCCTGCCGCTGTGGCGAAGGGCCCTGAAGCGGCTGGGCTGGAAATACCTGATTCCCTGCTTCCACCATCTAAAATGCCGCTTTCCCCGCCTAGTGATGCCGGGCGGCTACCTGGACCGCGCCCTGTGCCTCAAGGGAATTTCCACCGCCTATCAGGCCATCAACGTCATGGATCTGGTCAGGCTCCAGGCGCGCTTTCCGCAGCTGAAGCTGCGTTCCTACATCGACGACGCCGTGGCGTTCACCTACCGCAGCGGCCTGTGGCAGCGCTGGGCCGAGGACGAAAGAACCCGATATGCCTACGGCTTCTGGGCCGAGGCCCTGCACCGCCTGTGTCTGCTCGATCCCGATCCGGCGCTGCGGAGCCGGCTGGCCGGGACGATGGCAAGGCTGGAAGAACTTGGGCTGGGTCAACCGCCCGGGCTTCTGGGGGGCGACCAGGAGCGGGGCTTTGCCGGCCCTCGGAAACTGGATCTGCACAAACTTCCACCCGGCGTCCGCATTGCCGATCTTTCCACACCTGCCGGGGCGGAGTACCTGTTGCTGGGCACGGGCGAAGGCCCGGTACGTCTGAATACTGGAACACTGGGGACGGAGCTGAACTGGACCGATCCCGAAGGCAGGCCCCTGGACCCCGAGTTTTCCCTGCAACCCGGCCAGTGGGTAGTGGGACGGTGAGCCTGCCCCACGTCGGTATCGTCTCTCCGGAATTCCCTCCGGACATCGGCGGGGTGGAAAACTACGCCCTGGGTTATATCCGCGCGCTTGCCGGGATGGGCCATCCGGTCACCGTGTTCACCCGCCGCCACCCCCAGGGGGAAATCGAGCTTTCCGGCGTCGCCGTCCGGCCGGTGCTGAAACTGCGCCGGGTGCTGGACCGGAAGCTCCTGGAAACGCCGGGGATCGACGCCTGGCACGCCATGAACGCCGCCTATGCCTGGATCGCCGAAGAGACTGAAAAGCCGGTGGTAGTTTCGGTCCACGGCAACGACTTCCTCCGCGCCTATTACCCAGTTACCGCCCCGGCCCTGTACCGCTTCGGCCCTCTCTGGCGCCTTGAAGGCAAACTGCGTCGTCTGGAACGGGTCTGGCGCGGTCATACCACCCGGATGCTCCGCCGATGGCTGCCGCAGGCGACCGCCATCTTCACCAACAGCCGCTATACCGAGCGTGTGCTGCTGGAGAAGATTCCATCCTGCCGTGGCAAAACGGTTGCGGCGATGGTGGGAGTCGATCCATTCTTCCTGGCCCCGCCTCTTGTGGAGGACGGCGATACGAAAATTCCCCGATTGATCAGCATTACCCGCCTGTCAGAGCCGCGCAAGAACATCCATCTGGTCCTCGAGGCATTGGCCCGGTTGCGTGACCGGCACCAGTTTCACTACACCGTGGTCGGCGACGGCAGCCAGCGTCCCCGCCTGGAAAAGAGGGTCAAAGCGCTGGGACTGACCGGACGGGTGACCTTCACCGGCAGCCTGCCCCGCGAATCACTGCGGGAGCAGCTACGGCGCGCTCATCTGTTCATCCTCACCGCATCGGTCCTGCCCCACAGTCACGAAGGTTTCGGCCTGGTCTATCTGGAGGCGGCCGCCTGCGGGGTGCCGTCTCTGGCCGCCCACTTGGCCGGGGCCACCGAGGCGGTGGCGGAAGGAGAGAGCGGCTTTTTCGTCGAAAAGCCGGAAACGGAGGCGATCGCCTCCGCCCTCGGCGCTTTCCTGGAGGGGAAAATCCGCTTCTCCCGCCAGCGCTGCCGGGAATTCGCCAGGCGCTTTAGCTGGGAGCAGGTTGTGGAAAAGGCACAACCGTTCTATGCTGAAAAACGATGAACAAGCACCAAGCCCCAGAAATCTCTGTCATCATGCCCTGCTTTAACGCCGCCGCCTACCTGGCGGAGGCCATCGGCAGTGTGCGCAACCAAACGTTCCAGGACTGGGAGCTGATCGTTGTCGATGACGGTTCCAGCGACGCCAGCGCAGAAATCGTCACCCGGACGGCCCAAGAAGACGGGCGGATCCGGCTGCTGTGTCAGGAGAACCAGGGCCCCTACCCGGCCCGCAACCTCGGCCTGCGCCACGCCCGGGGGGAATACGTCGCCTTTCTCGATGCCGACGACTGGTGGGATCCAACGTTTCTGGAGAAGATGCATCGCGCCGTCGGGGAAACCGACGACGACCTGGCCTACTGCGGCTGGCAGAACGTGGTCGAGGACGGCGACGACCGCCCTCCCTACGTTCCTCCCGATTATCTGCAGGAAGACCTGTTCGCCCGCCTGCTCAGGAGCTGTCCCTGGCCGATCCATGCCGCCCTCACCCACCGCAAGGTGCTGGAAACTGTCGGCGGTTTTTCCACCCGGTGTTTCAGCAGCATGGACTACGATCTGTGGCTCAGGATCGCCGCCCATACTCGAAAGTGGGCGCGCGTGCCGGAAGTCCTGGCCTACTACCGCTGGCACGACAAGGGACAGATCTCGGCGGTCAAGTGGCGCCAGGTACTGGAGGCCTGGCGGGTGCGGCGTGATTTCATCGCCGCCCATCCCGATCTGGTGGCCCATCTGTCCCGGCCCCAGGTGCGCCAGCTGATCGACGGTCCTATACGGGAGCAGGCTTACCAGGCCCTGTGGCAACGGGATTTGACCTCAGCCCAAAAATTGTTCCGCGCAGCCCTGCGCTATCGGGCCTGGCAATGGCAGGATCTCAAATATCTGCTTCCCAGCCTGCTGCCAGCGCTTCTGTTCGAAAATCTGATCCACAGACGGGATTCTGCAGCATGAAGCGCTTTCTGATCCTCATGTACCACATGATCCGGGAGCCGGAAGACCGGAACGAAGCCCGCTATGCCTGCCCGCCGGCACGATTTCGCAGTCACCTGGAGGCACTACGCCGCTGGGGCTGGCAGCCGGTCTCCCTGGCCCAAATCCGGGATCATATGTATGAAGGGGCAGCACTGCCGGACAAGGCGGTGGCCATCACCCTGGACGACGGTTTCGAGGACAATTATCGGAACGCCTTCCCGATTTTTCAGGAGTTGGACATCCCCGCCACCATCTTTCTGGCCACCGGCCATCTGGGTAGGACCAACGCCTGGATGCGGGACTGGCCCCAGCACCCCATGCTGACCTGGGAACAGATCGGGGAAATGCACCGCCACGGTATGGCTTTCGGCGGCCACACCGTCAGCCACTGTCACCTGGACCAGGTGCCGGAAACCCGAGCCCGGGAGGAAATCAGTGCCTGCAAGAAAACCATCGAGGACCGGCTGGGCACGGACTGCGACCTTTTCGCCTATCCTTACGGCCATTTCAACGCCACCACGGTGGACTTCGTCCGCAGGGCCGGCTATCGGCTGGCCTGTTCTACCCGTTCGGGCTTCAATCACCGGGACCGTGACCCCTTCATTCTCCACCGCATCGAGGTGCGGGGCGACGATCCTTTGTGGAAGCTGAAACAGAAGCTCACTTTCGGCACCAACGAGTCCGGCCTGACCCTGCCACTGCGCTACTACGCCGGGCGCCTGTCCGCACGCTTGCGAGCCTGAACCATGGATCTTTCCGTCATCATCTGTACCTACAACCGCTGTCACAATCTCGCCGAGTGCTTCCGGCATCTGGAAGCACAACAGCTTGACGGCGGGCTGGGCTGGGAGGTGCTACTGGTGGATAACAACTCCACCGACGCCACCCGGGATTACGTCCGTGATTTCGCCCGCAACACGCCATTGAATCTGCGCTATACCTTCTGCGGGGAGCAGGGACTGTCCCATGCCCGCAACCATGGCATTGCCGAGGCGCGGGGACACCGGCTGGTCTTCATCGACGATGATATCCGGGTCACTCCGGGCTGGCTCCAGGCCATCCATGAAACTTTCGAGGAACACAACTGTGACGCGGTGGGTGGACGGATTCACCTGGAAATTCCCCTGGAACAGTTGCCCAAGTGGATCCGGCCGGACATGTACGGTTTTCTGGGTTATCAGGATTTCGGCGACCACCCCTACCGGCTCGACGGTTTCCGCGAATTTCCCTTTGGCGGCAACATGGCCATTCACCGGCGGGTGTTTGACAGGATCGGCCTGTTCGACACCGGCATGGGGCGCAAGGGGGCTGGAACCCGCAAGGAGGAACTGTTCAAGGGCGAGGAAACCGACTTCTTCCACCGCCTGGCGGAAAACGGCGGCGTCATCTGGTACCAGCCCAGGGCGCTAGTCCGCCACAAGGTGCTGCCCCACCAGCTCCGGCGGCGCTTTTTCCTGACTCTGCATCACAATGCCGGGATTCTCAAGGCCAAGCAGGACAACCAAATTCACCCCCACCGGATTCTTGGTGTACCGAGATTCCTGTTCTGGCTACAATTGAAAGCAGTGGGGAAATACCTATGTCAGGTCATGATGAAGGGGCCTGATACCGCCTTCCGCCAACTTATGAATGTGGTCTATTTCCTTGGCATGATCGAAGGATATCATTGGAACAGGCACTCATAATGCGACCGCTCCGACACCCGCTTTTCATCGTCACCCTGGTACTTTTCTCTGCGACCGCATGGGGTGAATACGCCATCAGCGCTTCTGAACTGGCTCTGATGCCAAAGTTCTGCCGCTACCTTTCACCGGGAAATTTCCAGCCGAATGCCAGGCATCTGGCTATGAAAGGCAGTGCTCCTGGAGAACATGCCCACCATTTCTGCCACGGTCTGAAATACCTGATCCGGGCCCGGCGCGCGGTCGGCAACAAACAGAAAAAACGTCAGGCGTTGAAGGGCGCCTTGAATGAATTCGGCTATGTGGAAACGCATACCAAAAATCCGCATGGCGTCCTGCTTCCTTATGTGGCGCTTTACAAAGGGGATGCATTCTTACAACTAGGCCGCAGACCGGAAGCGCTGAGAGAATATCTGAAAGCCATCCGTTTGCGTCCAAAATTCCCCCAGGCTTATGCCAAACTGGCCAAGCTTTATCAGGAAATGGGGCAAATCGACAAAGCTGCCAAGGTCCTCCGATACGGCATCCGTAAAACTCATACCAAATCGCTCGTCCACCAGCTTCAGCGTCTTAACAAAGACCCCAAAACAAAATGACCATGCAGCCACCCATTTTCATCGTCGGTGCCCCCCGTTCAGGAACCACGCTGTTGCAATACATGTTACGTTCCCATCCGGACATTTCTCTGCCTACCGGAGAATCCCATTTCATCGTGCCCCTACTGAAACATGCGCATGAATACGGGGATCTCAGTCAGCTCGAAAACATCCGCCGAGTACTGGCCCGGATGTACCAACAGAGCGCGAATTTTCTGGAAACTGATCTGCATGGCCTAAAATTCGAGATCGACAAACTCGCCGAAACGTTTCATCAGGAAGGCAGGCACACCATGCCGGCGATCATTTCCGGGTTGTTCGAAAAAAATGCTGCTGGCGAGGGCGCCTCGATCTGGGGTGATAAAACGCCCTATTATGTGCTTCACATGCCACTGCTGCGGCAACATTTCCCCGGCTGCCGTTTCATCCACCTGATCCGCGACGGTAGAGACTGCGCGCTGTCCATGTTTCAAAGACGCCATGATTTTGGCGTCTACAACACCTTTTTTGCCGCCAAATACTGGGAAATATATGTGGAAATAGGTCGTCAAACGGGAAAAGGACTCGGCATCAAAATCTATCATGAAATTCGATATGAAGACTTGTTGGAAAGGCCAGAGGCAACCATGCGTGACCTGTGTGCTTTTCTGAACGTCCAGTTTCATGATTCCCTAATAAATTTCAAGAAATCCGGTGAAGCGGGGAAAACCCCGTTATTGCAGAAACCCCTGCAACGTGATAATCGACAGAAATGGCGCTCACGCATGACGCCACGTCAAATTCTTCTGTTTGAACGCGCGGTAGGTCCCACCCTACAAGATTGCGGCTATCCCCTGACGACGGATGCCACTCCTCTTCCCTTGCCTGTCAGGGCCTTCTGGCACCTGCACAACCGCTTGGCCCATCAATACTATCGCCTGCGTGGTGCCACCCGCTGAGACGATGGACAACACACCGTTGACAATCGTCATCTGTACCCATAATCGGGCCAATCTGCTTCAACACACCTTGGTCTCAATCCGGGAGGCTTACCGCCCCCCACATTGTGATCTCAATGTCCTGGTCATTGCCAACGCTTGCAAGGACCGAACCATCGAACTGTTGAAAACATGGCAAAATGTGGCAGATTTTCCATCACTGCGCTATTACGAAGAACCACGTCCAGGAAAATCCCTGGCATTGAACCTGGCGATACGTAAAATTGATCATGGTTGGCTAGCGTTTGTGGACGACGACCATCGCATCGATCATGATTATCTGACAGCCATCGTCGACGCCATCCATGCTTGGCCAGAGGCGACGATGTTCTGCGGCCGCATCCTACCGGACTGGCGCGGCGATGAACCAACCTGGGTTCACGATACCGGCCCCTATCGCGTCTATCCGTTGCCGATTCCCTGCTTCGAGCTGGGCGAGACCCCTTTTTCAGTCACGAAAGACGACCGCATTCCCGGCGGTGGCAACTTAATCGTCCACCGGGATGTATTTCGGCGGGTTGGCGAGTTTTCCACCCATCTGGGGCCTGAAGGCCACAATCTGCGCGGCGGGGAAGACAGTGATCTGGTTCTCAGAGCCCTTCACCAGGGAGAAACATTACAGTATGTTCCTTCGATCGTACAGTACCACCATATCGATACCCAACGCCTGAAACTTCCCTATTTACTGAAAAAAAGTTTTCAGCGCAGCTTCTCCATCACACTGGCCCGGCATCCCCACTCACGCTCTATTCCTCCTTATCTGCTACGGAAATTACTCCACCACTTGGTGCAACTGACGGTCAGCTTTGATTTCATGAAATTCCGTTTTCACCTGATGCGGATCGCCGGTACCCTGGGGGAAATGACGGGCATGATCACCGCGTTGAACAGGGCGCCGGAGGCATGATCATTTTGAAATCGTCTTTGGCAGTGGCCGCGGCTTTCACACTTGTGCTGTCAGGTCTCTCCCTACGTTACTACAACCACACCGGGCCTCGGCTGAAGCGTGAAATCTACACACACTTTTTAGGCTTTTCCACCCGGGCGCTCTTGCGCCTGTGTGCCTGGACCTTCATCATTTCCTGGGTGCTAGCCATATTGTCCGCTCTCGTCTATGCCTATTGGGCGGCGGTCTGGGATTTACCCTCCACCGCAACGGCTCTGATACTAGTGGAAACCGCTGGTATTGGTCTGGTGACGGGAGGACTTTTCAGCTATTACTTGGTACAGTGCCCCCCTTTGGTGACCACCTCCCTGCAGTTTCGTTTTTCCCGCTTCGATCCCTGGTGGAAATTCCTCCAAACTCATGGTCGGCAAATCCTCATGCTTCTGGGATCGGTAATTGTTCTGTTCTGGGCCGTCAGCTTGTGGCAGGCCTATTGGAACGCCGGTCCCTGGCGCCAGGGACTGGTTCTGCCGGCCATCCTCTTCTTAGTGGCAGCCTCCCAGTGGCGAAAAAAAACGCTGGATCAGACTACCATTGCTACCCCAAGACCAAACCAACCCCCCAATATCATTCTGATTGGCAGTGATACCCTGAGGGCTGACAGACTCGGAGCCTGGGATTATGTGAGAAACCTTACTCCCAACCTTGACCGACTGGCGGAAGAGGGAATTCTGCTGACCAACTGTTACACCCCCCTGGCCCGTACTGCCCCCAGCCTGGTTTCCCTATTGACGGGAACTTGGCCCCATCGTCACGGAATTCGCACCAATTTCCCTTCGGCCGAAAATCTCGACCTACCGGTTCCCAGTCTGGTGGAATGCCTCAGCCAGGCGGGATACGAAACTCTGGCAATCACGGACTGGGCCGGGGCTGATCTGGGCAAGCTGCACTTCGGTTTCCATCAGGTGGAAACCCCTCCCGACCAATGGAACCTGAAATATCTGATCCGCCAGGGGCCTCCCTTGTTGCGCTTGTTTCTCAGCCTGTTCTGTCACAACCGTTTCGGAAAACGGTTTTTACCGGAAATCTATTATCTGGCTGGCGTCCCCCTCACCCGGCAAACCTTTTCCCGAGCCAAAGAGAAATTGACCGAACTGGCTCATGGCAACCGGCCTTTCTTCCTGCAGTTGTTCACCGCCACCACCCACGTTCCCTTCGGCTCCGACTATCCCTATTACGACCTGTTCACTCCTTTCGATTACCAGGGGGAGTCCCGTTTCGTGATGACCAAACTGGCCTCCGCCGAGGAAATTGTGAAGAAGCAGGAATTTGGCCCCGAGGCTTTCGATCTTCCTCAAGTCACCAATTTATATGATGGCTGCGTGATCCAGTTCGATGATGAAGTAGGCAAGTTGATGGATCATCTGCAGAAAACCGGCCTGGCCGATAATACGATCGTCATCGTCTTTAGCGATCATGGGGCCGATTTCTTTGAAACTGGTTGCTGGGGGCAGGGAAATACAGTACTCGGCAACGATCCCAGCAGCCGTATTCCGGTAATTATCCACAGTTCCCCGAATACGAAACTTCCACAAGGCATTCGCTTGCGGAATTCCACACGCAGCATTGACATTGCTCCAACCCTCCTGGACCTTCTGAACCTGGACATTCCAGCCACAATGCAGGGGCAGAGTCTACTCCCTTTCATTCTTGGAGAGAAACCACCTCAGGATTTACCCGCCTTTCAGGAAACCGGCTTGTGGCTGGGTAAAGTACCAGGGCTGCCAGATGACCATCTAGCTTATCCCAAGCTGGTGGAAATCCTCGACATCCCGGATAAAAACAGCGGCATGTTGACTGTAAATAAAAAATACCATCTACAAATCATCCAGGCCAAGGATCGGGCCGTCCGCATAGGGGATTGGAAATTGATTCGGATCGCCCTGCTCTCCGGCCCGACTTACCGACTGTTTCATCTTGGAAATGATCCTGATTGTCAAGAAGATCTTGCTGATCGATATCCTGAAATCTTCGACCAGCTCAAATCTTTGTTGGATGCCTGGATAGCGGAAGATCCTTTCATGTCTTCTCGCTTTTTCGTCACAAACGAGCAACAACAAGCATCCTATGCGTGATATCGCGGTACTGATATTTCTACTTGCCTGTATTGGCGCTGCACTTTACCGGGCTTGGTACGGTGTGCTCGCACTGGCGATTTTCAGCTATATGAACCCCCATGCCTACGCCTGGGGATTTGTACGTAGTTTTCCAGCTTATCAGACCTTGTTTTTTACTGTCGTTTTTTCCACATTGATAACAAAAGACCGCCAACCCATACCGAAGGATTGGCGCATCCCTGTCTTTATCCTGCTATGGCTTTACTTTATATTTACAACAACTCAGGCTTACCTCCCGGATCTGGCATGGCAAAAACTCTGGTTCGTAACAAAAATATATTTGCCATTTTTTTTTACCCTGGTTCTGATAAATACTAGAGAAAAGTTGTTGGCACTCATTGCAGCTATTGGCGTCTCCATCGGATTCATTGCAGCAAAAGGCGGCCTGTTCGCCATAGCAACCGGATTTTCATATCGAGTCTGGGGACCACCAGGCACACAGTTTGAGGGTAATAACGAACTAGCCATCGCCATCCTCATGGCGATCCCCCTCTTGATTCTTTGGTACCGGGAGACTGATAACCCTTGGATCAAACGAGGCATCATCGCTGCTATCCCGCTTATGTTCGCCAGCGTCGTTTCCTCTTGGTCTCGGGGAGCTTTTTTGACAATGGGGGTACTGGCATTACTCGTCATTTGGCATAGCAAGAAGAAATTCCTGGTGGTTCCCATAGTGATCGTCGCTGCTATCGTCGGCGCCCACTTCCTACCGGACGAGTGGTTTGCCCGCATGGAAACGATCAAAACCTACGAAGAGGACGCTTCCGCCATGAGCCGCATCATCACCTGGCGGGATGGCTGGCATCATACTTTGGAGCATCCTTTCACCGGCGCTGGGTTCGAAGGCTGGCGCATTGTGACCTGGCGTGACTGGCACAGCTCCTACGTGGAAATGTTCTCGGAGCACGGCTTCATCGCCTTCGGGCTGTGGATGTCTCTCATTCTCGGCACGCTGATCAGCCTGACCCGCCTGCCCAAAAAGGTCAAAAGCGTCCCGGGGATGGAATGGGTCGCCAACTATTGCTATATGTTACGAGCTTCCCTGATCGCTTACATGGTGGGGACGGCATTTCTGGGATTGTCCTACTGGGATCTACTGTACCACCTGATTTTCATCTCGGTACTGGTCAAAAAGTTTGCCTTGGAAGAATTAGCCCAAAAACAGGCGGCCACGCCAGACAAATCCCGCCATGCCCCCCGCATCCGCAGTTTCGTCCGTACCCGGCAGGACAAACCCGATGGCCTTCAACCCAGCTGATAGCCCAAGCGGGTGGCGACGGTCTCCAAACCGGGGAGAACCCGTTCGATACGCTGCCGGTCTTCACTTTGGCGCCATTTGTCCGTGCCGATGCGGGAAAAGGCGTTGTAAGGTCGTTGAAGCACTTGCTGGCAGTGACGTTGCAAACGGGCATCAAACGGCAAACCACAGGCTTCGAAAAGCGACTGGAAAGTGGCGGACGGATCTTCCAAAATGGATTCATAGGCGATTTCGTGCCACTGTGCTTTCGGCACCAAACGGCGGGCGTCCACAATCGCCTCGTTCATGGCGGCATACTGGAAGGCGCAAACTTCTTCGATGGAACTGTGGGTATAGTCCCGCCACCCGGGAGGCAGAAAGAAGCACCAGCGCCGATAACGTCCTCCGTCCACGGCCACTTCCACGGGGAGGGCTGCAGCCCAGTCACCAAATTCTTCCGCTTTACCCCAACCCCGAATCAGAGACTGGATGTTGTCACCGGGATTGCGCTTGACGAAAACAAAATGGGCCTGGGGAAACAAAGCGAGCAGATATGGGATCGATAGCCCGTTTTGATTGTTCTTGTCCACGATCCGGTCACAGCGGCCACAGCGGATGAAGAACAGGCGGGCCAGCGCCTGGCGATCGCGGTCATTGGCATATTGCGGTGGAATGACATGGCTGTCCCAGTTGCGTTCCGCTGGGGGATGCAGACGGGCCCAGAAATCGTGGGTTTCACGCTGGAGCGAAGCCAGCCGGCTCGACTCGGAAAAGGTCTTGTACACCAGGGTCGTTCCGGCCCGACTGCAGCCGACGATGAAAACCGGCCGTTCGATCAGGCGTGGCCGAAGATCGAAACGCCCGGCCCTAATGGATCGTCTGACGGATTCTAGGTAATGATGCAGAGTTTTATGCACTTTTTCCGCCAAATCCTGGACATCGAACATTTCTTTTTCCTCTTTCAACATTTTGGAGCGTCACACTCATGAGTCTGATCTGCGGCTGGCTGAACCCGTCCACCGATACCGCCTCCCGGGAAACCCTGGAAAGCATGATCCTGGCCCCCCGGGCCGGCAGCCAAAACAGTCCCGCCGTTCACCTGCGGAAGAATGCCGCCGTCGCCACCCGCACCATCACCACGCCAGCGCACCGGTTTCAGGACGCACATCACCTGGCTGTGGTGGACGGCCATCTGCACTGGAAAGACCGGGAACTCGCCGAGCTCGGCACCCGTGAGGGCCATGCCGCTGCGCTGGTACGGGGATTCCGGCAACATGGGCACAAGGTCTTCGAACAGGTCTCGGGGGCTTTCGCCTGCGTGCTGCTCAAGCCAGCGGAAAACTATGCCCTGCTGGCTGTCGATCATGCCGGCCAACGCCCCCTGGCCTATACGCTGGTCAATGGCGGCCTGATCTTCGCCAGCCACCTGGACAGTCTGACCGCCTTCCCCGGTTTTCAGGCAAAAATCGATCCGCAAAGCCTGTTCGACTACCTGTATTTCCACATGGTCCCCAGTCCCCAGACCATCTATCGCGGCGTGCACAAACTGCAACCGGGGGAATGCGTCGAGTTCATTGCCGGTCAGATGCGGCGACATTTCCATTTCCACCCCCCTTATGGGGAACAGGGAGGGTATGCCGACCTGGCTCCCCGCCTCAAGCCGCTGCTGTCTCACGCACTGGCGTCCTGTCTCGACGATCGGCCCACGGGCACGTTTCTGAGCGGCGGACTGGACAGCAGCACTGTCTCCGGGCTGTACCGGGAACAGGCCGGCCGACCGATCGATGCCTTCGCCATCGGCTTCGATGCCGAAGGCTACGATGAAATGCCCTACGCCCGCGCCTGCGCCCGCCATTTCGACCTTAACCTGCACGAATACTACGTCACCCCGGACGATGTGTTCGACGCCATTCCCATGATAGCGGCCAGTTACGACGAACCGTTCGGCAACGCCTCGGCCATCCCAGTCTACTACTGCGCCCGTCAGGCCCGGCTGACCGGCATGGCCTGCCTGCTGGCGGGGGACGGCGGCGATGAAATCTTCGCCGGCAACGAACGCTATGCCAAGCAAAAACTGTTCGACGCCTACCGGTTGGTGCCGGCATATGCCAAACCCCTGCTTGAGCGAATCGCCTCGCTGCCAGGGCTGGAGAAACTGCAAAGCTACATTAAGCAGGCCCGGATTCCCCTGCCCCAACGCCTGCAAACCTACAACTTCCTCCACCGCAGCCCGCTCCGGGACATCTTCGCGTCCGGCTTCCTGCAGCAGATCCGGACGGAACTGCCTCTGGAACTGCAGCAGCAAACCTGGAAGCGTTGCGGTGACGATGTCGCTCTATTGAAAAAAATGCTCTTTCTCGATGCCAAGTTCACCCTGGCGGACAACGATCTGCGCAAGGTCAACCGCACCGCCGAATTGGCGGGCATCGAGGTTCGTTATCCTCTGCTGCAACGCGAAGTGGTGGAATTCGCCGCCCGCATTCCTTCCGATCTCCTGCTGAAAGGCCTGCAACTACGCTGGTTCTTCCGCCGGGCCCTGCGTGATTTTCTGGCACCGGAAACCCTTGCCAAGCATAAGCACGGCTTCGGCCTGCCGTTCGGAATCTGGCTTCAAACCGATCCCCGCCTCAACGAACTGGCCCGCGATCATCTGGAGCGGATCGCCCGGCGCGGCTTTCTGAATCCCGATTACATCCGCGCTGTGCAAAAAGCCCACCGGGAAGGCCACGCCGCTTATTACGGTGTCATGATCTGGCTGCTGATCATGCTCGAAGCCTGGCTAGACGCCAAAAGGCTGGAGATACCCGTATCCTGAGAGGAAGTCAGCTGGGCTCACCGGATGAAGCGGTGGCCTCAGAATGCCTCCGTGTAACAGGTTATCCACTGCCCGATCACTGCCTTCCAGGTATGGTCCTTCTCAATTTTCTTCCGCCCGGCAGTGATCAGACGTCTGCGAAGATCATCGTCCTTCAATAAACGCCGTACCGCCGCCGCCATCGCTCGATGATCGTCTACGGGAACCAACAACGCTGTTTCCCCATGTTTCACCAGGTACGGTACACCACCGGCATCGGTGGTTACGATCGGCACACCTGCTGCCATTGCCTCCAGTAACGCATTCGGCGCATTATCCACCCGACTGGGATTCAATAGCACATGGGCACGCCGATACAGAACAGCGATCTCTTCCGGTGTCAGCCGCCCCGTGAAGGTTACCCGCTCATCAACACCCAGTCTCTGGGCCAATTCCTCCAAAACCGGCCTTTCGGGCCCGCTGCCCGCGATCCAGAGTCTTGCTTTTGGATATTCCTGCAAAAGCGTCGAAAAAGCCTTGAGCGCAATCGGGATACCATAGATAGGCTCAAGATTACGCGCGACCAGAAAATGGGGCCCCTCTCCATCGTCTAATGGTTCAGCATCACGAAAGCGGTCTGTATCAACGGCATTGGGAATAATCGCCACCTGAACGCCGAAATGGGAGAAGACAGACTGCAGATAGCCGGACGGGACTACAATACGCTGACATCGTTTCAGCGTCGGCGCCACCCAGCGAAAAGAACGTCGAAAAAAATTCTCCGCCTCCCCTCCCCGGTAATTGAGCACGACCGTACAACCGCGCAGAGAAGCAATCCAGATGGCCGGTGCCGCGAAAAGATGCCAGGACCAACCGGAATTTCCCATTACGTGGAATAAACGCCGACGCCCAGCAACCTGCCAAAGACTCCAGACATAAGGCACCAACCGAAAGAAAGCACGCAATACGGGTATTCTCCCCACCCATCTGGGACGATAAGGCACATTGGTTGGCACTAACTCCACATCGATTCCCTTGGCCTGGAGCCGATCCGCCAATTGCTGAGTTTGGTTGGCCATCCCACCATAGGGTGGCGGCAATGGCCCAACCAACGCCATTTCTTTAATGGGCCGGGTCATACAAGCGTTCGTAGAGGGGACGGTAACGGGCCACGCTGCTCTCCCAGGTGCGCTGCTCGGTGACGAAACGCCGGGCGGCGGCCAGCACTTCCGGCCAGCGGTCCTGGTGTACCAGCACCCGGACGACCGTCTCCACCAGGGATTCGGCCCGGCCGGCCCGGAACAGGAACCCGGTCTTTCCGTCCTGGATCAGCTCCCGGTGGCCGCCGACGTCCGAGGCCACCACCAGGCGGCCCCGCGCCATCGCCTCAAGCGGTTTGAGGGGCGTCACCAGCTCGGTCAGGCGCATCGGCAGGCGGGGATAGACGAAGATATCCACCAGGTTGTAATAGCGCGGCACCTGGTCGTGGGGCACGCGGCCGGTGAAGACGACCTTGCCGTTCAGGCCACACTGTTCCACCTGTGCCCGCAGCGCCGCCTCCTCCGGCCCGCCGCCGACCAGCAGCAGACGCACGCGTTCGTCGTACCGCAGCAGATCCGGCAACGCCTGGATCGCCAGGCTCAAACCCTCGTAGGCATAGAAGGAACCGATGAAGCCCAGCACGCACTTTCCCGTCAGCCCCAGGGAACGCTGCAGCTCGGGATCGGGCTCGGCGCCGAAGGTGAAACGGCCGGGATCGACGGCGTTGGGAATCACCGTCACCTTGGCTTCGGGAATCCCGCGGGCGACGATGTCCGATTTCAGCCCCTCGCAGATGGTGGTCACCGCATCCGCATGGCGGAACACATAGGTTTCCAGCGCCCGGGTCAGGCGGTAACGAAGACTGCCTTCCGTGGTGGTGCCGTGGTCCACGGCAGCGTCCTCCCAGAAGGCACGGCATTCATAGACCAGCGGCAGACCGTGCCTGCGGGCGGCGCGGAGGGCGGCCAGGCCATTGAGCGCCGGGGAGTGGGCGTGGAGAATGTCCGGCCTCAGCTCGGGAATCAGCGCCTCTAGACGTCGCTCCAGCGCCCGGACCACAGCCAGCTGGTCGAGCACCGGCATCCTCGCAGTCCAGCCTGTCGGTGGCGGGGTGCGGTGAAACGTAAAGCCGTCGACCGTCTCGACCAGCCCCTTCGCTCCCTGATGTTTGGGCGACGTCAGGTGGCAGGTCTCCCATCCCAGGGCCCGCTGCTGTTCCAGAATCGCCCGGGTACGGAAGGTGTAACCGCTGTGGAGGGGAATGGAATGGTCCAGGATATGGAGAATCCGCATCATTGCCGCCGCAGGAAGGATTCGAACATCAACAGCGACCAGATCGGCGCGCTGTAGTCACGCAGTCCCTGCTGGTGCTGCTCCACCATCGTTTTGAGAAAGCCGGGATCGAACCAGCCCGAGTCGAGCATCGCCGGCCCCAGCAGGGATTGGCGAACCTTGTCCCGCAGCGGCCCTCTAAACCAGGCCGCCAGGGGTACGGCGAAGCCCATCTTGGGCCGGTAGAGGACGCTTTCGGGCAGGTATGGCTCCAGTGCCTTCTTGAAGACGTACTTTCCCTCCCGGCCGCGGAGCTTGAACTGCGGCGGCAGGGTGGCGGCCCACTCCACCAGGGGGTGGTCGAGAATCGGCACCCGCACCTCCAGGGAATGGGCCATGCTGGCCCGGTCCACCTTGGTGAGAATGTCGCCGGGAAGATAGGTCTTGAGATCCAGGTACTGGACGCAAGAAAGCGGATGATCCGGGGCGTTTTCGCCGTGGCGGTGCAACACCTCGACGGCGTGGTAGCCCTGTAGTTCGGACTTGAAGCGGTCGCTGTAAAGCTGCCGGCGCAGGCCGTCCCCCATCACCGATACGCTGTGAAAGTACCCCGCCAGGGAATCGCGTCCCAGGGATTCGAAGGTGGTCTTGGCGCGCAGGATCTTCGGTGCCCAATCGAGCTTGGGATAGACCCGCCCCAGGAAACCGAACAGGGGTCTGCGGATGGCACCGGGGATCAGCGCCCGCATTCGCTCCTCGTACACGTGCCAGCGGTAGCGGCGGTAGCCAGCGAAGGTCTCGTCGCCGCCGTCGCCGGACAGGGCCACGGTGACCTGCTCCCGCGCCAACCCGCAGACCCGGTAGGTGGGCAGGGCCGAGCTGTCGGCGTAGGGCTCGTCGTAAAGGCCGGCCAGGCGGTCGATTAAGGAGAAATCGTCGGGATCGACTTCGCGGACCCGGTGGCGGGCGTGGTAACGCGCTGCCACCTCGCAGGCGAATTCCACCTCGTTGAACTTGGGATCGCCGAAGGAGATGGAACAGGCATCCACCGGCTCGTCCATGAGCTGCGCCATCATCACCACCACCGCGCTGGAATCCACCCCGCCGGAGAGGAACGCCCCCAGGGGTACGTCGGCAATCAGACGCACGTCCACCGCCTCGCGCAGCCGTTCTATCAGACCCTCGCAAGCGGCGGCCTCGTCGACGCCGGCGGCGGTGGAAAAGCGAACGTCCCAGTAGCGCTCAGGACGGACCGGCTCCCCCCGGCGGACGAGCAGCCGTTCCCCCGGGGCCAGCTTGTGCACCCCCTGGTAGATGGTCCTGGGATCGGGCACGTAGCCGTAGGCGAAGTATTCCTCCAGCGCCCGGGGATCGACCCTGCGCGGCAGCCCCGGATGCAGCTGCAGGGCCTTGAGTTCGGAGGCGAAGGCGAACCAGCCGTCCTCCAGGGTGGCGTAATAGAGCGGCTTGATGCCGAGGCGGTCGCGGGCCAGAAACAGGCGCTGGTCATCCTCGTCCCAGATGGCGAAGGCGAACATGCCGCGCAGGCGTTCGACGCAGGCCGGTCCCCAGGCTTTCCAGGCGTAGAGGATGACCTCGGTGTCGCAGCGGGTCCGGAAACGATGACCCAATCCTTCCAATTCCCGACGCAATTGCGGAAAATTGTAGACCTCACCGTTGTAGGTGATCACCGTGCGGCCGTCGGCGCTGACCATGGGCTGGGCCCCGCTCTCCAGATCGATGATCGCCAGGCGCCGATGCCCCAGCCCCAGACCGGGACGCACCTCCAGGCCGCTGCCGTCGGGGCCGCGGTGGATCTGGCTGTCGTTCATCCGTTGCAGCAGGGCGCGGTCCACCTCGCGCCTGCCCTCCAGATCCATCATGCCGACGATGCCGCACATCAAACCGTCTCCTTTCGATACCACCGATTGAACAGATAGGCCATCATCCAGCCACCACTGACGGCCAGAAGGACCGCAGAACGAAGATAGGGCCCGTCTCTGGCGATCTTGAAAACCAGCAACAGGGTCATGATCCCAACCACCACCACGAAACCATATGGCAAGCGAGAACGGTGCCTCCAGCCCATCCACCCACCGACAAGAAGACCCAATCCCCAAATACCGCCATAAAATCCCCCAAGCGCGACAACCTGCATCTGCCACAAACGTTCGGCATCTTCGGTGTCGTAGTAAATTCCTACTTGCGGACGCAGCGCCGGGAAAGGCAACAACCCCCTTCGTTCCCAGACAGAACTACGCAAACGGGCGTTGGCATGCAGCCGTTTCCCATCCAATCGTTTCTCCGAAATCGCTTTTGCAAGAGACGCCCAGGTGACCTGTCGCAGCACATCATCAAGCATTCGGAAAAAATCCGGCAAGGTCAGGGTATGGGCACCGTGACGCCTGCGAAATTGCGGCAGGCTTTCCCCACTTTCCTGAAAGTCGTAAGGGTGCATGGTCACGACAATCAGCCCCCTGTCAACGTGGTTTCGCACAGCCTCTTCCACCACTTGCAACAGTTTCTGTGGATAGGTCGTTCCAGGAAGAAACTGCAGCATTGGCGCTTTCGGACCGCCAAGTCCCGCCGAGATCAAAGAAAACTCCTGGCGCTGCAGTGCCACCAGCGTGGCGGCATCGTAACTGTTATAAGGCGGAATGAAAAAGCGGATTGGATGCTTGAGCACCGATTGCAGATACTGCTTGCCGGCAGCGATCATGGCCTCCTGGTCCGCCAGGGGAAGATGGGAAAACTCCGAGTTCCCCGGCCCCGGATAAATATTGTTGGGGCGGTGCCGATACCCGTGCAGTGCGGGCAGGATACGCCCAGTTTCCACCCACTCTGCCACCAGCGACCATTTGCTTCGTTCGATAATACCCTTTTGATCGGAGAATGGGATGATACCCACCAGTACCTGACCACCCCGTTGGGCGACCCCGGAAAACAGGTGTTTTTCCAATCTGGTGTCGCTCTGCAGAGACAGATCGTCATACCGCAGAACCAGCCCCAGCTTTGCCTGCAACAGCGATGTCCAGGATAACAGGCCCAGCAGCAAAATTACCTGCAACACGGCCTCTGCCTTTCGTAAAGTCGTTGATAATCGGTCAGCATTCGTTCTAGACTGTAGGCGTGATGAACCCGTTCCGTTCCGGCACGGCCATGGCATACACGTAAATCAGGATCGTTCAGGTAGACAACCAGCGTCTGTGCCAAGGTGATAGGATCGGCGGGGGAAATCAAAGCGCCTGTCCCTCCCTCCACCACCAGCTCCGGATTCCCCCCCACCCTCGTAGCCACCACCGGCAGCCCGGTTGCCATAGCCTCGAGGATGGTGTTGGAGATGCCCTCAGCCCGCGAGGGCAGGACGAAGACGTCCAGGCCGCGCAGAATCTGCGGGATGTCGTCGCGTTCCCCAGGAAGCCAGGCCAGATCCCCCACCCCTGCCTGCGCCAGCAGGCTCTCGCATTCCGCCCGCAAGGGGCCGTCTCCCACCATCACCAGGCGTGCGTTCCGGCGCAGGTCCGGCCTTTTTTCCAGCAGTTCGATGAAAGCCCGCGCCAGGGTGGTCTGGTCCTTGACGCCGTGCATCCGCCCCACGGTGCCGATGAGGAGCAGTTCCGGGCCGGTAAAGGGGCAGCCGGGAATCGGTTCCCTCCCATCGGCCGGGGGATGGAAAACGGTCGTGTCGACGCCATTGCAGATGCGGGTGATCTTTTCCCTGGGAACCCCGATTCGGGTGATCAGGTAATCCTCTAGCTGGCGCGACAGGGGAACGTAGTGGTGGACCAGGGGCCGGAAGGCACGCCGCAGCCACTGGTACTTGCGGCTGTTGCCCTCGGGGTCGAAGACGTCCCAGCCGTGCTCGCCGTGGATCCGCACCGGCACTCCGGCCAGAAACGCCGGCAGCTGGCATTCCAGCGTCGCCAGATTGCGGGTGTGGACGATGGCGGGACGCAGCCTGCGGAACAAATGATAGAGGCGCCGGTACAAGCCCAGGTCCTGCCCTTCCCGCTTGTGCATTTCGTAGATCGCCACGTCGTCCCGACGGATGCGGCAGCGGAAGTCGGTAGCCTCGGTGAGACAGACGATGGCGTGGCGGAATTTCTCTTCCGGCAGATGGTTGATCAGATTGACCAGGCCGTTCTCCAGGCCACCGACCCCGAGGCGGTGGATGACATGGACGATGAGCGGAGGATCAGCCGCCATGGCGCTCACTCTCCTCCAGGCTGCGTTCGATGGCCGGCAGGGCGTCGCGGCTGAACGCCCGCAGCACCGCCCTGGCCTCGGCCGGATCGTCCTCGTATTCCACCGCCATCACCACCCCGGCCGCGTCGTGGGGCCTACCCAGGAGCTTGTCCCGGGCCTCCAGCACCTTGGCCAGGGGATCGTTGACGGTGAAACGGCCGGAAACCCAGTTCCAGCGCCACACCAGCAGCTTCTGACCGAAACGGGACTGCAGCACCCCCTCGCGCACCGAGCCGGCGGCCGAATCGGCCGTATCATGCTCCCAGGGCATCTTCCATATCGGATGCTTCTGGGGAATGAGGACGTTCTGGGAGTTGACCAGCTCCCGCCCCTGGGCCTGGGTGCGGTAGTAGAGCACGTAGACGGCGACCCGGTGACGGCCGTCGCTGTAGACCGCGCTGCGCTTGGCGTCGGGATAGAGATAACGGGGCTCCCAGGAGGTCAGCGACTCGGACACCACCGACCAGTCGTCGATCCGCACCGGCAACTGCAGCTGCACCGGGGCGGTGCGCGCCAGCGTCGCCGCCTGGATCCGGGCGGCCCGCAGCGGCCAGACGGCCGCCACGCCCGCGGCCAGCACGGCGACGCCCAGGGCCGGGCCCCAGCGGAAACGTCCCGCCGCCTCCGCGCTGGGAACGGCTGCCGGCTTGTCATCTCCTTGCTCCGGTGTTTCCCGCCAGAACGAGCCGATCCAGAACATCAGCAACATCACCAGGCCGAAGAACACCCAGCCGTAGATGTAATGGTCCACCCCGAGCGCCAGCTTCATGTCGCTGAGATGGGCGATCATGACGATCATGAACGCCCGCAGGCCATTGGCGATGACCGGAAACACCGTCGCCAGGGCGATGAAGGCTAGCCGCCGCCACAAGCTGCGGTAGTTGAGATAGGCGTAGAGGCAGCCCAGGGTGATCGAGGCGATCAGATAGCGGATGCCGCTGCAGCCCTCCACCACCGACCAGTCCCCGGAAGGGATGCTGAAGAAGGTCCCTTCCCGATAGACCGGAATGCCCACCAGGCGGATCATCGCCACGGTGAAATCGGCGGTGAAGTTCATCAGCGGCGGGATCAGGAACTCCCCCATGGGCACGGCGAAGAACAGGAAACCCAGCGGAAAAGCCATCTCCCAGGCCAACCGCCAGCCAAGCACTGCCCAGACCGCCACGATCAGCATGGCGACGAAAGCCAGCTGCTGCACTACCAGCACGTCCACCACCCGCGCCGTCAGCCAGCCCAGGCCGAGCAGCGCCAACACCGGAAGCGCGCGCCAGTCGGGCCGGGGCTGCAGTTGCCGCAGGCGGTCGCGCTGGCGCCAGATCAGCCACAGACTGATGGGAAAGATCAGAAATCCGTGGGTGAAAGTCTCCGAACGCTCCCAGATGGCCACCATCGAGGCGAAGGTTGGCCAGTACAGCGCGAACAGGGCGGCCAGGACCAGCGCCAGTAGGAAGAGGCCGGATTTCCAGGGATCGGCGGCGAATGGCGGCAAGAGGATCACCTCTCCAGCAGCGTGTGCAGTTTTTCGATGTGCCTGTCCCAACTATAGCGCTTTTCCACGAAGCGGCGGTTGACCTGGGAAAAGCGGGGCAGAAAGTCCGGATTTTCCAGGGACTCGGCCACCCGTGCGGCCATGGTCCCCGGGTCTTCGGCCACTTCCAGGTCGAGCCCCTCCTCCACCGCCAGACCGTCGAGGGCCTGGGGGGATGCGAGCAGGGATTTGGCCATCGCCATGGCCTCGAGCACCTTGTTCTGAATCCCGCGGGCCACCCGCAGGGGCGCGACCGCCAGCCGGGCGTGGGCCAGATAGGGGCGAATATCATCCACCTGGCCGGTGACGACGACCCCCTCGCGCCGCCCCAGAAGGCGCACCGCCTCGGTCGGACGGGCGCCGACGACGTAGAAACGGGCATCCACGTGATGCTGGAGAATACGGGGAAAGACGCGCTCGGCGAACCAGCGCACCGCGTCGATGTTGGGCCAGTAGTCCATCGCTCCGGTGAACACCAGCGCCTGTTCGCCGGGCCGGTAGGGATTGGGAAACTCCCTACCGCCCCGGAAGTAGGCCAGATCGACGCCGTTCTCGACGAAATCCATCTTCTCCGCCACCTCCGGGGCCAGGCGGCGGAACAGTTCCGCCTCGGCCTCGGAGACGAACAGGGAAAGGTCGAAGTCACGGGCCACCCGGCGGTCGTAGGCGAGCAGCTTTTCCGCCTCGCGGCGATAGATCCAGCGGCTCCAAAGCGGCTTGCGCTTGGCGTACTGGCGCCACTTGTCCGAATCCACGTCGACGAAATCGATGAGCTTTCTGACCGGCCAGCCGGCATCGGCGAACTGGGCCATCGCCGAGGAAAACACGAAGACGGTATCGACCGCACCGCGTGTCACCAATTCCCCGGCCCAGCGCCGCAACCTGGCGTTGGCGTAGTACGGCAGGGTCAAAGGATCGCCCGTCGCCAGCCCCTTCAGGCTGCGCAGCCTGGCCATACGGGGGGACAGGGGCAGCAGCAGCGCCTCCTCGCAGTGGTCGCGCACCGCATCAGCGTGGGCCCAGTCGGCCGCGTCGTCCACGAAGGTGCCCAGCCACAGCCGGTGCCGTTGCGACAGGGCCTTGAGCCAGTGGAACGAGCGGATCTTGTCCCCCTTGTTGGGAGGATAGGGAATCCGGTGGACGAGGAACAGCACCTTGGCCATCAGCCCAGATCGCGCGCCAGCCAGGGACCGATCAGCTTGCTCAGCGGCAGCGGCAGCCTCCGCCAGGCGCGGATGAACAGCCGATACTTGGGATTGAGGGGGTTGATGTCGGGCATTTCCCGGGCGCGCACCAGATCGAACTCGTAGTACAGCGGCTCGGGCTCGAAACCCCAGTGCTTCTTGAAGCGGTAGGAGCCGGTGCCCTTCTTGCTGCGGCCGTAGTCGAACATCCGGATCCCCCGCCCCACCGCCCGGCGCATGACCTCCCAGTACATGAAGTCGTTGGCGTATAGGTGGCGCGCATCGGCGGTGCCGCCGCCGTAATAGGGCAGCACCTCGTCGCGGAAGTAGAAGCTCATCACCCCGGCCACCGGCCGGCCCTGGTGCTCCACGATCAGGATCTCGCAGCGGTCGCCGAAGGTCTCCTTCAGGGCCTGGAAATAGCGTTTCGGGAAAACCGGCGTGCCCAGGTTGCGCACGCTTTCGGCATAAACCTCGTACAGACGGTCGATGCCGTCATCGATCACCGAGGTCAGCCCCGCCTTGATTCCTTTGCGGATCATCGCCCGCTGCTTGCGCGGCACCGCCTTGAGATTGGCCTCCGGATCGGAATCGAGCGCCTTGCGGAAGGTGACGTAGAGATCTTTGGTCGGCCTGACCTTGCCCGAGGGCCGGCGCAGACGCCATTCCAGATAGTCGACGCCGAGCGCCTGGGCCTGCTGCAGCGCCTCCGTTTCCAGCCGCTCCCCGATCGAATCGTCATCGGCCAGGACGCCGCCGTAGACGCAGAAAGGGGTGGAGATCAGGGCGTTGGCGAACAGGCGGCTGGCGATGTGGCCCAGCGGCAGTACCCCGGCGATCTTCCCCCCGTCTTCGACATAGCGGTAATGGGTATGGTGGCCCAGGGAATCCTCCAGCACCGCCTGCCAGCCGCTCAGATGGAAGAAGGTCCCTTCGGGGTGGTTTTCCACATAGGCGTCCCACCGCCCGGCTTCCGACGGGGTCAACGGTTCAATGCGCATAGGCGGTCCGATTCAGAAAGACATTGGCGACGGTGTTCCAGGCGAAATCCCGCAGCAGGCGGCGGAGACGGGCTTCCATCCGTCCCAGGTTGAGATAGTGGCGCACGCGGGTCTTGAGTCCCAGCCCTTTGGGCCTGGGCTGGCCGGGATCGATCTCCCAGGGATGGAAGTAGAAGATCGCCGGCTGGCCCTCGCGGTTCACCTGGCGCAGCTGCCAGCGGCTGAAGGCGTACGGATACAGGCGGAAGAATCCCCCCCCGCCGCAGGGCCAGCGTCTGCCGAGAAAATCGCGGGTGGTGATGGGGATTTCCAGCAGCTGCGGGGCCACCTCGGGCCGGAAGGCGAAGCGTGGCGCCTCGGGCATGCCGTAGAGATCGTGTTTGACCGGATAGATGCTGGAACTGTAGCGGAATCCGACCTGCTGCAGGACTTCCAAGGCCCAGAGGTTGTCGCGGCCGATGGAGTAGCTCGCGGCCCGGTAGCCGATCACCGCAACCCCACCGGTGTCCTCGAGCAGTTTCTTGGCGCGGGTGACATCCTCGCGGAAGGCTTCCGAGGTCTGCTCGGTGGCGCGGCGGTGATCGTAACCGTGACAGGCCAGTTCGTGCCCGGCGGCCACGATCTCACGGATCAGCCCCGGGTAACGCTCGGCCACCCAGCCGAGGGTGAAGAAGGTCGCCTTGACTCCGGTTTCGTCGAACAGGGCCAGCACCCGTTCGGTGTTGGCCTGGACCCGGTGGGGCCAGCGGTCCCAGTCCCGGCGGTCGATGTGCGGCTCGAAGGCGGAGACCTGAAAGTAGTCCTCCACGTCCACGCTCATGGCGTTGGTCGGCGTCATCCCCAGTGCCGCTCCAGAACCGTGACGATGCGTTCGGCGGCGCGCCCGTCCCACAGTTCCGGCACCCGGCCCCGCTTGCCGCCGCCGGTGAGCACCTCGTCGGTGCAGCGGCGGATGCGCTCCGGGTCGCGGCCGGCGAGGGTGTTGGTGCCCTCGGTGACGGTGATGGGGCGTTCGGTGTTGTCGCGCAGAGTGATACAGGGAACCCCCAGGGCGGTGGTTTCCTCCTGCAGGCCGCCGGAATCAGTCAGCACCAGACGGGCATCCTTCACCAGCCCCAGCATCTCCAGATAGCCCAGGGGCGGCAGCAGAGTGACGGTCGGGCCTTCCACCCGATCCTGGAGTCCGAAGGTTTCGATCTTCTGCAACGTCCGCGGATGACAGGGGAAGACCAGCGGCAGGCGCCGGCCGATTTCCGCCAGCACGTTCAGCAATCGCACCAGCACGTCCGGGTCGTCAACGTTCGCCGGCCGGTGCAGGGTCACCACCCCGTACTGCGGCGGCAAGGCGCGCCCATGGCGTTGCAGGGTCTGCGCCGCCGGCATCGCCCGTTCGAGCTGGGCCCGGAGGGCGTCGATCATGACGTTGCCGACGAAATAGATACGGGACGGATCGATGCCTTCGGCGGTCAGATTGTCCTTGGCCGAGCGTTCGGTGGTGAACAGCAGGTCGGAGATCTGATCGGTCAGTACCCGGTTGATCTCCTCCGGCATGGTGCGGTCCCGGCTGCGCAGGCCCGCCTCGACGTGGATCAGGGGAATCTGCTTCTTGGCGGCGACCAGACCGCAGGCGATGGTGGAATTGACGTCTCCCACCACCAGCACCGCTTCGGGGGCGGCCTCGTCGAGCACCGGTTCGAAGCGCTGCATGATCTGGCCGGTCTGCCAGGCATGGCTGCCCGATCCCACTTCCAGATCGACATCCGGTTCGGGAATACCGAGCTGGGTGAAAAAGGCATCCTTCATCGCCGCATCGTAATGCTGGCCGGTATGGACCAGGAACGGATGCAACTTGCCACTGTGGCGCAGTTGAGCGTGAATCGGGGCGATCTTCATGAAGTTGGGACGCGCTCCGACGACACAGAGAATGGTAGCGGTCATGCTTCTCCCTCTACCGTACCTTCCTCGGCCGGGTTCTTTTCGGCCTTTGCCGGTGTTTTCCGCTCAGGTTCGGCAAGATCGACGGCATAGACCTCGTCCATATCGAGCTGAAGGAGGATCGCTTTGCGCAGCAGGGCCCGTTCCCGCTGCAGCAAGCCCTGTAATTCCGCCACCCGGGATTCGAGCTTCGCGATGCGCTGTTCCAGATGCGCCACCAGCCCTCCCTGGCTGGCACTGTTGACGATCTGAGTCAACGCCGGGGTATCCGCCGCGCTGGCCTCGTGCGTTGGCGGCAAACTCTCGCCAGTGGGGGATTCTTCACGGATTTCTTCGACCACCGTCTGCACCACTTTGGCATCGATGTCGTGCCGCTCTTCCAGGTAGGCGAACAGCAACAGCCGGTCACAGAGGGAGTTGACGACTCTGGGAATGCCTTTGGTGAAGGCGTGGATTTCCTTGAAAGCCGCTTCGTTGAAGCGTGGATCCTGCTGCCAACCGGCCAGCTTCAGACGGTGGAGGATATAGGCACGGGTTTCCTCCAAGGTCAGGGGACGCAGGTGGTAGGTGGCGATCACTCGCTGGTACACCTGGGTCAGGGCTTCGCTCTGCAGCGTAAGGCGAAATTCGTCCTGCCCCAGCAGAAAGGCCTGGAACAGCGGCCTGCCGTTGACCTCGAAGTTCGACAGCATGCGCAGCTCCTCCAGGGACTGGAGGGGAAGGTTCTGGGCCTCGTCCACCACCAGCAGAACCCGTTTACCCTCCCGCGCCTTTTCCTTGAAGAAGCGTTCAAGATTGCGCAGCAGGGTGGCCTTGTCATCACCGTCGTAGGCCAGCCCGAAGGTGGCGGAGATAATCCGCAGAGTGTCTTCAGCACCCACCTGGGAGGTCACCATCACCCCAGCGACGATGTTTTCCTGGCGCAAGGAGGCGAACAGGGCTTTGACCAGCAGGGTCTTACCCGTCCCTGGCATCCCGGTGACGACCACGAACCCCTCCCCCTGAGCCAAGCCGTAACGCAGATAGGCCAAGGCCCGTTTGTGGACTGGGCTGTTGAAGAAGAATTCTGGGTCCGGAGTCAGTTGAAAAGGCTTTTTGTTCAGACGGAAAAATTGGGTGTACATGGTCAAAATCTCATGTTGATGGCGGCGATGGCCCGATTTTCCCGGTAATCGAAATCGCTGTCCCCGTTCTGACGCTGATGACGATATTCAACGTAGGCGTTGAGGTCTTCGGTAATCCGCCGGTTCAGGCGCAGCGAGGCGGTCCAGTAGATACTACCGTCGTCATCGGCATTGATAGTAGCATCGCCCGTATCCGAACGCTGCCAGGAACCACGAACGTAGAGCGTAGTCCGCCGCCCTCCCTGCCAGCGCCAGGTACCCGACAGCCCCAACACCTTGGATTCATCTTTGCTAACCTGATAGATCCGGCGGGAACGGTACAGACGCAGGGTGACACTGTGACGGGCAAAGTTTCGGGTCACGTTGAGTTCGAAACGCTTGCGCAGAAAAACCTCGTCGACCAGGGCGGGCAGGTCGATCGGAACCAACAAGGGCTGGCGCGTCGCTGGATCGACGATGGGATTGCCGGCGGCATCGACGACCGGAATGACCTGCTGCTGGAGCAGAACCCGCTGGGTGGTAGTGATCTCCTCCAAGTAGCGTCCCTGCCAAGTAGTATGCCTGCCCCGATGTGAGAACGAACCCTGGAACACATCCCCGGTCAGGCTGCCGACGTCGTTGTGGCGGTATGTTCCCTGCAGACGGGTGCGCCGGGTCGGCTCCAGGATCACGGTCGCGAACAAATTGTTGCCGTACCCACCTTCGATCGTCAGCATCCGGCTCGGTGACCAGGTGGCGCCGACAGTATAGAAGAAGCCGTTGTTGTTGTTGTCGGTCGTACTCTGGAAGTCGTTATCGACCCATCCTCCCTGAACGAAGGTGCTGAACTTGCGTCGTAAACGATAGCTGATCCGCCCCACGGCGTTGCGGAAATCCACGTTGGCAGCACCCCTGCGCTCGTCATGCTCGTTGCGGAAGCCGAACTGCCATGTCAGGGTACGAAAACGGCTGCCACTTTGGAGAATGGCGGATTGGGTATAGGTATGCGTGGTCGAAGCCTCCCCTTCGGAAGCAGTGAAGTAATTGTATCCCAGCCGGAATTCGCCTTCGGCATACCCTCCCCAATGAGGGCGCCAGTAGGGACTGACGCCAAAAGTATAAAAATCCGCGCGGTTGCCGGTATTGCTCAGATTGTCACTGAATTGCTGCTGATGAGGATCGATCAGGGTTTGGCCCGTACTGGCCCGAGCCTCGACGAAAACCGAATGCTTGATCACCTCGGCCAACGCATTGGCCTGAAGCTGGTGACGGAGATCGTAACCACGGCCTTTTTGGGTGGAAAAGATATTCTGCATCCGATAGTTGAGATTGAGGTGCACACGCCCCTTCTGATTCGGTCCGAAACTGGCCCGGCCGACACTGCCGGGGCTGATCCCCCCCTGCCCGAAACCGGCGGAACCAATATTTACTCCACCGAAGCCTCCTCCACCGAAGCCTCCTCCACCGAAGCCTCCTCCACCGAAGCCTCCTCCACCGAAGCCTCCTCCACCGAAGCCTCCTCCACCGAAGCCTCCTCCACCGAAGCCTCCTCCACCGAAGCCTCCTCCACCGAAGCCTCCTCCACCAGCATTACCGGTTCCCGGTAGATTAGATGTTGGGTCCCGTGTGATCATATCCCCAAAAGGAGCTATCCTTTGTTCCGTGCCTGGGATGTTCTGAACGAGCTGATGGCAGAGGCTCAGGCCGGAAAGAAGGTTCAAGTTTGACGGAGAAGGAGGAAGCCATGGTCATCCGTCTTCACAAGAAAGCCCGCACCACCCCTGAGATCCGCCGGGAGATCCAGAATTCCGATCTGCCGGCCACGGTCCTGGCCAAGAAATACGGCGTTCATCGTCACACCATCCGCAAGTGGCGCCAGCGCGATTCGGTCGAGGACGCCTCGCACCGGCCCCATCGCATCCATGCCACCCTGACCCCGCAGCAGGAAGCGATCGTCGTCTGTCTGCGCGAAACCCTGCTGTTGCCCCTGGATGACCTGCTGGCGGTCGTTCATCGCTTCATCTATCCCGAGATGTCCCGCTCGGCTCTGGACCGGCTGCTGCGCCGCCATGGGGTCTCCAATCTCAAGGCCCTGATCGCCGCCCGGGAAGGGGAAGATGCCCCCTCCAAGGGCAAAAAGAAGGGTTTCAAGGACTACGAGCCCGGGTTTGTCCACATCGACATCAAGTACCTGCCCAAGATGCCCGATGAGAGCCGGGGCCGTTACCTCTTCGTCGCCATCGACCGGGCCAGTCGTTGGGTCTACCTGGAGATCCATCCCACCAAGGAAGCCAAGGTCGCTGCCGGCTTCCTGAACCGCCTGATCGCCAAGGCTCCCTTCAAAATCACCAAGGTCCTGACCGACAACGGCAAAGAGTTCACCGACCGCTTCTGCGCCACCGGGGAGCGCGAACCGACCGGCCGTCACCTTTTCGACCAGGGCTGCCAACGCCATGGCATCGAGCACCGCCTCATCCCACCCAAACGCCCGCAGACCAACGGCATGGTCGAACGTTTCAACGGTCGGATCGCCGAGATCCTCAAAACCACCCGCTTCCAAAGCAGCCAGGATCTGGAACGGACCTTGATGCAGTATGCCAGTGTCTACAACCATCAGATCCCCCAGAAGGCCCTGGGACACATCTCACCAGTACAGGCCCTCAAAGACTGGCAGAAGAAACGACCGGAACTCTTCAAAAAACGTGTACATAATCTCACGGGGCTTGACAATTAGAAATGGAAACGGCCGGATTGAACTCCGTCAACCAGGCGCTTTCACCACCGTGAGACTCCAGATTGATGTTATCACTGTAGGTTTCGCGCAGGGTCAGGTAAGGCGAGATACGCCAGCGGGCGGCCTCGGCGGTTTCCAATCCCATCAACAACAACACCGGCAGCCATTTCCAGCGGATGCGTTCCATGCGGGCTCATTCGCCGTAGTTATAGTATTTGTAGCCGTAATAAGCATAATAACCCAGCCCGAAGCCCTGCTGGGTCTTGTTGAGTACGCATCCCACCACCTCGCAGGTACTCAGCATGTCCGCCGCCTCCTTGACGATGTACTGGGGCGTCGCTTCGGCCTCCACCACCAGGACCACCTGGCCCACGTGGGTGGCGAGCACGCTGGCCTGGGTCGTAGCCAGCAACGGGGGCGAATCGAAGACCACCACCCGGTCGGGATAGCGCTGGGAGATTTCCCGCGCCAGGCGCTGCATCTCCTCGCTGGCGAGCAGCTCGGTGGCATGAGTGTGGTGCCGGCCGGCCGGCAGCAGCGTCAGTTTGGGAATATCGGTGCGCAGCAACACATCCGCCAACGGTCTTTCCCGTTCCAGCACGTCGATCAATCCCGGTCGCTCGTGAGCGTCGAACAAGCGCGAGGCAGCTGGCTTGACCACATCGGCATCGATCAGCAGCACGGTCTTGTCCCGCTCGGCAGCGATGCTCAGCGCCAGGTTGACCGCGGTGAAAGTCTTGCCCTCGCCGGGCAGACTGCTGGTGACCAGAATCAGGTTGGCATGGGGGATGACTTCCGCCCCTTCCCCGAAGGCGTTCATCAGCAGGGGACGTTTGATCATCCGGTATTCCTCCGCCAATTGTCCTTCGGCGGCATCCGGCGACAGCATGCCCCGTTCCTGCAGCCGTTCCCGGTTGACCACGATTTGGGGCTTGGAAACAGGCGGCGGAGGTTTGGCCGCTTCGGGCACGAACTCGTCTGGTACTGCTTCAAACGTAGCCGGTTCCGGGGAGATATCACCCTGTTTTTCCAGGGCCTTTTCGATGATACTCACGCCACTCACCTGCTTCATATATCGAGGGAATAGAGATTGACGCCCTTGATCTCCAAAACCACCAGCACCGCAAACACGATCACAAGCCCGACACAAGCGGCACAGAACTGTAGAAACTCCCGCCATTTCCTGCGGCGTATGGCGGGGGTCCAGTTCATGGAAACCGTACCCAACACCGGCAGACCGACGATTTCACGCAACTGCTGCACAGTGATGAAGGTCGGCCGCAGTAGCGCCAGGAGCATGGTCAAACCGAAACCGGCGATAAAACCCACGAACAATACCGCCACCGATAGCAAGATGCGGTTGGGAGCTGAAGGTTTGGAGGGCACCTGAGGCGGATCGACGACACGAAACTTGACCATGTCGGTGTTCTGTTCCACGCTTTCCGACAACCGCGCCTGCTCCCTCCGTTTCAAGAGGGTCTCATAATTCTGCTTGATGGTGTTGTAATCACGGTTGAGGTTCTTCAGTTCGGTCTCCACTCGCAGCCGAGCGTCCATCTGATCTTTGATGTTCTGGATCTTCTTCTCATAAGCCTTGACCCGCGCCTGCAGGGAAGCCACGTTGGCATCCGCCTCGCTGAGGGCGATCTTCATCTGCTGGAACACCGGGTTGGCCTCCCCACCACCACCGAGGAAATCCCCCACTTCTGCATCCCCTTCGTCTCCGGCGACCATTTCCTGCTCCTGCTGCTTGCGGAGCCGGGCGATGTGGCGCCTGAGGGTGATGACTTCCGGATGTTTGTCGGTATAGCGCAGCAGCAAGTCATCGAGCCGGGCCTGTAGTTCCTGGATCCGGGTCTCCAACGGGCTCAGGGATTCCTCCGCCCCGAACTCGGCGAACATGGGTTCCTCTTCTTCGAGCTGGCGGGCGATTTCATTGCGGCGGTTGACCGCCTCCTGCAGGGCCAGTTTGGCCTCTTCCAACTGCTCGTGGACGGCCTTGAGCTCCGAATAGAGATCCCCCCCCTGGCCCGGCAGGAGGCCGTAATTCTTGCGTTTGAAATCCTCGATGGCTTTCTCCGCCGTCCGCAGACGCTGTTCATATTCGTGGATCTGCTGCTCCAGGAAGCGCTGGGCGCTATCGGAATCGCGCCGAGTTTCCCCCAACGCCTCCTCCACGAACACCGTCAGCATAGACTGCACCAGACGCTTGGCTACGCGGGGGTCGGAATCGTCGGCACTCAGGGTGAAGATGTTGGTGCGGCGGGCGCTACCGATGGCGAGACTGCTCTTGAGGCGCTTGATGAGTGCCTCCATCGCCTCCTCGTCCTTGGCTGCCAGATCCAGATCGCTCATGCGGGCGATCTTCTCCAGATTGGGACGGGTGAACAGCAGCCGGGTCATCAGCCGTACCTGGCCATTGACGTCGGGCTGGATCGTCAACCCGCGCAGCAGAGGGCGCAACACTGAGCGGGTGTCCACGTAGACCTTGGCCTCGGCCCGATACTGGTCAGGCATCTGCGACACGAAAGCCCAGCCGGCCAGACAGACCACCCAAGCAGTCGCCACCCCCCACCACTTGTAGCGACTGGCGACCTTGAGATAACCCAGAACCTGTTGCAGAAGTTCGTACATGGACTGGCCTCAGAAGAAGGCTTCGGGAATGATGAGGATGTCGCCGGGCAGCATGTCAACGTTGGCGGAAATGTCCCCGTCTCTCAACAAGTCGTCGATACGCACCCGGAATTGGCGCTGCACACCGTTGATTCTGCGAACTACCACCGCCCTGTTACCGGCGGCGAAATCGGTCAGACCGCCGACGGCGATCATCAGATCAAGCAAGGTCATGTGTTCACGATAGGGGACCGCCTGGGGTTCCTCCGCCTCGCCTACCACCCGGATCTGCTCGCTGTAGGGACCAACGAAACCGGAGACGATCACCGTCACCAACGGATTACGGATGTAGCGGGACAGCTCCTTCTCAATGTCGCGGGCGAGCTGGTACGGGGTCTTGCCAGTGGCCGGCAGTTCCTCCACCAGGGGCGCGGAAATCTTGCCGTCAGGACGCACCACCACGGTACGACTGATTTCTGGATTGCCCCAAACGAACATCTCCAGGGAATCGCCGGGACCGATGATGTAGGTATAATCGGCAGGCGGCTCAGCGCGAGGGTTCAGTGGCGGGTAACTGGTACAGGCGCTGAGTGAAAGAAACAACGCCAAAATGGCAAACACCGATCTCAAGTTGCAAATTTTGGTCTCCACAACGGTCTCCTCGGTACCGCGGTTCGGGGTCGTTTTTAGCTTAGCAAAAAGGCCGCGCATTCGGGATACTAGCTGAAAAAATTCATTGCAGGAACCTGTCATTTGGATACATCCTCCAAAAATGCGGCTAGACGGCGCACGCCCTCGGCCAGGCGGGACTCGTCGACCGTATAGGCGAAGCGCAGATATCGCCCTGCCCGGTGGCGGCCGAAATCGCACCCCGGCGTCACCGCCACGCCCGCTTTTTCCAACAGGGCGGAAGCGAACGTCTCGCTGTCGTCGGTGAAGGCACTGCAGTCGGCGTACAGATAGAACGCCCCCTGAGGCGAGGAGGCGATCCGCAAACCGAGTCCGGTCAGCGCTTGGTAAAGATAGCGGCCCCGGGCGGCGAAAATCTGGCGGCGACGCTCCAGTTCCGCCCGGGTTTCCGGGGTGAACGCCGCCAGGGCGGCCCGCTGGGAGTGGGTAGGGGCGGCGATGAAGAGATTCTGGGCCAGACGTTCCGCCGCCGCCTCCCAGCCGGGCGGAACGATCAACCACCCCAACCGCCAGCCGGTCATGCCGAAGTATTTGGAGAAACTGTTGACCACCAGCACCCGGTCGCTTATTTCCAGGGCAGAGGTGCAGCGGCAGCCGTATTCCAGGCCGTGGTAGATCTCGTCGGCCAGCAGGAAACCACCGCGCGCTTCCACGATCTCCCACAACGCGGCCAGACGCCCGGCGGGGATGACGCTGCCGGTGGGATTGCTAGGAGAGGTGATCCACACGCCACGGGTGGTGGGAGACCAGGCGGCTTCCACCTGCGCCGCATCGAGGTGGAAGTCGCTGTCCTCCTCCACCGCCAACGGCCGCGGCCGACCGCCCACCATCTGCACGAAATGACGGTTGCAGGGATAGCCCGGATCGCTGACGAGCACCTCGTCACCGACGTCGAGGGCCAGTCCCAGCGCCAGCAGACAGGCACCCGAAGCGCCTGGGGTCAGAAAGATCCGCCCGGGAGAGACCGCCACTCCGTAGCGCTCATGATAGTAGGCCGCCAACGCCTCCCGCAGCGGCATCAGGCCGGCGGCGGTGGTATAGCGGACATTCCCTCCGGCGAGGGCCGCCCGCCCGGCGGCGACGATGGGTGCGGGGGTGGGAAAATCCGGTTCGCCGATCTCCAGATGGACGATGTCGCGCCCCTGGGCCTCCAGTTCCCTGGCCCGGGCCAGCAGCTCCATCACGTGGAAAGGGGAAATCCGCCCGGCGCGTCGTGCCTGTCGCGGCAAGGGAACTCTCCTGGGTTACCGCTTTCGAATAAACGCTCATTATAGCCAAAAAAGATTGCACCAACGCAAAGCATCTGCTATCAATTGGCGCCTTTCGAAATCCGAGGACCGACCCCATGGCGGAAACCAAGATCAGACCCTACAGCTTCGAACCCTACCAGCCCAAGGAAGGGGAGGAATACATGAGCCCGGAACAGCTCAAGCACTTCCGCAAGATCCTCATCGACTGGAAGACCGAGCTGATGGAAGAAGTGGACAGGACCTTGCATCACATGCAGGACGACGCCGCCAACTTCCCCGATCCCACCGATCGCGCCACCCAGGAATCGGAATTCAGCCTGGAGCTGCGCACCCGCGACCGTGAGCGCAAGCTCATCAAGAAGATCGACGAAGCCCTGGAGCGCATCGAGACCGGCGATTACGGCTATTGCGAAACCTGCGGGGTGGAGATCGGCCTGCGCCGCCTCGAGGCCCGGCCCACCGCCACCCAGTGTATCGACTGCAAGACCCTGGACGAACTGCGGGAAAAACAACACGGCGGCTGACCCTTCATGCAGGCGGCTTACCGTGGCCGTTTCGCCCCCGCCCCCACCGGGCCGCTTCATCTCGGCTCGCTGCTCACTGCGCTGGCAGGTTTCCTCCAGGCCCACGCCCGAGGTGGGGAATGGCACGTCCGTATCGACGATCTCGACACCCCCCGCTGCCGCCCCGGGGCCGATGGTGAAATCCTGCGCACGCTGGAGCGCTTCGGCCTGCACTGGGACGGCCCGGTGGTCTATCAAAGCCGACGGCGCGAACGCTACCAAGCCGCCGTGACGCAGCTGGAGCGCCGGGGATACCTCTACCGCTGCGTCTGTACCCGAAAGATCCTCAGGCAGGACGGCCCGGTATATCCCGGCCGCTGCCGCCGCCAATCGCTCCCGCCCGACCAACCCCACGCGCTGCGGGTCCGGGTTGACGACACCCTGGTGGTTTTCCGCGATTTCCTCCAGGGGGAATTCCGCGTGCGCCTGCCGAAAACCTGCGGCGACTTCATCGTCCGCCGCCGCGACGGCCTGCACGCCTATCAGCTGGCGGTGGTCATGGACGACGCGGATCTGGGCGTCACGGAAGTGCTGCGTGGCGCCGACCTGCTGGATGCCACGCCGAGACAGATTTACCTGCAACGCCTGCTCGGCCTGCCCACCCCTGCCTACTGCCACATCCCGGTGCTGGTGGATGCCCAGGGACGCAAGCTCAGCAAGCAGAACGGCGCCCCGCCGGTCACAATGGATCGGCCGGAGGCGGTCCTGTTCCAGTTGCTCACTTGGCTGGGACAGGACCCGCCGGCAGCGCTCGACGGTGCCCCGGTCGGGGAGCTGCTCGCTTGGGCCGTTTCCCACTGGCACCCACAGCGCCTGCCAAAATGGCGCCAGCTGGCTATAATGCCCGCCACGCCCTGAAAAAACCGGGAGAACAACTCATGCCCCACGAGAAGGTCTACCCCGTCCCGCCGCAGATCGCCGCCCGCGCCCACATCGACGCGGAGCGCTACCGGACGCTGTACGCGCGCTCATTGCAGGATCCTGACGGTTTCTGGAGCGAACAGGCGGAACGCTTCATTACCTGGGATCGGCGCTGGGAGCAGGTCTGCGACTGGGATTTTCAGCGTGCCCACATCCGCTGGTTCGAGGGCGGCAGACTCAACGCCTGCGTCAACTGCCTGGACCGCCATCTGGACACCCGCGGCGACCAGACCGCGCTCATTTGGGAGAGCGACGATCCTGCGGTCAGCCGGCGCTTCACTTACCGGGAACTGCACGCGCAGGTGTGCCGCCTTGCCAACGTGCTCAAAAACCACGGCATCGGCAAAGGCGATAGGGTCTGCATCTACCTGCCCATGATCCCTGAAGCGGCGGTCGCCATGCTTGCCTGCGCCCGCATCGGCGCCATCCATTCGGTGGTGTTCGGCGGCTTTTCCGCCGAAGCCTTGCGCGACCGCATCCTCGATGCCGATTGCCGACTGCTGATCACCGCCGACGAAGGGCTGCGGGGCGCCAAGCACGTCCCCCTCAAGGCCAACGCCGACCAGGCGCTCAGCGAATGCCCGGGCATCCGCACCGTCCTCGTGGTCCGCCGCAGCGGCGGGGAGATCGGCTGGACCGAGGGCCGCGACGTCTGGTACCACGAGGCGGTAGCCGCAGCGTCGGAGGACTGCCCCCCGGAAAGCATGGAAGCCGAAGACCCGCTGTTCATCCTCTACACCTCCGGCTCCACCGGCAAGCCCAAGGGGGTGCTACACACCACCGGTGGCTACATGGTCTATGCCGCCATGACCCACAAATACGTCTTCGACTATCACGACGGCGAAATCTACTGGTGCACCGCCGATGTCGGCTGGGTCACCGGGCACACCTACCTAGTCTACGGCCCCCTGGCCAACGGCGCCGTCACCCTGATGTTCGAAGGGGTCCCCACCTGGCCGGAACCGGACCGCTTTTGGCAGGTGGTGGACAAGCACCAGGTCAACATCTTCTATACCGCCCCCACCGCCATCCGCGCCCTGATGCGCTTAGGAGAAGACTACGTCAAACGCACCTCCCGCCGCAGTTTGCGGATTCTCGGCACCGTCGGCGAACCCATTAATCCGGAAGCCTGGGAATGGTACTACCACGTGGTCGGCGAGGAACGCTGCCCCATCGTCGATACCTGGTGGCAAACCGAGACCGGCGGCCACATGATCACACCCCTGCCGGGCGCCACCCCGCTGAAGCCGGGGTCGGCGGCCTGGCCTTTCTTCGGTGTAGAAGCGGTGATCCTCGACGACAAGGGCAAGGAAATCGAAGGTCCCGGCGAGGGGGTGCTGGCGATCAAACGCGCCTGGCCGGCCCAGGCCCGCACCCTCTACGGCAATCATCAGCGCTTTCTGGAGACCTACTTCAAGCCCTATCCCGGCTATTACTTCACCGGCGACGGCGCCCGCCGCGACGAAGACGGCTATTTCTGGATCACCGGCCGGGTGGACGACGTCCTCAACGTCTCCGGCCACCGCTTGGGAACCGCGGAGATCGAAAGCGCTCTGGTGGAGCATCCGGCCGTGGCCGAGGCCGCCGTGGTAGGTTTTCCCCACGACATCAAAGGTCAGGGAATCTACGTCTATGTCATTCTCAAGGAGGGCTTGCAGCCGAGCGAGGAACTGCAGCGGGAGCTGATCGAGCTGGTTTCCCGCGACATCGGCCCCATCGCCAAGCCGGACGTGATCCAATTTGCCCGCGACCTGCCCAAGACCCGCTCGGGCAAGATCATGCGGCGCATCCTACGCAAAATCGCCGCCGGACAGATCGACGATCTCGGCGACACCTCGACCTTGGCCGATCCCAGCGTGGTCGAGGAACTGATCCACAACCGCATTCAAGCCGGATAAACAATATCATCAAGGGGGCTGGCAGACCCTTCCCAGCCCCCAAAGGCAAACAGGACGAGTGCTTTTCCCACCCCGCCCCTTCAAATGCCCTCCAAACGCGCCAGATTCATGGCAAAACGGCGCTTTTCCGCATCCTCCAGCTGCACCAGGTTCTGCAGCACTTCCTGGACGTGGACGTCGTCGATCTCGCTTAGGGCCTGTTTGTACAATTCGATGAGGGCGTCCTCGAAGTCGAACACCAGCTTGGCGATCTCCTCCACCGACATATGGGGGTGGATTTTCAGATTCCGCAGTTTCTTTTCGAGTTCGGGGGTGGGGGGATAGGGCAGCCACAAATTGAGGATATGCGCCTGGGTCTCTTCCTCGAACTTCGCCAGGCTTCGGGCCAATTCGTCCTCGTGGCGCTTGAGGTAGTCGAGCAACAGCTTGAGCCGTTTGCTCTGCTCCTGATCCTCGATGCGCTCGGCCAGCGCCTTCATTTCCTCGTGGAGGAACTTTCCGTACTCCAGCACATCCCTGACCTGTTCGAACTTGCGCAGTTTTTCTTCTTTCATCCATCCGCTCCTTAAGGCTTGAACCAAAAACCTGAACGTCGCCTAAGATACACCGAGCCCCTGGCAGAATCTATCGCAAAATACCAGGCAGAAGCAGGTATAATTCACCAGTTTAGAAAACGACCGTCCAGCCATGCGCGATTACAAGCTCTCCCATCTCAAGGAACTGGAAGCCGAAAGCATCCACATCATCCGGGAAGTGGCCGCCGAATTCGACAACCCGGTGATGCTCTACTCCATCGGCAAGGATTCCTCGGTCATGCTCCATCTGGCCAAAAAGGCCTTCTACCCCGGCAAGCCGCCGTTTCCCCTGCTGCACGTGGACACCACCTGGAAGTTCCGGGAGATGTACCAGCTGCGCGACGAGGTAGCCAAGGAGTTCGACCTCATCGTCTATCACAACCCGGAAGCCGAGGCATTGGGGATCAATCCCTTCGACCACGGCAGCAAGAAGCACACCGACCTGTGGAAGACCGAAGGGCTCAAGCAGGCCCTGGACAAATACGGCTTCGACGCCGCCTTCGGTGGGGCCCGTCGCGATGAGGAAAAGTCCCGCGCCAAGGAACGGGTCTATTCCTTCCGCGACCGCCATCACCGCTGGGATCCCAAGAACCAGCGCCCGGAGCTGTGGAACCTCTACAACGGCCGTCACAACAAGGGCGAGAGCATCCGCGTCTTCCCCCTCTCCAACTGGACCGAGCTGGACGTGTGGCTCTACATCTATCTGGAGAACATTCCCATCGTTCCCCTGTATTTCGCCAAGGAACGGCCGGTGGTCGAGCGTGAGGGCACCTGGATCATGGTGGACGACGAGCGCATGCGCCTGGAACCCGGGGAGAAACCACAGATGAAGCGGGTGCGTTTCCGCACCTTGGGCTGCTATCCCCTCACCGGCGCCATCGAATCCAGCGCCGCCACCCTGCCGGAGATCATCCAGGAAATGCTGCTGGCCAAGACCTCCGAGCGCCAGGGACGGCTGATCGACCACGACCAGGCCGGCTCCATGGAAGACAAGAAACGGGAAGGTTACTTCTGAGAAGTGTTCGAAGGCGGTCGGGTATTCATCCGGCGGGACGCTGTCAATCCATCCCTGGACGCTCGGTACTCGGCCGTCCAGGCCGAGTACGCCCGCCGGCCGAACACCCGACCGCCTGACGCATCTGTAAGATTCGAAGCAAGAAGCGATACGAGACATTATTGACATGGCCACCGAATCCCTCATCGAAACCGACATCGAAGCCTACCTGCGTCAGCACCAGGACAAGGAACTGCTACGCTTCCTCACCTGCGGCAGCGTGGACGACGGCAAAAGCACCCTCATCGGCCGCCTCCTCCACGATACCCAGATGATCTACGAGGATCAGCTCAAAAGCCTGAAGAGAGACAGCGAGCGCATGGGCACCACCGGCGAGGAACTGGATCTGGCCCTGCTGGTGGACGGCCTCCAGGCCGAGCGCGAACAAGGCATCACCATCGACGTGGCTTACCGCTACTTCTCCACCGACAAGCGCAAGTTCATCATCGCCGACACCCCTGGCCACGAGCAGTACACCCGCAACATGGCCACCGGCGCCTCCACCTGCGAACTGGCGGTGATCCTCATCGACGCCCGCAAGGGGGTGCTGACCCAGACCCGGCGCCACAGCTTCATCGTCTCCCTGCTCGGAATCAAGCACATCGTCGTCGCCGTCAACAAGATGGATCTGATGGACTGGGATCAGCAGGTCTTCGACCGTATCCGCACCGACTACCTCACGCTGGCCGAGCGCCTCGAGCTTTCCGACGTCCGCTTCATCCCGGTCTCGGCCCTCAAGGGCGACAACGTGGTCAACCCCAGCGCCAACATGCCCTGGTACACCGGTCCCACCCTGCTGGAAGTGCTGGAAACGGTCGAGATCGCCAAGGACCGCAACCTCGAGGACTTTCGCTTTCCGGTCCAGTACGTCAACCGCCCCCATCTGGATTTCCGCGGTTTCAGCGGCACCCTCGCCGGGGGCATCGTCCGCCCCGGCGACGCGATCACCGTGCTACCCTCGGGGCAGACCAGCCGAGTCAAAGAGATCGTCACCTACGACGGCAATCTGACCGAAGCCTTCCCGCCGATGGCCGTCACCCTCACTCTGGAAGACGAAATCGACGTCAGCCGCGGCGACATGATCGTCCATTCGGACAACCTGCCCCACGTGGCCGACCGCTGCCGTGCCCACATCGTGTGGATGACGGAAAAACCCCTGGTGCCCGGCCGGCAGTATGTCATCAAGCAGACGACCCGCACCGTCACCGGCTCGGTGTCGCGCATTCTCCACCGCACCGACGTCAACACGCTGGAGGAAACCCCGGCCGAGCAGCTGGCGATGAACGAGATCGGCCTGTGCGAGCTGGCCTTCAACGCTCCCCTTGCGTTCGACCCGTACGAACGCTGCAAGGGCACCGGCGCCTTCATCCTCATTGACCGCCTCACCAACGTCACCGTCGGCGCCGGCATGATCACCGGTCTGTCCGAGGACGAAACCCTACAGCGGCCGGTCACCCCGGAAGAGCGCGCAATCCGCTTCGGCCAGCAGCCCGCCGTCGTCGCCCTCACCGGCGGCCACGCCCGGGAACTGGCCTATCAGCTGGAGCGGCGCCTGTTCGACACCGGCCACGCCGCCACCGTCCTCGATGCCGAACAGCTGCCGGAGATCTCCACCACCATCGCCACGGCCCTGACCCACGCCGGTCTCATCGTGCTGTGGCCGCAGCCGCAGACCGTCCCGGAAGGGGCCCTAACGCTGGATACCGACCGGCTCGACCTGAATCAGGCGCTCAAGGCCATCAAGGAGGCCGGCATCGTCGCTTAGACCGCCGCCTCGCCAGGTGCGGACCCGAAACGCCCGTCCCACCCGCACCTGGATCGCGCCGCTTTCGGCGGTGTTGAGCACTTTGGCTCCAAGCGCGCGGTAACGGGCCACCACTTCGGGATGGGGGAAGCCGAAACGGTTGCGGTGGCCGCTGGAGACGAGGACATAGTCCGGGGAGACGGCGCGGAGGAAGCCCGGACTGGAAGAGGTTCGGCTGCCGTGATGGGGGGCGACCAGCACCCGCGCTTGCAGCGCTCCGCCTGCCTGTGCCGACAGCGCCGCCTCTCCGGCCCGTTCCAGATCCCCCGGCAGCAACACCTCCCCTGCGCCAGTGGCGATCCGCAGCACGCAGGAACGGTCGTTCTCCCCCAGGGCGGCGGCGGTCGGCCACAACATCTCGAAATCCACCCCGTCCCACCGCCACGCCTGTCCCTGACGGCAGGGCACGTCCGCCAGCGCTGCCGCGCTGCTCCATACCGGCGCCGGAAAGCCTCCGCGCAGGCCGGCCAGGCCGCCGCTGTGATCGCGGTCGGCGTGGCTGACGACGATGCGGTCGAGACGGTTCCAGCCGCGGTGGCACAGATAGGCGGCGACGATGTCACGGCCGGCGTCGAAACGGGGACTGAAACGCGGACCGGTATCGTACACCAGCACGTGGGAGGCAGTCTCCGCCACCACCGCCAAGCCCTGCCCCACCTCCAACACCGTGACCCAGACCTCACCGGCAGGCGGCCGCGGCAGCGGCGGCCACAGCAGAGGCAGCCACAGCAGCGCACCCAGCCAGCGCCCCGGTATCCCCCTCGGTGCCAGCAACCAGAGCGTCCCCAACAGCGCCGCCGCCACCGCAGCCAGACCGGGCCCAGGACCGTGCCAGACCCCGGCGCCGATCTCGGCCACCTGATCCAGCCCCTCGAACAGCACCGCCAGCAAACGGGCCGCACCCTGCCACACCGCTGCCGCCGGGCCCGGCATCAGGAAATGGAGGGCGCAACCGGCCAGCACCAGCGGCACCACGACCAGCCCCACCAGGGGCACGGCGATGAGATTGGCCAGCGGAGCCAACCCGCCGACCTGGCCGAACAGCCACAGACCGACGGGGGCCAGTCCCGGCAGCAAAGCGAGCTGCACCTTGAGTGCGGCCTGCCAGCGCGGCAGCGGCCGGCACCGCCCCTGCAGCACGTAGAGAATCCAGGCCACGGCGCCGAAGGACAGCCAGAAACCGCCCTGCAACGGCGCCCGGGGATCGAGGAGACAGACCCCCAGCAGCGCCAGGTCCAGCCCCCGCCAGGGCGACACCGCCCGGCGCCAGCGCCAGGCCAGCAGCGCCACCGCCAGCATCAGCAGCGCCCGCCGGGTGGGAAGGCTGAAACCGGCCAGGGCGGCATAACCGAGGGCACCGCTCCAGGCCAGCCAAGCGCCCACGGCATCGGCGTCAATCCGCGCCGATCCCCACCACAACCACAGACGCCGCCCCAGTCCTAGCAACAGGCCGGCGACCAGGCCCACGTGCAGGCCGGAGATCGCCACTAGATGGGTGGTACCGGTGGCCCGCAGCGCCCGCCATTCTTCTTCGCCGATGCCGTCCCGCCGCCCCAGCGCCAGGGCGGCGACGATGCCGCCCTGGGGGACGCCACCGACCGACCGATCGATCGCCTGCGCCAACCGCATCCGCAGGGCGTCGATGCCAGCGGCTGGCGCCAACAGCCGGTTCTGCCGCGATTTGCGCACGTAGCCGGTAGCGCCGATACCCCGCGCGAATAGCCAACGGCCGTAATCGAAGCCGCCGGGATTGGCGAACCCCCGTGGCGGCTTCAGCCGCACCTTCAGCTGCCAGCGCTGGCCGGGATGGAGCGGCGGGCCGCCGTACCAGCTCAGCCGCAGGCGGTCGGGCAGGTCCTCTGGGCTTTTCACCTTGAAATCGAAGCGCCGCCCGTGGGGCAGGCGGCGGGGAAAATCCACCACCCTGCCCTGCACCACGAAATCGCGTCCTTCCAAAACCTGGGGCAGCGGCGCCCACCACCACAAGGCCAGACAATACCAAAGGCAACCGCCCACGAACCAACGGCCCCGGACCCCGCCCCGCAACAGCGCCACCGCCACCACAACGGCAAGTCCCGGTCCCGGCCCGAAAACGAGCGCCGCCAGGATCCCCAGCAGAAAGACCAGTCCGGCTTGATCGCACACCCGTTCAAGCTTAGGCGAAAATTGCTAGAATGGATGCAACGCTACAATCCGGATCCAGAGCCTGTCCATGCCCAAGAAACTGATACAGCGCTTCATGCCCGAACACCACGTCATCAAGGAACACAAGCACCTGCAATTCCTTGGAGAACACCTGCACAACCCCAACCTCTGGCACCTCAACCGCAAATCCGCCGCACTGGCCTTCGCCGTCGGTTTTTTCTGCATGTACCTGCCGATCCCGGGACAAATGATCGTCGCCGCGGTGCTGTCGCTGTTGGTGGGTGCCAACCTGCCGCTGTCGGTGGTGCTGGTATGGATCACCAACCCGGTGACGATGCCGCCGATGTTCTATGCCGCCTACAAGCTCGGTTCCTGGGTGCTGGGGGTGAAAAACGAAATCAATCCCGACGTCTTCACCCTGAGCGGCGCCTTGCACGAGCTGGGCGACATCTGGTGGCCGCTGCTGCTGGGCAGCCTGATTCTGGGAATCGCCCTGGCGGCGATCGGCTATTTCGGCATCCTGTGGCTGTGGCGCTTCATGACCATCCGCCGCTGGCGCAAACGCCGGCGCGAGCGTCAGTCCCGCGGCGTCTCCTGAAGCCGGCCGTCCTCCAGATACAGCACCCGGTCCATGCGCTCGGCAAGGCCGGGATCGTGAGTGACGACGACGAAGCTGATCCCGAACTCGGCGTTCAGAGCCAGCATCAGCTGATAGACCCGCTCGGCGGTGCGGCGGTCCAGGTTGCCGGTAGGCTCGTCGGCGAGCACGCAGCAAGGCCGGGTCACCAGGGCCCGGGCCACGGCGGCGCGCTGGCGCTCGCCACCGGACAATTCTCCGGGCTTGTGGGCCAGACGGGCTTCGAGACCGACCTTCTCCAGCATCTCCCGAGCCCGGCTGCGGGCCTCCTTCACCGGCAGGCCGCCGATCAGCAGGGGCATCGCCACGTTCTCGAGCACGGTGAATTCCGGCAGCAGGTGATGGAACTGGTAGACGAACCCCAGGGTGCGGTTGCGCAGGCGACTCAAGGCGGCCTCGTCGAGTCGGCCGATGTCCCGCCCTTTCCAGCAGACCCTGCCGCCGCTGGGCGCCTCCAGACCTCCGAGCAGATGCAGCAGGGTGCTTTTTCCGGAACCGGAGGCCCCCATCACCGCGACCCGCTCACCGGCGGCGACGCTGAAATCGATCCCCCGCAGGACCTCGACCGTCAGCTCCCCCTCCCGAAAGACCTTGGTCAACCCCCGGCAGGCCAGCACCTCACTCATAACGCAGCTCCTCGGCCGGTTTCACCTTGGCGGCCTGCCAGGACGGATACAGGGTCGCCAGCAAGGTCAGGCCGAAGGCCATCGCCGCGATCTGCCAGACGTCGTCCCAGTGCAGCTCCGAAGGCAGTTCGCTGATGTAATAGACGTCGGCCGCCAGAAAGTGGATGCCGAAAAGACGCTCGATGGCCGGGACGATGGTTTCCACGTTCAGCGCCAGCGCGACCCCGCCGGCGACCCCCGCCAGGGTGCCCACCAGGCCGATGATCGCCCCCAGCAGCATGAACACCGCCATCACCCCGCCCGGCGTCAGCCCCTGGGTCCGGAGAATGGCGATGTCGGCGCGTTTGTCGGTGACCACCATCACCAGGGTGGAGACGATGTTGAAGGCTGCCACCGCCACGATCAGCATAAGGATGATGAACATCACCCGCTTCTCCATCTGCACCGCCCGGAAGAAATTGCTGTGCAACCGCGTCCAGTCGGTGACGAAATAGCCCGGTCCCAGATCTTGGTTCAGATCGGCGGCGATGTGGGGGGCCAGGAACAGATCGTCGAGCTTGAGGCGCAGACCGGAAACGGCCCTTCCCAAGCGCAGCAGGCGGGCGGCATCTTCCAGGTGCACCAGGGCCATGTTGCGGTCGTACTCGTACATGCCCACCTCGAAGACGCCGACCACGGTGAAACGCTTGAGGCGCGGCAGGATACCCGCCGGCGTGGCGGTCATCTGCGGCGTGATGACGGTGACTTTGTCGCCGATCCAGACCCCCAGATAGTGGGCCAGCTCCGATCCCAGGACGATGCCGAAACGGCCGGGCGCGAGCGCACCGAGGCGGCCGGCGACGAGCTTGTCCACCACCGCCGACACCTGTCCCTCCCGCTGCGGCAGAATCCCGCGCAGCATGCCGCCGGAAGCCCGCCGCCCGGCGCTCACCATCACCTGCGCTTCGACGTAAGGGGCACTTCCGACGATGTGGGGACGGCCTTCGAGGCGGGGGGCCAAGGACCGCCAATCGGGAAGTTTCCCGTCGTAACCGGTGATGGTGACATGAGACGTCATCCCCAGGATGCGCTCGCGCAGCTCCGACTGAAAGCCGTTCATCACCGACAGTACCGTGATCAACGCCGTCACTCCGAGGGCGATCCCCAGAATGGAGGTCAGGGTGATGAAGGAAATGAAATGGGTGCGTTTCTTCGCCCGGGTGTAACGCAGGGCGAGAAACAGAACCAGGGGTCTGAACATCAGGCGTCCTTTCGACAGGCGGGGCAGATGCCGTAGAGAATCAGGCTATGGTCCTCAAGCGCGTAGCCCAGCCGCTCGGCGATCCGGCGCTGGCGGGCTTCGATTTCCTCGTCGGTGAATTCGTCGATCCGGCCGCAGCGCAGGCATACCAGATGATCGTGATGCCCACCGCGGTTGAGCTCGAAAACCGAATTGCCGCCTTCGAAGTAATGCCGGCGCACCAGACCTGCGGCCTCGAACTGGGTCAACACCCGGTAGACGGTGGCCAGTCCGATCTTCTCCCCCTCGTCGAGAAGCATCCGGTAAACATCCTCGGCGCTCAGGTGACGAGCACCCTGCTGGCGTTCGAGGATTTCGAGGATTTTCATGCGCGGCAGGGTCACCTTCAGGCCGGCATTGCGCAGATCTTGAGATTCCACGGTACTCCTACAGGATCAGGGTTCGCCGCTGGACGGCGGTTCAGGTATCATGGCCGGCCTGTGGATAAGGCTGCCTTGGCACATGATGAAAAAGCATCTCATTATTATCGCCTGTTTGGCAACCCAGGTCACCGGTTGCGTTTACAAAATCGACGTTCAACAGGGAAACATCGTCACCCAGAAGCAGGTCGATCAGCTGCGGCCGGGCATGACCCCCAACCAGGTCCGCTACGTCCTCGGCAGTCCCCTATTGGATGACGTCTTCTTCCCCCAGCGCTGGGACTACGTCTACAGCTTTCGCAAAGGCGGCGGGGCGATGGAGCTGCAACGCCTGACGGTCTTTTTCGAGGATCAGCGCCTCACAGGCCTGCAGGGCGATTTCCGTCCCCACCCCAGCAAGGGACTGGCCGAACCGGAAATCGTCACCGTGGAGGTGCCGCCGCGGCAGCGCCAGCGGGGCATCTTTGAGATCATCGGCGGTTTCTTCCGCCACCTGTTCTAGGCTGCCGCACCCGCAGGCGCCGGGCCTCCTTGGGATCACACCGCAGCGGACGGTAGATCTCCACCCGTTCCCCAGGCCGCAATTCGCGTGTCAACGGGCAGATCCGGCCGAAAACGCCAACCGGCTGTCGTTCGAGGTCGATCTCCGGGAAACGCGCCGTCAGGCCGCAGGCTTCGATCGCCTCGGCCACCGTCATCCCCTCATGCCAGGGCAGACGACGCACCACCTGGATCTCCGGCAAAGCGTAGACCACTTCCACCCAGTCAGCCATAGCGCTGCCGGGCCCGCTGAGTGAAGGCGCCGACCATGGTTTCACAGATCTGATTGAACACCGCCCCGAAAGCCAACGCCCCCAGACGGGAATTCATCTCGAAGCTCAGCTCCAGGCTGATCTTGCTGGCGTCCTCGCGCAGGGGCTGGAACCGCCACAGCCCCTCCAGATGGCTGAAGGGGCCGTGCAGCAGGGTCATGCGGATCTCCTGCCCGGGTACGTTGACGTTGCGGGTGGCGAAAGCCTGCTGGAAGGCGCCGCGGGAGATCTCCAGCTCCGCCTCCACCACATCGCCCTCGCGGCGGAGAATGCGGCTGCGGCGGCACCAGGGCAGAAATTCGGGATAGGCTTCAATGTCGTCCACCAGTTCGAACATCTTCATGGCCGGATAGCGGACCAGGGCACTGCGGTGAATGGTCTTCATGATTTCCGGATCGGCAAAATTCAGCGCTTGCAAGCTAAATTCGGATAAAATAGCAAAATTATGGCCAGCAAGAAAAAAAACAAGGATTCCGGCAACGTCATCGCCGTCAACCGGCGCGCGCGGCACGACTATTTCATCGAGGAAACCTACGAGGCCGGATTGGCCCTGGAGGGCTGGGAGGTCAAGAGCCTGCGCGCCGGCCGGGCCAGCCTGGCGGAGAGCTACGTCCTCATCAAGGACGGCGAGGCCTGGCTGTTCGGCGCCCACATCACCCCGCTGCCCTCGGCCTCGACCCACGTGCAAGCGGATCCCACCCGCACCCGCAAGCTGTTGCTGCACAAGCAGGAGCTGCACAAGCTCATCGGCCAGGTGGAACGGCGCGGCTACACGCTGGTGCCGCTGAAGCTGTACTGGAAGAAGAATTGGGTCAAGCTGGAAATTGGCCTTGCCAAGGGCAAGAAGCTTTACGACAAGCGCGCCGTCGAGCGTGAACGCGACTGGCAGCGGGAGAAACAACGTCTCGTCAAGCAGACCCGGTAAAGACCAACAATGATCCAAGCCGCAGATGGCGGCCAGGTGTCCGCAGGGTGTACCCGGCCTGGATGGCCGGGTATCGAGCGTCCAGGGATGGCTTCACAGGGTCACGGAGGACGCCTGGCCGCCATCCGCACCCAGCTGACAGCGACGCCTACCGCTTCACCGCTGCCGGATAGCCGGCATCGCTGACCGCCTGGGCCAGCCGCTCCGGCGACACCCGGGCCGGATCGAACACTACCTCCGCGGTTCCCCGCGCCATGTCCACCTTGGCGGACTGCACCCCCTCCACCTGCTTGAGGGCGTTCTCCACTGTGTATTTGCACATGGCGCAGCTCATGTTCTTCACCGTCAGGGTCACCTGCTGCAGCGGCCGGGCGGCTTCCGGCGCCACCGCCGCAGGAGAGAGCGGGAGCCATCCCAGCGTCAGAACCGTTATCAGAATCGCACCTCGCAACATCGCTTCACCTCAATCAGTCGAGAAACCAGGGGGCATACCAGGGGAAGGCGATCAGAGCCAGGATCGCCACGGTCAGAATCCAGAAGACTAAGCGCTGCCGCCGCCGGACCTGTGGTGCAGCACAGGCGGCCCCTTCCCCACAGGGTTGCAGATAGAGCCTGTAAAAGGCGCCGCCGAGTAACGCCAGGGTCAGGACGATGAACAACGGGCGGTAAGGCGACAACGCCACCAACGAACTCATCCAGCTGCCCCCCACGCCCAGCAGCACCAGGACGAACGGCCCCACGCAGCAAAGGGAGGCGCCCACAGCCGCCAGCACCGCGCCGACGCCGAACCACTTGGGCGCGGCGGTCTTCTCCACCTTGGTCGTTCCGGTTTGCATCTCGGTCGCCATCTCGTCTCCTCCGTTGGGGGAAAGCTTCATCCTACGCCCGGAGCAGGCTACGGAGTCAAGCCTCGTCCGCCAGCAAACGGCGCAACAGCTCGCACCCGGAAGTCGGTTGCTTTCTACAGCTGCCGACGGCCTCGGCCAGTACCGTCCGCAGACGCTCCAGCTCCGCCAACCTGGCCTCCACCTGGGCCAGTTTTTGTTCCGCCAGTTGTTGGACCTGACGGCAATCGGCCTGTTCCAAACGGAGCAGTTCGCCGATTTCCCGCAGGCTGAAACCCATACGCTGGGCCCGCTTGATGAAGCGCAGGCGCTGCAAGTCCGCTTCCCGGTAGCGGCGAAAACCGGACGGGGGCCTTTCCGGAACGGGCAGCAATCCCAAGCGCTGGTAGTAACGGATGGTTTCCACGTGAACGCCGGCACGACGCGCCAGCGCGCCGATGGTCAGAGCGGCCATCGCTCCCAGCCGTTGGGACGCAGCGGCGCCGGCCGACCGCTTTCGCGGAAACGGCGGTAGTCGGCCAGCACGCCGGCATGGTCGAAGGCCAGCGGCCGGGGCGGCCGATCGGGATCGACGACGATTACCGTGCGGGCATCGTCGGCCGCCCGTGGCATGCCGGCGGCTTCCCCGACGAAGACCACGGTCACGGTATGACCGCGGGGATCGCGGCGGGGATCGGAATACACCCCGAGCAACGCCAAAAGCCGCACCTTCAGGCCGGTCTCCTCGACCATCTCCCGCAAAGCCGCCCGCTCCACGGTTTCACCGATCTCGACGAAACCACCCGGGATGGCCCACCCTGCCGGCGGATACTTGCGTTCGATGAGCACGATCGGCCGCCCCGGGCGGTCGCCCAGCTCGATGATCACGTCGGCGGCGAGCAGGGGCGTCTGCGGCCTTGGCATCAGGCGGCAGTGCGGGGTTTGACCTCGATCAGGCGAAAGGTCGCATTACGCATCCGCCCGAGCACCACGTTATCGACCACCTCGGCGTCGGCCGCTTCAGCGACCCTGCGGAAATCGTCCCAATAGGTGACCTGGCCGAAATGGATGGTCGTCACCTTGTGCAGCATCGGCTTGATCTTTTCCGCCAGCGGCGAACGACGCTCATGGAAGGTCTGGGTGAAATAGACCCGCCCTTCGGGTTTGAGCAGGGAAAGCACGTGCGCGAGCGCAGTGACCGGGTCCGGCAACAGCATGAAACTGCCGCTGAAGTAGACCGCATCATAGGGACCGCCCTGGTGATCGTAAACCGACTCCAGCTGCACTTTGACTTGCCCGCTCAGACCGGCGCGCTCGAGGGCCTGGCGGCAGCGGGTCACGTAGTCCGGGTCGATATCGATACCTAGGATTTTCAACGCCTTGCGTCGGATCAGCGTGGCGTTGGCCGCCACCGCCCCGCCGGTGCCGATACCGACGTCTAGCACCACCGCCCCGGCTGGCAGCCGTTCCAGGACCGCCCGGTACCAGTCGATGGTCAGTTTGGCGAAAGTGTGATCGTAAATCAAACCGCGCAGATGGCTGACGAGGGAACGGCGCGGCATACGGGCTTCGGCTTGCTCGGTATTGGCGTTCATGGCCTTTTCTCATTATCGTTATGGGTATGCGTCCGACCTGTCGAAGTATACTGGTTCCGGCGTGGCGGCAAAACCTTCAGGGCCGGTTCAGCTTCCCAGCAGCAGATTGGAAACCGCGTCGAACTGTTCGTCCGCCTGGGCTTGCGCCTGTTCCAAAGCCGCATCGGAAACCGCCGCCAGGGCGAGCCATTCTTTGTAATGTGGAGGGAGTTTCTCGATGCCCAGCCCCAATACCTTGTTCCGGCTCAGGACCAGGGAGGCGGTGACGATGGCGGTCTGCTCCCGGAAGTCCTCCGCTTCCTCGGGGCGCCCGTGCCAAGCCAGGGTGGTGACGATCACCTGGGGCAATTGCCAGCGCCGCGCCAGTTCCGCGGCCAGTTGATAATGGTCGAAGCCATAGGTGAGGCGCTCCGCTTCGGTTTCGTCGAACGCGCCGCCTTCGGCCAGCAGCAATGCGGCCCGGGCCAGCTCGGGAATCTTGGCATAGATCACCAGACGGCCGATCTCGTGCAGCAACCCGCAGACGAACAACGGCTCAAGATCCGGTTCCATCCTGCTGTGACGCCCCAGTTCTCGCGCCAACAGGGCGCCCCAAACGCTCATGTGCCAGAAGACCCGCATCTCCATCAGCGGATTGGCGTAGCGGCCGAAACGCTCGATAACGGTGGTCGCCAGCACCAACTGGCGCAACGCCTCCATGCCGATGAGAGAAATGGCGTGGGCGATGGAAACGATCTGCCTCGGAAACCCATAAAAAGCGCTGTTGACCAAGCGCAACAGCCGGGCGCTCACGCCGGGATCGTGCTCGATCACCTGCTCGGCGTCCCGTACCGTCTTGCGGGGGTCCTCGATGATCTGGCAGAGTTTGCGATAGATCTCCGGCGACGAGGCCAGTTGCACGTCCCCCCGAAGCAGACTGTCAATGTCGAGCCCCGTTTCCCAGGAGTTCGGTGGCGTATGGTTCATGCTTTCCCCCGGTCGTTGTATGCAAGCGGTCACAGTTTGTGGCCTGCCTGTTAAAAATAGGCTATAAGTACACTCACAACAACAAAGGAACTGCTGGATCCGGTTCATGCCATCGCCTGCCGCCCTCGCCTTCAACAAACGGATTCTGATTGCGGAAGCCAACGAACACCACGCCCGGCAAATCCATCAGATTCTGTCCCAGCACGGCTTTTCCCGCCTGGAAAGCGTGGGCGACGGCAAGGCGTTGAGAAAGCTGCTGCAACAGACCAAACCCTGCGACATCGGCCTTCTCATCCTCAGCCTCGAACTGGAAGACTGCGACATCGTGGCGCTGTGCCGCTCCCTGGCCGACGAGCAAGGCGAATACCGCATCCCCGTCGTCGTGCTTTTCGATCCCAAACGCATCGAGGCACCGCACCTCAAAGACCTGATGGCGCTCCAGGGCGCCGGCGTCACTCTGGTGGAGAAACCGATCCGGGCTCAGGAATTCCTGCCTCTGGTGCAACTGTCGTTGATTCTCAAGCATGAACGCGATCATACCCTGGCCCAACAGGAACGAATCCTCACCGAGCTGGCGGAACACAAAATTCTCGAGGCCCGCCTCAAATACCTGATCCTGCACGACGAACTCACCGGGGTGGGCAACCGCCGCCAGCTGGAGCAAACCCTGCAGCTGGCGCTGCATCGCTGTCAGGCCTACAAGCAGCCGGCCGCCCTCCTATATCTGGACATCGACCGCTTCAACGTCATCAACGATCTGGAGGGCCACGACAGTGGTGACCGTCTCCTGGTCGAGCTGGTCAACGTCATCCGCCAGCAGCTACAGGGAAAATACGAGCTGGCCCGTATCGGTGCGGACGAATTCTGCCTCTATCTGCCCAACTGTGACCGCCACCAGGCCCTGGCCACCGGGGAAAAGATCCGCCAGGCGGTGGAATCCTTCCGTTTCCTGACCTCCAACGACTGCTACCACATTTCCATCAGCATCGGCGTCGCCCTGCTCGAGCCCGGCGGCCCGCCCAAGCATCCCAACGAACTGTTGGCCCAGGCCCATCAGGCCTGTTACATCGCCAAAAACCGGGGCCGCAACCTAGTCAACCTGTACGATCCCAAGGACATGACCGCCACCCACTTCCACGACATCCAGTGGGTGCCCCTGATCCGCGAAGCGCTGCGTCACGACCGCTTCTTCCTGGTGTTCCAGCCGGTGATCCGCATCAGCGACGGGCTCGTCAGCCATTACGAGGTACTGCTGCGCCTGCGCCGGGAAGACGGCGAGATCCTGACGCCGGAGCGCTTCATCCCGGTGGCCGAACGCATGGGGCTGATCCACGCCATCGATCTGTGGGTGGTCGAGCACGCCATCGACTTTCTCGCCAGCCTGCCCCAAAACCAGTCACATCTGGCCCTGACGATCAATCTGTCCGGCCACGCGTTTCAGAACCGCCAGCTGCTGCCGCTGCTGGAGGAAAAGCTCAAGGCCACCTGGGTTCCCGCCAAAAGGCTGATCTTCGAAATCACCGAAACCGCCACCATCACCAATTTCGAGCGCACCCGGGAGATGATCGCCAAACTCGGCGCCCTCGGCTGCCGCTTCGCCCTGGACGATTTCGGCACCGGCTTCAATTCCTTCGAGCACCTGAAGAACATTCCAGTCCATTACATCAAAATCGACGGCCAGTTCGTTCTCAACCTCCCCCACGACCCCACCGACCGCATGCTGGTGGAGGCCATGGTGAAAATCGCCCACAACCTGGGCAAACAGGTGATCGCCGAATTCGTCGAAACGCCAGAGATCTTGCAACTTCTGCACCAGCTGGGGGTCGATTACGCCCAGGGGTTTCTGATGGGGAAGCCGGAACTGCAACTGCTTCCCGGCAACTCCGTTCCCTTGCAACCCTTTCTCGATTCGGATCCCCGGCAACACCAGCTCAACCACTGATTCATGACCAAAGCCTCCCGGCGTCGGCGCGCCGTGGAAAAACGCCGCCCGCAGCCTTCCCTTTGGCGACGTTGGCTGCGGCAACTGCTTTGGGGGTCGCTGGCCTGCGCCGCGCTTGTCGGCGCTCTCTATCTGGCCTATCTGGACTACCGGGTCCGGCACCAATTCGAAGGCCGGCGCTGGACGCTGCCGGCCAGCGTGTACGCCGTTCCGGTCGAGCTTTACCCGGGAGCCGCCTTTTCGCTGGCGGAAACCGAACACCTGCTGACCCTGCTGAACTATCGCCGCGACCGCCATCTGGGCAGCCAGGGCAGCTACTACCGTCGGCGCCAGGCGCTGACCCTCAGGACACGGGCGTTTCGTTTCCCAGACGGCCCCGAAGACAGCCAGCGGCTCCGGGTGCGCTTTCGCAGCCACCGCATCGCCGCCATCGAGGACCTCGACCACGGCGGTAGGGTGCCGCTGCTGAGGCTGGAACCGGTCCAGATCGGCAGCTTCTATCCCGCCCACAAGGAAGACCGCATTCTGGTCAAGCTGGATCAGGTGCCGCCGCTGCTGATCCAGACGTTGCTGGCGGTGGAAGACCGGGACTTCTACCGGCACCACGGGCTTTCCCCCCGCGCCATCGCCCGGGCCCTGTGGGCCGATCTGCGTGCGGGCCGAATCGTCCAGGGGGGTAGCACCCTGACCCAGCAGCTGGTGAAGAATTTCTTCCTGTCCTCGGAGCGGCGCCTGACCCGCAAGCTCAACGAGGCGCTGATGGCGCTGATTCTGGAGGCCCGCTATGACAAGGACGAGATCCTCGAAGCCTATCTGAACGAAATCTACCTGGGCCAGGACGGCGCCCGGGCGATCCACGGCTTCGGTCTGGCGAGCGAATACTACTTCAGCCGCAGCCTGGGCGAACTGCAATTGCCTCACATCGCCCTGCTCGTCGGTCTGGTGCGGGGACCGGCCTACTACGATCCGCGCCGCCACCCCGAAAGGGCATTGAAACGGCGCAACCTGGTCCTCGACATCCTTCACCGTCAGGGTATCATCGACGACCTAAGCTGGAAACAGGCCAAACGCCAGCCCCTGGACGTCACCCCCTATTTCCACCGCCCCAGCGCCCGCTATCCCGCCTTCCTCGACCTGGTGAAACGCCAGCTACGGCTGGAATATCCCGAAGAAGCGTTGACATCGGAGGGGCTCAAAATCTTCACCACCCTCGACATCCGCGTCCAGGACACCCTGGAACGGACCGTCGGCGAGGTGCTGCCGCGGCTGGAAAAGGGCTACCACATCAAAGGACTACAGACCGCTGCCGTGGTCACCCGCCGCGGCAGCGGTGAAATCGTCGCCTTCCTCGGTGGCCGCGATCCGCGCCAGGCCGGCTTCAACCGGGCCATCGACAGCGTACGTCCGGTCGGCTCCCTCATCAAACCGGCCGTCTATCTGACCGCCCTGATGCAGCCCGAACGCTACACCCTGATCACCTCAATCCCGGACACCCCGGTACGGCTCAGAAACCCCGACGGCACCTTTTGGCGGCCCCACAACTACGACCGCAAGGTCCACGGCCAGGTCCCCCTGCACACCGCCCTGGCCCATTCCTACAATCTGGCCACGGTGCACCTGGGGATGGAGGTGGGCCTCTCCCACGTGGCGCGCACGGTACGCCGGCTGGGGGTCAGCCGCCCCCTCAAGCTCTATCCCTCGATGCTGCTGGGGGCGGCGTCGCTGACCCCGCTGGAAGTGGCCCAGATGTATCAGACCCTGGCCAATCAGGGCTTCGCCATGCCGCTCAGGGCCATTCAGGCGATCCTGGCCAACGACGGCACGCCACTGCAACGCTATCCCCTGGCCCTGAAGCAAACCCTCGACAGCGGTCCCGTCTATCTGCTCGACACCGTGCTGGAGGAAGTGATGACCGCAGGCACCGGCAGCAGCGCCTACCGCATCCTGCCGAAGACGCTGACGGTGGCCGGCAAGACCGGCACCACCAACGGCCTGCGCGACAGCTGGTTCGCGGGTTTCAGCGGCGATTACCTGGCGGTCACCTGGATCGGCCGCGACGACAACCGCCCCACCCGTCTGACCGGCGCCCGCGGGGCCTTGCAGATCTGGGCCAGGCTGTTCGCCCGTATCGCCCGCAAGCCGCTGCAGCTGCCGGTTCCCGAGACGGTGGAATGGGTTTGGATCGATCCGCAAACGGGAAGACGGGCCGACGACCAGTGTCCAGGAGCGCAGCGTTTTCCCTTCATCGCAGGCTCGGCGCCCGAAGCGCCCGCCCCCTGTCTGCAGCGCCGCCCGGAACCTGCACCGCTGCCCGGCTGGCTGCGCCGCTGGTTCTAACGCCGCCGCCTTTCCCGCAGGTTCATCCCCAAAACCAGCATCACCGCCCCGGCCACCGCCGCCATCAGGGCGTTTTCGCGGCTGGCCCCCAGGTACAGCGCGCCGTAACCACCGACGGCCGCCCCCAGGCCACTGAAGGCCAGGGCGCGCATCATCCGGCAGAAGGCGCAATCACGCAAGTCTTTCATGACGCTCCTCGGCCAAAGTCCGCATCAAGGCAAGATGACGCGGGGAATCGTTGAGGGCGGGGATATAGCGGTACCGCCCTCCCCCCGCCTGGAGGAAGATCTCCCGGTTGGTGCCGGCGATCTCCTCCAGCGTCTCCAGGCAATCCACCGCAAACCCGGGGCAGACCACGTCCACGGACCGGACCCCCTGCTGCGGCAGGCGTTGCAGGATCTCGACACAATAGGGTTCCAGCCAGCGGGCCGGACCGAAGCGGGACTGGAACACCAGCATCCAGTCATCGGTGCCGAGCCCCAAAGCCTCGGCGATCAGGCGGGCGCTGGTGACGCACTGGTCGTAATAAGGATCCCCCTGGCGACGGCTTTTTTCCGGCAGGCCGTGGAACGACAGCAGCAGCTTCTCCGGCCTGCCCTGACGCTTCCAGAAGTCGCGGATGCTGCCGGCCACCGCTTCGATGTAGGCGGGATGGTCATGATAGTCGCTGCGGAAACAGAAATCGGGCTGGACCGGCAGCCGGGCGAGAATCTCCGTCAGGCGGTCGAACACCGAGGCGGTGGTGGTCTGGGAATACTGGGGATAAAGCGGAATGACGGTCAGCTTCCGCACGCCCTGACGCAGCAGTTCCTTCACCGCCGTTTCCATATCCGACTCCCCGTAACGCATCGCCAGCACCACCGGCAAACCAGCCTCCCGTGCCAGCGACTCGGCCAACCGGCGGGAATACACCGCCAGCGGGGAGCCTTCGGCCATCCAGATGCCGCGGTAGGCCTTGGCGACCTGCGGCGACCGCAGCGGGGCGATGACGCCATACAGCAGCGGCAGCCAGAGCGCCCGCGGCAGCGGCACCACTCGTCTGTCGCCCAGAAATTCCCGCAGATAGCGGCGCACCGCCCTCGGCGTCGGCGCCGCCGGCGTTCCCAGGTTGACCAGCAGAACGGCGCGGCTCACTGAACCTGGCGGTTGATGAGGTTGAGAAACTCGGAACGGGTACTGATGCGCTCGCGGAACAGGCCCAGCATCGCCGAGGTGGTCATCACCGAGTTCTGTTTTTCCACCCCGCGCATCATCATGCACAGATGTTTGGCCTCGATCACCACCGCCACGCCCCGGGGCGCGATGGCGGTCTGGATGGCGTCGGCGATCTGCTTGGTCAGGCGCTCCTGGATCTGCAGCCGACGCGAGTACATCTCGACGATGCGGGCCACCTTGGACAGACCGATCACCTTGCCGCTGGGAAGATAACCCACGTGGCACTTGCCGATGAAGGGCAGCAGGTGGTGTTCGCACAGGGAATAGAGCTCGATGTTGCGGACGATGACCATGTCCTCGGTATCGGCTTCGAAAATGGCGTTGTTGAGGACGTTCTCCAGCGACTGGTGATAACCGCTGTTGAGGTACCGGAACGCCGCTGCCGCCCGCCTGGGGGTGTCCACCAGGCCCTCGCGGTTGACGTCCTCGCCGATGGCCTGGATGAGCTCGGTAAAGATCTTTTCCATCTCTTTCATGGATCTGCCTGCAAGCTGAAAAAAGTGGTTTAGTATAACCCGGTTCCGCCATTTGACATTCGCGCTTCAAGCCGTAAGCTAACGGACTTCGCTACTCGAATCTATGGAGAAAAACCCATGAGCGAACGTATCGTCCTTCGCAGCGGCGAAGCCCTGGTGGCCGGCGGCCCGCCGGGAACCGCCGCGGAACCGGAAGTCATCATCGGCGAACTGGACGGCCCCGTCGGCACCGCCCTGGCCACCCTCACCGGCGATCAGGTGCCGGGCCACAGCCGGGTCTTCGCCATTCTCAACACCGACGTCCAAGTCCGCCCTCTGACCCTGATGGTGAGCAAGGTCACCGTCAAGGGCAAGATGGCCAAGAAATACACCAACATCCTGATGGGTACGGTCCAGGGCGCCATCGCCAACGGCGTGCTCGACGCCGTGCGCGCCGGCGACATCCCCAAAGACCGGGTCAACGACCTGGGCATCATCGTCTCGGTATGGCTGAACCCCATGGTCGGCGATCCCGACTACGAGTGCGACCACAAGGCCCTGTTCGAAATCCACCGCAAGGCCACAGCGCAAGCGATCCACAAGGCCATGCACAACCAGCCGGACATCGACTGGCTGCTGGAAAACCAGGACAAGATCGTCCACAAGTACTATCAGATGGGCCTGGAAGGCAAAATCTGAACTTTCTTCTCCGGGGGCAGATTCTTGCCCCCTTTCTTGCAGACACGCTACCCACGTGCTTTTTGCTTCGCAGGCCGCTTCAGGCGCCTTCTCACAGAAAACGCAATGCCAAAGCACCGTTCGCCAATCCGAAACCCGCGAGCAGCCCGATCCAAGATCGGCCTGTATGCTTTCTCCGTACCGCCCTCATTCTCTTAGGTGGGTTGGAATAGCTTGAAAGCACGGATTGCACGTGCTTAATCCGCATTTGACACCCCAAGGAACACCTCGATGCCCATCAGTGCCGAACACGACGATACCGAACGCCACTTAAAACAACTGACCGAGGACCTGGAAACCGGCAAACTCGCCCAGCTCAAACAGCTGCTTCAGGCCCTGACCCCCGCGGAAATCGCCGATTTGCTCGAGGCGCTCAAGCCTTCCGACCGTCTGGTGGTCTGGCGCCTGCTGCCACCGGAAGTGGCCGGTGAAGTATTGGTGGAACTGCACGAGGAGGTCCGTACCAGCCTTATCAAGGCTCTGGAAAAGACCGATGCCGAAGACTTGATCGAAGCCGCCGAGGCCCTCGATCCCGATGACCTGGCGGATATCGTCGAGGACCTGCCGGAAACCATCCGCGACAAGGTGGTCCAGGCCCTCAGCCGCCATGACCGCAGCCGCCTGGAACGGGTGCTGACCTATCCCGAGGACACCGCCGGCAGCCTGATGCGCACCGACACCATCACGGTGCGCCCGGACGTCACCCTCGACGTGGTGCTGCGCTACCTGCGCCAGCGAGGCGAATTGCCGGATCTGACCGACGCCCTTTACGTGGTGGACAAGGACGACAGGCTGATCGGCGTCCTTCCTCTGTCGGTGCTGCTCACCAGCGACCCGCACAAGACCGTGCGCGAACTGATGCTCACGGAAGTGGAGGCCATTCCCGCCACCCTGCCGGCTTCCGACGTGGCGATGCTGTTCGAGCACCACGACTGGGTTTCGGCCCCGGTAGTGGACGAGGAAGGCCGGCTGGTCGGCCGCATCACCGTGGACGACGTGGTGGACGTGATCCGCGACGAGGCCGAACACACCATCATGAGCCAGGCCGGCCTGTCGGAAGAAACCGACATGTTCGCCCCCGTTTCCGAAAGCGCCAAACGGCGGGCGGTGTGGCTCGGAGTCAATCTGGTCACCGCCTTTCTGGCCGCTTGGGTCATCGGCCTGTTCGAGGACACCATCCAGAAGGAAGTGGCGCTGGCGGTACTGATGCCCATCGTCGCCAGCATGGGGGGCATCGCCGGCACCCAAACCCAGACCCTGGTGATCCGCGCCCTGGCCTTGAAACAAATCGGCGAAGCCAACGTCTGGACCCTGCTGGCCCGGGAAATCGCCATCGGCCTGATCAACGGCGTACTATGGGCCATCGTGGTCGGCGTCATCGCCGCCATCTGGTTCCAGGCCCTCCACATCGGCTTGCTGATCGCCGCAGCGATGATCATCAACCTGCTGTGCGCCGCGTTCGCCGGAGTGATGATTCCGCTGCTGCTGGACAAACTGGGCATCGACCCGGCTCTGGCGGGTGGCGTGGTGCTGACCACGGTGACCGACGTGGTTGGCTTTTTGGCGTTTCTGGGACTGGCGTCCTGGTGGTTATTCTCTTAACATCGCCGCAACTGGATCGGGGCTTTTTCGGGCAGCCTTCGTGGCAATATGATCACACAGGACCCAACCCAATTCCTGTCCCTGTTCATCCCCCTGCTCATCATCATGGACCCGGTGGGCAACCTGCCGCTGTTTCTGGCCCTCACCGCTTCGTTCGGCATCCGCCAGCAACTGCGGACGGCGGCCGTCGCCTGTGGCTCGGCCGCGCTCATCCTGCTGCTGTTCGGCCTCACCGGCGATGCCATCCTGCGGTTCTTCGGCATCACCCTGCCGGCGTTCCAGATCGCCGGCGGGCTGATCTTCTTCATCTACGCCCTGCAGATGCTCAACCTGATTCCGGCAGCCCTGAAAAGCTCGGAAGCCGAGGAGCAGGAAAGCCTGCGCAGTGAGCACATCGCCCTGGTGCCGCTGGCCACCCCTTTGCTGGCCGGTCCCGGAGCGATCACCGCGATCCTGGTCTGGCAACAGGACCCGGCGCGGCGGATACCGTTGCCGGAGCTGACGCTGGTGATTGCGGCCGCCTGTACGGTCGTGTTCCTCGCCTTCTGCAGCGGCCGCTGGCTGCGGCAAGTGCTGGGGCTGGGGGGCATCGGCGTGGTCACCCGGCTCACCGGGCTGCTGCTGGCGGTGCTGGCGACCCAGTTCGTGGTGGACGGGCTGTTGGCGGTGCTGCGCTAGAAAAAAAACCGGCGATCCGCAGACCGCCGGCATCCGCTGCCCTGGGATTCTCAGACCAGGAGCGGGGCGATCACCAGGCTGACGATGGCCATCACGTTGATGAGGATGTTCATCGAAGGGCCCGAGGTGTCCTTGAAGGGGTCGCCCACGGTATCGCCCACTACGGTGGCCTTGTGAACGTCGGAACCTTTGCCACCGAGATTGCCCTTCTCCACGTATTTCTTGGCGTTGTCCCAGGCGCCGCCGGCATTGGCCATCATCAGCGCCATCAGCACGCAGGCCAACAGCGCCCCGCCGAGCATCCCGCCCAGGGCCTGGGGCCCGAGCCAGAAGCCGACGATCACCGGCGCGGCCACGGCGATCACCCCTGGCAATACCATCTTCTTCAATGCCGCCTGGGTGGCGATGTCCACGCAGCGGGCGGTGTCGGGCTCCGCCTTGCCTTCCAGCAGGCCCGGAATCTCACGGAACTGGCGGCGGATCTCCTGGATCATTTCGAAAGCGGCATCCCCCACGGCGGTCATGGTCACCGAGGCGATCAGCAGCGGAATGGTGCCGCCGATAAAAAGCCCGGCCAGCACGTCGGCGTCTCCCAGATGCAGGGAGAAATCCGGCATCCTGCTGGCGATGGTCTCGCCGTAGGCGGTGATGATCGCCAGGGCCGCCAGGGCGGCGGCGCCGATGGCGAAACCCTTGCCGATGGCGGCGGTGGTGTTGCCCAGCTCGTCGAGGGAATCGGTGATCTTGCGGGTTTCCTCCCCCAGGCCGCCCATCTCGGCGATGCCCCCGGCATTGTCCGCCACCGGGCCGTAAGCGTCGATGGCCATGGTGATGCCGACGGTGGCCAGCATCCCCACGGCGGCGATGCCGACCCCGTACAGGCCCACCAGACGATCGGCCAGGAAGATGATGGCGCTGATGGTCAAAATCGGCACCACCACCGACTGCATCCCGGTGGCCAGACCGGAGATCATCACCGTCGCCGGTCCCGTCTCGCCGGATTCGGCGATCTTTTCCACCGGCCTGCCGCCAGTGTAGTATTCGGTCACCAGACCGATGACGATGCCGCCCAGGGAACCGGCCAGCACCGCCAACCAGGCTTTGACGCTGACCCCGGCGATCAGGATCACCACCAAGGCCAGACCCATGAAGATCGCCGCCGCCCCCAGGGTGCCGATGCGCAGCGCCTTGTCGGCCGGCTTGTCGGCGTTCTTCTGCACCAGCCAGATGCCGGCGATGGACGACAGCAGCCCCGCCGAGGCCAGCGCCAAAGGCAGAAACATCAGCGCCGACCGCGACCCTACAGGCGCCAGCACGTCGGCGGCCATGGTCGAGGCCATGGCGATGGTGGCGATCATCGCCCCGCAGTAGGACTCGAAGATGTCCGATCCCATCCCGGCCACGTCGCCCACGTTGTCGCCCACGTTGTCGGCGATCACCCCGGGATTTCTGGGATCGTCCTCGGGGATGCCGGCCTCCACCTTGCCCACCAGATCGGCGCCCACGTCGGCGCTCTTGGTGTAGATGCCGCCGCCGACACGGGAGAACAGCGCCACCACCGACGCCCCCATGCCGAAGCCGTGGAGGGCGTGGGCAGTCTCGGGATCGCCGCCGAAGAACAGGTACATCAGCCCCAGGCCCAGCAGCCCCAGGGAAGCCACCGCCAGCCCCATGATGGAACCTCCGAAGAAGGCCACCTCCAGCGCCTTGGCGGGATCTCCGGAAGCGGCGGCCACGGTGGTGCGGACGTTGGCACGGGTGGCAGTCTTCATGCCGATGTAGCCGGCGGTGGCCGAGGCCGCCGCCCCCGCCAGGAAACACAGCGCCGTCTGCCAGCCCAGAAACTTCCACAGCAGCAGCAACAGCACCGCCACGAACGCCCCCAGGATCTGATACTCGCGGCGGATGAACACCATCGCCCCCAGATGGATCTGCTCGGCGATCTTGGCGATCCTGCCCTCACCCGCCGGCGTGGCCTGGACGATCTGGTAAATTTTGTAAGCGGCAAACAGCCCGCCCGCTCCCAGGAGCGGCGGTATCAGGTAAAGCAGATATTGCATGAGAAGCTCTCCCCCTGTTGTTTATTGAAATTCTGCGTTTCCTGAAATACCGCCTTTGGCGCAAGGCGTCAACCGTTTCTGCAATTCGGTTAAACTAACCACCCTTTCCGGAAAAGCACCGCCATGACCACCAACCCGCTGCTGGACACCCTCACCGACTTCTGGGACCGGGAAATCCTCCCCGCCCTCATCGACTATATCCGCATCCCGGCCCTGTCGCCGGATTTCGACGCCGACTGGGCCAAAACCGGCCATCTGGAGCAGGCCCGCCGCCTGGCGCTGGACTGGCTCGAACGTCATCGGGAAACCGACTGGGCCGTCCACGACCTGCAACTGCCGGGGCTGACACCCCTGATTCTGGTGGAAATCCCGGGGCAAAGGGAAGGCAACGTGCTGCTCTACGGCCATCTGGACAAACAGCCGGAAATGGAGGGCTGGCGCGAGGACCTGGGCCCCTGGAAACCGGTGATCGAGGACTGCAGACTCTACGGCCGCGGCGGGGCCGATGACGGCTACGCGCTGTTTGCCGCCGTCGCCGCCCTCAAGGCTCTGCGCCGCCAGGGCCTACCCCACCCCCGCTGCCTGATTCTGATCGAGTTCTCCGAGGAGAGCGGCTCGCCCCACCTGCCCCCTTACCTGGAAAAGTACGGCGACCTCGTCGGCACCCCGGACCTGGTCGTCGCCCTGGACTCGGGCACCGGCGACTACGAACGACTGTGGTCCACCACCTCGCTGCGGGGCATGCAGGGCTGCACCGTCACCGTGCGCACCCTTGAGGAGGCGGCCCACTCCGGCATCGCCTCCGGCATCGTGCCCGAATCCTTCGCCATCCTGCGCCAGATTCTCGACCGCCTGGAGGATCCGGCCACCGGCCGGGTGCGGCTGGAGGCGCTGCACGTCGAAATCCCCGCCATCCGCAAACAACAGGCCAAAGACGCGTCGGAAATCCTCAGGCTGGCGCCGGTGGCGGGGCTGCACCCTCTGCCCGGCCTCAGACCCCTGAGCGACGATCCTTACGAGCTGATCCTCAACAACACCTGGCGGCCGAGCCTGTGCGTGACGGGCCAGGACGGCCTGCCGCCCGCCGACCGCGCCGGCAACGTCATGCGCGCCTACACGCGCCTGAAGCTGTCCTTCCGCCTGCCGCCGCCGCTGCGCTGCGAGGAGGCCAAAAAAGCCATCGAACGGGCGGTGCTGCGTGATCCCCCTTTCAACGCCCAGGTCGAAATCCGCTTCGATCAGGGCGGCGACGGCTGGGAGGCGCCGCCGCCGGCGAAATGGCTGCAGGAGGCCTGCGACCGCGCCTCCCTGAAGCACTACGGCCACAAGGCCGCCTATCTGGGGCTGGGGGCCTCGATCCCCTTCATGAAGATGCTGGGCGACGCCTATCCCCAGGCCCAGTTCCTCATCACCGGGGTGCTGGGACCGGGCAGCAACGCCCACGGTCCCAACGAGTTTCTCCATATTCCCTACGCCAGGAAGCTGACCGCCTGCGTCGCCGACATCCTCGCCGCCCATGAAGCTGGCTGAGCTCAATCCCCAGCAGCGCGCCGCGGTCAAGGCCGTCGACACCCCGGTGCTGGTGATCGCCGGCGCCGGCAGCGGCAAGACCCGGGTCATCACCCACAAGATCGCTTATCTGATCGAGCAGGGACTGGCGGCGCGCCACATCGCCGCCCTCACCTTCACCAACAAGGCCGCCCGGGAGATGAAGCAGCGGGTCGGCCAGCTCATCGACGGCAACCGCGCCAAGGGGCTGACCGTCTCCACCTTCCACGCCCTGGGGCTGGACATCCTGCGCCGCGAGCACAAGGCTCTGGGGCTCAAGCCGGGGCTTTCGATCCTCGACAGCCACGACCGCCTCAATCTCCTCAAGGAGATCGCCGCCCACCACGAGCAGCACTTCCACCCCGACGACCTGCCCGCCCACGCCCACAAAATCGGCAGCTGGAAGAACGATTTCGTCCTCCCGGAGGAGGCCGGCGACGATCCGGCCGCCCTGCTCTACCGCGACTACCAGCGCTGCCTTAAGGCCTACAATGCGGTGGACTTCGACGACCTGATCCTGCTGCCGGTGCTGCTGTTCCAGAACCGGCCGGAAATCCTGGAGAAATGGCAGGCCCGGCTGCGTTATCTTTTGGTGGACGAGTACCAGGACACCAACCGCACCCAGTACCGCCTGCTGTGCCTGTTGACCGGCAAGCTGGGACGCTTCACCGTGGTCGGCGACGACGATCAGTCCATCTACGCCTGGCGCGGGGCTCAGCCGGAGAATCTGGTGCAGCTGCACCGGGACTTTTCGCGCCTTGAGATCATCAAGCTGGAACAGAACTACCGCTCCACCGGCCGCATCCTCAAGGCCGCCAACCGCCTGATCGCCAACAACCCCCACGTGTTCGAAAAGAAGCTGTGGAGCCGGTACGGCTTCGGCGATCCGATCCGGGTGCTGGCCCACGAGGACGAGTTCGCCGAGGCGCGTCAGACCGCCGCCGACCTACTGCATCACAAGTTCCGCAAGGGAGGGCGCTTTTCCGACTACGCCATCCTCTACCGCAGCAATCACCAGGCCCGTCTGTTCGAGCGCGCCCTCAGGGAACAGCGCATCCCCTATTTTCTCAGCGGCGGCCAGTCGTTCTTCAACCACGCCGAGGTCAAGGACGTGGTGGCCTACCTGCGCCTGCTGGTCAATCCCGACGACGACATCGCCTTCCTGCGGGTGGCCAACACCCCCAGGCGTGAGATCGGCCCTGCCACCCTGGAAAAACTCGGCAGCTATGCCCAGAGGCGCCACGTCTCCCTGTTCGCCGCCTGCTACGAAATGGGTCTGACCCAGGTGCTCGACGGCAAAGCCATCGACCGCCTGCAGCACTTCTGCGATTTTCTGGGCGATGTGGCCGACCGCGCCAAACGCGGCGACACCCTGGCGGTGATCGAGGAAATGCTGGAAACCATCGGCTACCGCGATCACCTGCGCGATGCCGCCGCCAACCCCAAACAGTTCGAGCGCCGCTGGGAGAACGTGCGCGATCTGCTCGACTGGCTCGCCCGCCTGCTGGAGGAGGCCGAGGGCGGCGACGACCCGCTGAATGCGACGGTCACCAAACTGATGCTGCTGGACGTCCTCGACCGCACCCGCGACGAGGAAGCCGGCGACCGGGTCACCCTCATGACTTTGCACGCCGCCAAGGGGCTGGAATTCCCCCACGTCTACCTGGTGGGGATGGAGGAAGGACTGCTGCCGCACCAGACCAGCATCGACCTGGACGACATCGAGGAGGAGCGGCGCTTGTGTTACGTGGGCATCACCCGGGCCCAGAAAACCCTGACCCTGAGCTACTGCCAGAAGCGCCGCCGCTACGGCGAGATGGTGGACTGCACCCCCAGCCGTTTCCTGGAGGAACTGCCCCAGGAGGATCTGGAATGGGTGGGCAAAAGCGCGCTGCCGGAGACGGAAAAGAAGGCCCGCGGTCAGGCCGCTCTGCAGCAACTGAAGGCGATTCTGCAGGAAGCCGGGTGAGGCCGCAGATTTACACCGCCGCAGACGGCCGCCGCATCGCTTTCGCCCGCTACGGCGATCCCGACGGCCTTCCGGTGGCCTATTGCCACGGCACCCCTTCCTCGCGCCTCGAGGCCGCGGTTGCCGAGGCGGCCGCCAGAAAGCTCGGCCTTTGCTTGTTCGCCCCAGACCGCCCCGGCTACGGCCGTTCCGATCCCCTGCCGCCTACGAACGTCGCCGCCTGGACGGGCGATCTGGCCGCGGTGGCCGACCACCTGGGAATCCCCCGTTTCCATGTCGTCGGCGTCTCCGGCGGCGGCCCCTACGCCCTGGCCTGCGCCGCCCGCCTGGAGAAGCGGGTGCGGGGCGTGGCCCTGGTCTGCCCCCTGGGGCCGATCCAGGACCCGGCGCTGCGCCGCACCATGAGCCCGGCGGCGCGGCTGGCTTTCTTTCTGGCCGAGAAGGCGCCCTGGGCGCTGCCACTCTTCTTCGGTCCGGCCACCGCCGCCCTGCTGCGGCGCTTCCCGCGGCTGACCTTCACCCTGCTGGAGAGCCAGCTGCCGGAGAGCGACCGCCGCACCCTCGCCGACCGCCGCATCCGCACCTGCTTCGAGGCCAGTATCCGCGAAGGGCTGCGCCAGGGCGGCCGCGGCGCCCGGCGGGACTTCGTCCACTACGTGCGCCAGTGGGGATTCGAGCCGGCGGCCGTGGGACAGAAGGTCACCTTGTGGCACGGCGAGGCCGACCGGGTCGTCCCCGTCACCCAGAGCCGGATTCTGGCCGGCCGCCTGCCCCGCTGCGAGACCCGCTTTCTGGCGGGCGAGGGTCATTATTCCCTGCCCTGCCGGCAGGCGGAGAGCATTCTGTACCATCTGGTGCTGGGCTGACCTCCTCCGCCGGCCCGAAACCCCCGCCCCCCGGCGTCTCGATCACCAGCCTGTCCCCGGCCGCCACGCCGATCCGGGCGCAACCAGGCAACGTCTCTTCACGTCCGTCGGCGCGGATCAGCCGGTTGCGCCCCAACGCCCCCGGCCGGCCACCGGCGAGGCCGAAGGGGGGATAACGGCGATGACTGGAAAGGATGGCGCAGGTCATGGGTTCCAGGAACCGCAGCTCGCGCACCACCCCGTCGCCGCCCCGGTGACGCCCGCCCCCGCCGCTGCCGCGGCGGATGCGAAACGATTCCACCCGGACCGGATAACGCCGCTCCAGGATCTCGGTGTCGGTGAGGCGGGAGTTGGTCATGTGGGTGTGCACCGCGTCGGCGCCGTCGAAATCCGGCCCGGCCCCGGCGCCGCCGCAAAGGGTTTCGTAATACTGGTGGCGCTCGTTGCCGAAGGTGAGATTGTTCATGGTGCCCTGGGAAGCGGCCAGCACCCCCAGGGCGCCGTAGAGGGCGTCCACCACGTACTGGGAGGTTTCCACGTTGCCGGCCACCACCGCCGCCGGCGGCCGGGGATTGAGGAAACTGCCCTCGGGGATGACGATTTCCAACGGCTCCAGGCAACCGGCGTTGAGGGGGATGTCATCGGCCACCAGGGTGCGGAACACGTACAGCACCGCCGCCTTGCACACCGCCGCCGGGGCGTTGAAGTTGTCACGGGTCTGGGACGAGGTGCCGGAGAAGTCGATCCGCGCCCTGCCCGCCGCCGCATCGATGCTGACCGCCACGGCGATCTCGGCCTCGTTGTCGAGACGGTAGCGGAACCGGCCGTCACGCAGCCTGGGCAACAGGCGGCGCACCGCCTCGCGGGCGTTGGCGCGCACGTGCGCCATGTAGGCGGTCACGGTGTCGCGTCCCCAGGCATCGATCAACCGCCCCAGCGCCTGCACCCCCTGGTTGTTGGCGGCGATCTGGGCCTGCAGATCGGCCAGATTCTGGGCCGGATTGCGGGCCGGAAACGGCGCGTCGCGAAGCCAACGGCGGATCGCCGTTTCCTGCAGGCGGCCGGCAGCGACGATCCGCAATCCCGGCGTCCACACGCCTTCCTCGTCGATGGTGCGGCTGTCGGCGGGCATGGACCCCGGCGTCGTCCCGCCCACGTCGGCATGGTGGCCGCGGGAGGCGAGCAGAAAGGCCAAACGCCCGGCATCGTCGAACACCGGGGTGATCACGGTGATGTCGGGCAGATGGGTGCCGCCGTGATAAGGGGAGTTGGTCAGCCATACCTCCCCGGGACGCAGGGTTTCCCGCCGCAGCAGGGTCTGGACGCAATCCCCCATGGAGCCCAGATGCACCGGAATATGGGGAGCGTTGGCCACCAGCCGGCCACAGGAGTCGAACAGCGCACAGGAAAAATCCAGCCGCTCCTTGATGTTGACCGAATGGGCGGTGTTGCGCAGCGCATCACCCATCTGTTCGGCCACGGCTTGGAACTGCTTGTTGAAGATGGTCAGCAGCACCGGGTCGGCCCGGCGGGCGTCGACGGCGGGACGGCGGACGGCGGCCTGACCCTGCCGCAGGCGCAGATGTCCGTGGCGGTCGAGGCGACCCGCCCAGCCCGGATCGATGACCGTGGTGGCGGTGGCCTCGACGACGATGGCCGGCCCCCTGAAGGTCTGCCCCGGCACCAGCACCTCCCGGCGGTAGAGGGGAACCGTGCGCCACTCTCCGGCGACGAACAGGGGTACTTGGTCGCAGGGTGGCGCCGGGGAACCACCGGCCGGCCATTCGGGCAGCTCTGGCGCTTCGGCCTGGACGACGGCCTCCAGGGAAATCCGGGCCACCACCAGTTCCCGTTCCAGCAGGAAGCCGAAGCGCTGTCGATGACGGGCGGTGAAGGCTTGGGCCAAGGTCTCCGGAGTGTCGCAGGGCACGGCGAACGTGGTGTCGGTGCCCTCATAGCGTAGATGGACCCGGCGAACGTATGCGGCCTGCCCGCCGGTAAAACCCTCGGCCCTCATCCGGGCTTCGGCTTCCCGCACCAGGGGCTGGAAGAGCTCCGCCAGCGCTGCGGCATCCAGTTCCGCCAGGGGACGCTCCACCGCCGCCTCCCCCAAGTGGCGCCAGTCCGCCAGTCCCATGCCGTAGGCCGACAGCACCCCGGCGAAGGGATGCAGCAGCACCTCGCGCATCCCTAAGTGCGCAGCCACCCGGCACGCCAGCTGACCGCCGGCGCCGCCGAAACAGAACAGCGTGTAACGGCGCAGGTCATGGCCACGCTGCAGCGAAATCTGCTTGATCGCCGCCGCCATGTTTTCCACCGCCACTTCCAAAAAGCCGTCGGCGACCGCTTCCGGCGTCAACCGCGTGCCGGTGGCGGCCGCCATTGCCGCCGCCAAGGCGGAAAATCCCCGCTGCACGGCCTCCCGGTCCAAAGGCAGGTCGCCGCCAGGCCCGAAGGTCGCGGGAAAGTGCCGCGGCTGAATCCGCCCCACCATCAGGTTGGCGTCGGTGACCGTCAGCGGCCCGCCGCGGCGATAGCAGGCCGGCCCCGGGTCGGCGCCCGCCGACTGCGGTCCCACACGGCAGCGCTGGCCGTCGAAGTGCAGTATGGAACCACCCCCGGCGGCGACGGTGTGGATGTGCAGCTGGGGCGCCTGCACCCGGACCCCGGCGACTTCAGTCTCGAATACCCGTTCCAGCTCCCCGGCATAGTGGGCCACGTCGGTGGAGGTTCCGCCCATGTCGAAGGTGATCAGCCGCTCGATTCCCAACCGTTCGCCGATGCGGACCGCAGCGATCAGCCCGCCCGCCGGTCCCGACAGCAGACAGTCCCGCCCCCGAAAGTGGGCCGCCCGGGTCAAGCCCCCGTGGGATTGCATGAACCACAACCGTACCGGCCCGTCGATCCCCGCCTCGATGCGCCGGGTATAGCGTCGCAGCGGCGGAGACAGATAGGCATCGAGGACGGTGGTATCCCCCCGCGCCACCAGCTTGGGCAGCGGACTGACCTGATGGGAGACGGAGATCTGCGCAAATCCCAGCTGCCGGGCCAGGGCGGCGAGGCGGCGCTCGTGTTCCGGATTGGCGTAGGCGTGGAGCAGGACGATGGCCAGGGAATCGATCCCCTGTTGCCGCAGGGCGGTCAAGGCACAACGGGCCTGGTCCGTGTCCAGCGGGGTGAGAATGCGCCCTTCGGGATCGACGCGCTCGGTGACCGGCACCACGGTGGTGTAGAGGGTGTCGGGCTTGCGGATGTCGAGGGCGAAGATGTCGGGCCGGTTCTGATAAGCGATCACCAGAGCGTCCTCGAACCCGCGGGTGATGACCAGGGCGGTGGGTTCCCCCCGGCGCTCCAACAGCGCGTTGGTGCCCACGGTGGTGCCCATGCGGATGCTGTCGATCCGGGCGGCGGGAATCGGCGCCCCGGCCGGCAATCCCAGCAGGTCGCGAATGCCCTGGAGCACCGCATCGTCGTAGCGGCGGGGGTTTTCCGACAACAGCTTGTGAGTGAGCAGACGGCCGTCGGGACGACGGGCGACGATGTCGGTGAACGTGCCGCCGCGGTCGATCCAGAATTGCCAGCGTTTCGTTACCGCGTCCATTGATAGCGGGTCAGATCGTAGCGCTGATGCAGCTCGGGAATCTCCACCCGCGCCGGCTGCAACCGTTGGCACATGGCGCTCAGGGCTTCGGTTTCCCCGTGGACCAGAAAGGTGCAGGCGGGGTTGCCGGTCCGGCGGTGCCATTCGAGCAGCTCGTCGCGGTCGGCGTGGGCGGAAAAGCCGCCGATGGTGTAGATGCGGGCCCGCACCGGGATTTCCTTGCCCAGCAGATGCACGGTCTTGGCCCCGTCGATGATGGCCCGGGCCGGGGTGCCGCGGGCGGCGTAGCCGACGAAGACGACGCTGCACTCGGGGCGCCACAGGTTGTGGCGCAGGTGGTGGCGCACCCGGCCGCCGGTGCACATGCCGGAACCAGCCATGACGACCGCCCCGCTTTGGATCTGGTTGAGACGCATTGATTCGGCGGCCTCGCGGACGAAATGCAGATTAGGCAGGCCGAAGGGATCGCGCCCCTCCTGAAAGATGGCGCAGGTTTCCGGATCGAAGCATTCCGGATGACGGCGGAAAATCTCGGTCGCCGAGATAGCCATGGGGGAATCGAGAAACACCGGTAGGTAACGGGGCAGGATTTTCCGCTCCACACCCTCGCGCAGAAAGTAGAGAATCTCCTGGGCCCGCTCCAGGGCGAAGGTGGGAATGACGACGTTGCCGCCGCGGTCGAGGGTGTCGAGAATCGCCTGGTACAGTTCCTCCACCGACGGTGGCAGCGGCTTGTGGCAGCGGTTGCCGTAGGTGGTTTCCATCACCACCACGTCCGCTTTCGGCGGTCTGGCAGGATCGCGCAGGATAGGCCGCCCCTTGTTGCCCAGATCGCCGGAGAACAACACCCTCACCCGCCTTTCCCCCTCGCGCAGCTGCAGCAGGATGCAGGCGGAACCAAGGATGTGGCCGGCATCGACGAAGGTGGCGCGGATCCCGGGAGCGATGCGGGTCGGTTTGTTGTAGTCGATGCGGCGGCCGAAGCGGTCGAGGGTATCGAACACGTCGAGGACGTCATAGACCGGCTCGATCCGTTCCTTCTCCCCCCGCAGCCGCGCCTTGTGGGTCAGACGCCGGCTCTCCTCCTCGGCCAGATGGGCGGCGTCCATCATCACGATCTTGGCCAGATCGCGGCTGGCGCCGGTGGTGATGATCTCGCCCCGGAAGCCCCGCTTGGTCAGCAGCGGCAGGCGACCACAGTGATCCAGATGGGCGTGGGTCAGGAGAACGTAATCGATACCGGCCGGATCGAAGCCGAAAGGCTCGGCATTCTGGGCCTCCAGTTCGCGCCCGCCCTGATACATGCCACAGTCGATCAAAAGCCGCTTGCCGGCCGCCTCGATGAGGTGACAGGAACCGGTGACGCCGCCGGCGGCGCCGTGGAATTCGATGTGCACTCAGTCCTCCGGTTTGAGCGGATAGATTTCCCCGTTGATCAGGGGCTCGCCGCTGCTCTCGTACCACCAGGTGATGCCGTCCCAGATTTCCTGGGCGGTTTCGGCATACCAGAACAGCTCCCGATCCTCGGGATCGATGGTCCCTTCTTCCACCAGAAAATCGAAATCGATCACTTTCTGCCAGTACTCGCGCCCCACCAGCACCACCGGCACCGGCTTGATCTTGCGGGTCTGGATCAGGGTCAGGGTCTCGAATAGCTCGTCCAGGGTGCCGAAACCGCCGGGAAACACCACCAGCGCCTTGGCCCGCAGCAGAAAGTGCATTTTGCGCAGGGCGAAGTAGTGAAACTGGAAGCACAATTCCGGGGTGATGTAGGGGTTGGGGAACTGCTCGTGGGGCAGGGTGATGTTGAGGCCGACGCTCTTGGCCCCCACATCGAAGGCACCGCGGTTGGCCGCTTCCATGATCCCGGGCCCTCCACCGGTCATCACCACCAGGCGGCAGTCCAGCGGCCCATGACCGGATTTTCCCACCAGACGCCCGAATTCCCGGGCCACCTCGTAATACCGGGACTTGGCCACGATCCGCTCGGCCACCTTCACCCGCCGCTTGAGCTCGGCATTGTCCGGGCGCCGCGCCAGGGCCTCCTTGAGTACCGCCAGCTTGCGCCGGGCCGCCAGCGGTTCGGAGATGCGGGTACTGCCGAAAACCACGATGGTGTTGCGCACCCCGGCCTGCTGCAGCCCCAGTTCCGGCTTGAGATAGTCGAGCTGTAGACGGACCGGGCGGGTTTCGTAACTGTTGAGAAAAGCCAGATCAGCGATGGCTGGCCGGTAGCTGGGGCTGGCGAGGATCTGCTGCACCCGCGCCGGGGCGTCCGGGTCCTCCTCCGGAGGCTTGGGGACCTGCCAGGGGAGCGGCTCGCGGTGACGGGGGCCGGGTGGGGAGGGTACCAAAGACGATGTTTGAACAAATTCAGGGTCATCCTGCATTCTCATTCACCCCTGAGTGCCTGACAAAATTCGCGAAGTGAGCGGAGGTGTTGTAGGTGCCTCATGGTTCGAGGCCAATCAAATGGTGAGGCGCCTACAACACGCGCGTAAGGATGCACGATACGGTGATTGCACTGTTGAAGCAAGCCGCTGGTACTGGAGTTACCCCACTTCACAGGTGCGTCGCCATCGCCCAACCCGCGATGCGCCGGCTGAACACGTCCAGCACCACCGCTAGGTACAGGAACCCCTCCCAAGTCGGCACATAGGTGATGTCTGCCACCCACAACCGATCCAGGGTTTCGGTGGTAAATTGACGCTTCACCAACTCCGGCACCGGCCCATCGCATACTGTCGTGCAGAAACCCTTACGGCGGCTGACACGCACCGGACCCTTGGCCTTCATCAGCCGGGCCACCCGCTCGCGACCGACCCGTTCGTGGAGACACCGAGCAGCCAGCATAACCAGCCACACCGACAGTCAGCGTTTCAACTGCTATTCAGTAAATCACCGGCTCCGGGTCCAGATGGCGCCACAGATACCAGGCGGCGACGGTGCGGAAGGGCGCCCAGCGGCGGGCGAAGTCTTCCAGTTCCGGGCGCGGCAGCACGGGACGGTCGAAATAGAGCCTTCCGACCGCCTTCTGCAGACCGATGTCGCCGGGGGAGAAGACGTCCGGCTCATGGAGATGGAAGATGGCGAACATCTCCAGGGTCCAGGGACCGATGCCGGTGAGCTGCAGCAGTTCCCGGCGGATATCGGCCAGGGATCGTCCCTGCCAGTGGGTATCGCGGATGCCGCACTCGAGATAGTAGCGAGCCAGATGCCGCAAGTATCGAATCTTGGGACGCGACAGACCCGCCCCGCGCAGACAGCTTTCCTCCGCGGCGGCCAGTGCCCCGGGGGTCACTTCCGGCAGGACGCTCTCTAGGCGCGCCCACACCCGGTCGGCGGCGCGGATGGAGATCTGCTGACCGACGATGGCGCGCACCAGGGTACGGAAGCTGTCGCCCTGGCGCCGCAGGCGCTCGGGATACCGGGCGATCAGATCGGCCAGCACCGGATCGCGCCGTCCCAGCCAGGCGATCGCCTCGTCCCAATAGACCGGTTCGGACATGGGCTTGGGGCCACAAGATGTTAAAATTCTTCCATTTTACCGGACAGCGGACACACAGGCGCGATGGAAAAGACCTACGACCCCCACAAGATCGAACAGCACTGGTACAAAATCTGGGAGGAAAGCGGCTACTTCGCCCCCTCCGGCAAGGGCGAGCCCTACTGCATCATGATTCCGCCGCCCAACGTCACCGGCAGCCTGCACATGGGCCACGCCTTCCAGGACACCATCATGGACGCCCTGACCCGCTATCACCGCATGCGCGGCTTCAACACCCTGTGGCAGCCGGGCACCGACCACGCCGGCATCGCCACCCAGATGGTGGTGGAACGGCTGCTGGAACGGGAGGGCAAGACCCGCCACGACCTGGGACGGGAGAAGTTCCTGGAAAAGGTATGGGAATGGAAGGCCCATTCCGGCGGCACCATCACCCGCCAGCTGCGCCGCCTGGGGGCATCGGTGGACTGGTCGCGGGAACGCTTCACCATGGACGAGGGGCTGTCGCGGGCGGTGCGCGAGGTGTTCGTGCGCCTCTACGAAGAGGGCCTGATCTACCGCGGCAAGCGCCTGGTGAACTGGGATCCGGTGCTCCACACCGCCGTCTCCGACCTGGAGGTGATCGCCGAGGAGGAAAAGGGGCACCTGTGGCACATCCGCTATCCCCTGGCCGACGGCTCCGGCCATCTGGTGGTGGCCACCACCCGTCCGGAGACGATGCTCGGGGACGTGGCCGTCGCCGTCCACCCCGAAGACGAACGCTACCGGCATCTGATCGGCAAGGCCGTCCGGCTGCCCCTGACGGACCGCGAGATCCCCATCATCGCCGACGACTACGTCGATCCCGAATTCGGCACCGGCTGCGTCAAGATCACCCCGGCCCACGACTTCAACGACTACGAGGTGGGCAGGCGCCACGACCTGCCGCAGATCAACATCTTCACCCCCGACGCCCGCCTCAACGACAACGCCCCGCCCCGGTACCGGGGCCTGGACCGCTTCGAAGCCCGCCGGAAGATCGTCGCCGATCTGGAGAAGCTGGGCCTGTTGGAAAGAATCGAGGACCACGTCCTCAAGGTGCCGCGCGGCGACCGCTCCGGGGCGGTGATCGAGCCTTATCTCACCGACCAGTGGTTCGTCAAGGCCGGCCCCTTGGCGGAAGAAGCCCTGCGGGTGGTGAAGGAAGGCCGGATCCGCTTCATCCCGGAGAACTGGACCAAGACCTATTACCAGTGGCTGGAGAACATCGAGGACTGGTGCATCAGCCGCCAGATCTGGTGGGGCCACCGGATTCCGGCCTGGTACGACGCCGACGGCAACATCTACGTGGGCCGCAGCGAGGCGGAAGTGCGGGAGAAACACCATCTCGGCGACCGGCCCTTGAAACAGGACGAAGACGTCCTCGACACCTGGTTCTCCTCGGCCCTGTGGCCCTTCTCCACCCTCGGCTGGCCCGACAAGACCCCGGAGCTGGAAACCTTCTACCCCACCAGCGTACTGGTGACCGGCTTCGACATCATCTTCTTCTGGGTCGCGCGCATGGTGATGATGGGACAGAAGTTCATGAATGATGTGCCTTTCCGCGACGTGTACATCCACGGCCTGGTGCGCGACGCCCACGGTCAGAAGATGTCCAAGTCCAAAGGCAACGTCCTCGACCCCCTGGACCTGATCGACGGCATCGACCTGGAATCGCTGGTAAAAAAGCGCACCGCCGGGCTGATGCAGCCGCAGATGGCCAGACAGATCGAGCAGCAGACCCGCAAGGAGTTTCCGGGCGGCATTCCTTCTTACGGCGCCGACGCCCTGCGCTTCACCTTCGCGGCCCTGGCCACCACCGGCCGCGACATCCGCTTCGACCTGGGAAGGATCGAAGGCTACCGCAACTTCTGCAACAAGCTGTGGAACGCGGCCCGCTACGTGTTCATGAACACCGAGAACCAGGATCTCGAAGGCGAGGCCGAGCCGACGCCGGTGGACCGCTGGATTCGCTCCCGTTTCCAGCAGGCGCTGGAGACCGTCATCGAGTCGATCGAAAGCTACCGCTTCGACCTGGCCGCTCAGGCGACTTACGAATTCCTGTGGGACGAATACTGCGACTGGTATCTGGAGCTGGCCAAGGTCTCCCTGGCGGAAGGCACCCCGGCCCAGCAGCGCGCCACCCGCCAGACCCTGATCGAAGTGCTGGAGGCATTTCTGCGCCTGGCCCATCCGATCATCCCCTTCATCACCGAGGAGATCTGGCAGAAGGCCAGGGACATCACCGGCATCGACGGCGACACCATCATGCTGCAGCCCTTCCCGCTGCCGGACGAAACCCGGATTGACACCGAAGCCGAAAGCGAAGTGGCCTGGCTGCAACAGTTCATTTTGGGGCTGCGCCGCATCCGCGGGGAAATGAACATTGCCCCGGGCAAACCGCTGCCGGTCGTCCTCCAGGACGGATCGAGAGACGACCGCGAGCGGGTGGAACGCTGGCGTCCCTATCTGGAGCGCTTCGCCCGGGTCGAATCGGTCCGCTGGCTCGAGGCCGGCGAAACCCCGCCCGAGGCGGCCATCGCCCTGGTGGACGAACTGAAGATCCTCATTCCCCTCGCCGGCCTCATCGACAAGGAAGCCGAACTGCAGCGCCTGGCCAAGGAAATCACCCGCATCGAGAAGGAACTGCCGCGGGTGGAAGGCAAGCTCAAAAATCCCAAGTTCGTGGAGAAGGCCCCGGCCGAGGTGGTGGAAAAGGAACGCCAGAAGCTAATGGACCTTAAGAGCAGGTTGATGCAGTTAAGAAAGCAGAAAGCTCGGATCGCATCATTGTAACTGCCCCTCATGGCACGAGGTTGCGCCACCCTGGATCATGAAATGCGCCACCCTGGATCATGAAAAATGAATGACTTGGCATTTCCACGTTAACGAGCAGGTAAAAATTCTCGTTTGCACCTGAGAATTGCAGGTCGTCTCCGGAAGATCTGGCAGATCGCCCCGTAATCCTCTATCATCCGGAGTCGACAATTGCAGCAAGGGGGACCTGCCATGCCCGACCACGTCTACAAAGTCATCGAAATCGTCGGTTCCTCCACGGAGAGCACTGATGCCGCCATCCGCAACGCCATCGAGCGCGCCAGCAAAACCCTCAAGCACCTGAACTGGTTTCAGGTGGTGGAGACCCGGGGCCACATCGAGGACGGCAAAGTAGCCCACTTCCAGGTAGTGCTCAAGGTTGGTTTCCGGCTCGAAAATTGATTCCCATGCGTCTGCTGCTGCCCATCCTGGTCATACTCCTCGTTTCGAGCGGCTGCGGCCTGCGGGAAATCCACCACCAGGCCCAGACCGTAGCGCAGGCGAGTGTGATCGAAGGCCGGGTGCAGCCCGCCCCTGGCAGCAGCGGACCACTGATCGTACATCTGTATCGCCGCCAGGGCATGACCTTCGTCAGTGACACCTATACCCGTGCTGACGAGCAAGGACGCTTCCGCTTCCACGTCCGCCCCGGCACCTACTACATCGGTGCCCATATCGACACCAACGGCGACCAGCGTTATCAGGAAGGCGAGGCAGCCAACTATTACCAACGGGCCACCGGGGTACCCCTGCCCATTCGGGTGGCGGCCGGTGAATACAAACACCTGCCACCACTGCCGGTACGAGGCCATCCGCCCGCATTACAGGGTGGTTACCGGGGGGTGCAGCAGAATCCGAAACGCTGGCTGACCCAGATCGGCAAGGTCACCGCCCTGGACGATCCGGCCTTTTCCAGGGAGAACGCCGCCCTGGGGTTATGGAAACCATTGAGCTTTCTCGAACGCGTCGGTGCCGGTCTGTATTTTCTCCAACCTTATCGGGACGACCGTATCCCGGTACTGTTCATTCACGGCATGGGTGGCACGCCACTAGACTGGCGTACGGCGATCGAACGGCTAGACCGTGACCGTTTCCAACCATGGGTGCTCCATTATCCCAGCGGTCTGCCGCTGACGATGATCACCGACTATGCGGTCCAGGCCCTGACCGCGGTGCAGAACCGCTATCATCCCCCCCGCCTGATTCTGGCCGCCCACAGCATGGGCGGTCTGGTGGCCCACGGTACCCTGCGCAAGTACCGGACCCGCCATCCCGACGCTGCCCGGCGCATCGGCCTGCTCGTCACCATCAATTCCCCCCTGGGGGGGATGCCCAGCGCCGCCCAAGGGGTAGCCCACTCCCCCATCGTGATTCCGGCCTGGCACGACTTGGCTCCGAACAGCGACTACCTACGCTGGCTGCAGTCTGCGGATACCCCTCTACCGCCCTATTATCTGATCTTTTCCTATGAGGACGGTGACAGCAGTGACGGCGTCGTTCCCCTGCAAAGCCAGATTCCTCTCATCTGGCAGCACCGCGCCACCCGGATCTACGGCTTCCAGAACAGTCATACCGGCACGCTGAAGAATGAGGACTTCCTGGCCTTGTTCTTCGGGCTGCTCGACGCTCAAGCCCGCTGACGCCGCCAGCGCGCGATCCGCTCCAGCAACACCGGCGGCGAGCCGAAACACATCTCGCCGCTGTCCAGTTCCACCGCCACCTGGACGGTGGTGCCTTTGGCCAGGCGGCGGCCGTCGGTGTCGTGGATTTCGTAGGCCAGCTTCAGGCGGTATTCGTATTCGAGCATTCTTGCCGCCACCTGCAGGGTCTGGCCGAAGCGGGCCGGGGCCAGATAGCGGACCTGCAGATCCACCACTGGCCACACGTAGCCGGTGGCCTTCATGGTAAGGTAATCATAATCGATGATTTCGAGCAGGGCGCAGCGGGCGATTTCGAAGTATTTGAGGTAATGGCCGTGCCAGACGATGCCGAGCATGTCGGCATCGAAGAAGGGCACCTCCAGGGTCACCTCGGCCTCGGGCAGTCCGCTCACGGCGCCTCCCAGAAGGGGTAGAAGTTGAACCATTGCAGCGGCGCCTGCAGGCAGTGACGCTGCAGGCGCTCGACGAAGGGGCGGGCGTAAGCGCGGATCGACGCCAAACGCTCCGTCCTCTCCCGCGGCAGCTGGACGTGCTCGTGCAACGGGTCGAAGTGGATGTGATAGCCGTCGCCGCAGCGGTAGCAAAACAGGGTGAACACTGGGCACCGGAGCAGGTGGGCCAGCAGCCAGGGACCCTGGGGAAACGGGGCCGGGGCGCCCAGAAACGGCAATTGCACCACCCGCTTGGGGCTGCCCACTGGAATCCGGTCCCCCACCAGCACCACGAATTCGCCCCGGCGCACTTTGTCCTGCAGGAGGATCGCCGTGGCCGGGTCGATCTCGGTCACCTGAATCAGGGTCATGTGGTGGGAACGGTCCACGCTGCCCAGCAGGCGGTTGAACTTCTCCGCGTGCTTGGTGTGCACCAGGATATTGAGGCGCAGGCGCCGGCGGAAGTCGGCCAGCGCCCGGCAGACCTCCAGATTGCCGAGATGGGCGGTGACGATCAGGCCGCCCTGGCCCTGATCGAGCAGCCGCAGGAATAGCTCGCGGTTGTGAAAGGCGACCGCGGTGGTGTCGAAGCGCCCCAGCCAGACCACGATCTTGTCCAGCAGGCATTCGGCGAAGCTGAGGAAATGACGGTAGCTGTGCCACAGGCCGCCGTCCAGCCCCAGTCGCGGCGCGAAGCGGTGCAGCCGGCACAGGTAATCGCGCGAGGCCGCCCGCGCCCGGCGGTTGACCACGAAATAATAACCCACCACCGGATACAGGAACAGCCGGAAGAAGGGCCGGCCCAGCAACAGATACACCCCCAGCAGGAAGCGCATCCCCCAGAGGACGCCGCGTTCCTCCATCGCCGCCCAGTGCCCGCTCACCACCACCCTCCCAAGCGCTGCAGGAACAGGCGCGCGTGCATCCGGCTGATACGCCAGTTGTCTTCCCAAGCGCGGAAGTGGGACACACCATCGGCCCGGTAGCGCACCCGGGTGGGCAGCCACACCATCGGCACCTCGGCCCAGTGCAGCCGCACCAGGACTTCGATGTCGAAATCCATGCGCTCGCCGCGGACTTTTTCCAGCAGCGGTTCCACCGCCGTCAGCGGATAGACGCGGAAGCCGCACATGGCGTCGGGAATCGCCAAGGAAGCGGTGTTGATCCACACCCACACGTGGGTGAGCCAGCGGCCGTAATAGCGGCTGCGGGGCATGGAAGCGTCGAAACGGGGCCGGCCGCAGACCACCGCCTCCGGCCGGGACCGTGCCGCCTCCAGGAAGGCCGGCACGTCGGCTAGCTCGTGCTGGCCGTCGGCGTCGATCTGCAGCGCGTGGCTGAAACCGGCCGCCTGCGCTGCCCGCAGGCCGGTCTTCACCGCCGCCCCCTTGCCGCGGTTGCAGGCATGGCGCAGCACCGTCACCCCCCGCTCGGCACCCAGGCTGTCGATGACGCCGCGGTGGGACAGATCACTGCCGTCGTCCACCAGAAAACAGGGCAGGCCGCAGGACCGCAATGCGGCGACGATGGTCCCGAGACGGTCGCTGTGGTTGTACACGGGGATCACCGCGCAGGGTTCGAACGCCATCGTCACTCCCAGTACAGCCGTCCGGAACTGCACTCCCCTTCCCCGGTACGGTAACGGAAGGCCAGCCGCTTGCGTTCAGGATCGTAATCGAGGCGCAATTCCAGCGTCATCTCCGGCACCACCAGGCGCTTGAACTTGATGTTCTCCATCCGCCGGAAACGCAGTGGCAGGGCGAATTCCTTCAGAAACAGCGCTGCGGCCCAGTGGATCTGCACCACCCCGGCAAGGAGGGGGAAACCGGGGAAATGGCCCTGGAAACAGGCCAGATCCACCGGCAGATACAGGCGGTAATCCACTCGCCGGCCTTCCCGCCGGCGGGCCAGAATCCGGGGCAGCGGGCGGGGATCAGGCATGGCCGTTGCGCCGCATCGTCCAGCGCCGCACCCCGTATTCCACCGCCACCAGGGCGCCGCTGAGCAGATACGCGAGCAGACCGTTGTAAAGCGTCCACAAGCGCAGATCCCCGTACCAGACGGTGAAGGCGGCGATGCTGCCGTTGACGGCGAAGAACAGACACCAGACCCAGGTGACGATGCGGGTGTAACGCACACCTTCAGGAGGCAGATCAGGGTCCAGCAGGCGCGCCAGCCGTTCCACCACCGGTGGCGGAAACCACTCCAGCGTCGCCAGGAACCAGACCAGGAAAACCCCGTTGACCAGCACCGGATAAAGCAGCAGCGCCCCCTCCCGCCCCCACAGCAGCAGGCCCGCCACAGCCAGAGTCAGGACCCAAAACGGCCAGCCCCCTCTCAGCCACCAGGCCCGCAAACCCATCAGCCCCAGCAATGCCAGCAGCAGCCAGCGGGGATCGACGCGGCCGAGGGACCACCACACCAGGAACGGATACAACAAAGTAAGAACGACGAGGACGGCCCACAGCCATCCACGCCCCGGGAAACGGCTCATTCAGCGGTAAGACGCTGCACCACCTCGACCACGTCCCCCACGGTCCGGATCTGACGAAAGTCATCCGGCGGGATGCGCTTGCCGATCAGATCGTGCAGGTGGACCACCAGATCGACCGCGTCGATGCTGTCGATGTCCAGTTCCTGGAAGGTGGTCTCGGGCGTGACCTGTGCCGGATCGATCTCGAACAGTTCCCTGAGCAGGCGGCGTAAAGTGGCGTAAATGGCATCCCGGTCTGTCATCATGTCCTTCGTCAAAGGGTGTCTCCCCGGTTGGAAACGGGAGCTATGGTTCTCCTGATTGTAGCGCAAGGGGAAGGAGCGACCAAGGATGCCGGATTCAGCGGGAAAACAGGGAGCTGGAGCGGCACCGGGGAAACGCAGGCTTCAGCGCCACAAATCCCCCAGAGGCAAGGGAACAGCATCGAAAGGTGCCACCTTCACCTCAGCGTCCTCTTCGAACCGCCCCGACAGCCGCCATTCGCCTGGTTCCGAAACGAAAGCTTCCAGCGTCCGGGCCTCGGGGTCGATGAGCCAGAGGAAAGAGACGCCATAACGCGCATAGCAAGGCATCTTGACTTCCCGATCCAGGCTGCGGGTGGCGGGAGACAGGATTTCGCACAGCCAGTCCGGCACCACCTCGAAACGGTGATCCCGCGGCAGTTCGGGCATCCGCCGGCGCCGCCAGCCGGCCAGATCGGGAACCACCACCTCGGTGTCGCGGACGAAGTGGACTTCTGGTTCCACCAGGATCCACCAGCCACCGGGGCCGCCATCTCCATCGTCATAGTGCCGTCCCAAGCGGCGGTCAAGAACGGACTCGGCACGAATGTGGCCCCCCTTGGGACGTGGCTGGGTGTAGAGGGTACCGTCGATGATTTCCCCGGTCAGACCTGGCGGCAATTCGCACAGTTTTTGGTACAGGGTTTTTTGGAATGTCAAAGCTTCTGCAAGATTACCGGCCATGACGCCCGAAAAACAAGATTGACGGATACTATTTGGATCGTACTCCATGAGCCTGGGTTCTCAAAGCGCCTTCCTTATGCCTGCCAGTCGGAATACAACCGTTCCAGATGGCGGGTCAAACGCCTGGCGGCCACGGACAAGGGCAGCTCCGCGTCGATGACCTTTTCAGGTTCGATTTCCGCCCCCACGGTCACCGTCACCGCAGGCCGATGCTCGGGCACCTGGTGCCAGGACTGCCCCTTGCCCAGCAACAGGGGTCGGTAACGCAGAAACACGGGCACGATGGACGCACCGGCCTCCAGCGCGATGCGGGCGGCGCTGCGGTGGAAGCGACAGGGCTCCCCCGGCGGGGTGCGGGTCCCCTGGGGGAACAGGATCAGGTTGGCGCCTTGCCGCAGCGCGGCCAACGCCGCCGGCAGCAGGGTCTGCGAATCGTCCGCGCGGATGTGACCGCAGCAGCGAATCGGCCGGCCCACCAGTGGCACCCGCGCCAGCGACGGCTTGACCACGCACACGGCGTCCTCCACGAAGGCGAACAGCAGCACGATGTCGAGAAACGAGGGGTGGTTGGCGACGATCACCCGCCCTCGGCCACGCAGGCGCTGCGCACCTTCCAGGTGAAAGTCCCACACCCCGGTCCGGCGCATCCATTCGACGAAAAAGCGAAACGCCCGCCGGCTCAGACGGCGGGCGTAGGCCGGACGGACGGCGGGCGGATGACGCCAGGCGGTGGCCGGATAGATCAGCCACCACACCAGCAACGCGCCCAGCCCGTAGACCAGATAGCTGAGCACGGTGGCGGCAAAGCGCAAGCCCCGTTCCATCTCAGGGGGGACGGCGCAAGATCAGGGCGGTGTTGATGCCGCCGAAGGCGAAATTGTGACTCGCCACCACCTCGCAGTCGAGCTTTCGGCCGCCCCCGGTGAGATAGTCCAGCGGCGCGCAGGCAGGATCGGGATGCTCCAGATTGAGATTGGGATGGAACCAGCCCTCGCGCATCATTTCGATCGCCACCCAGGCTTCCAGCGCTCCGCAGGCTCCCAAGGTATGGCCGGTGTAGCTCTTGAGGGTGCTGACCGGCGTGCGCTCGCCGTAGACATCCCAGGTGGCCCAGCTCTCGGCCTCGTCTCCCTGGCGGGTGCCGGTGCCATGAGCACTGACGTAACCCACCGCTTGCGGCGGTAGGCCGGCATCCTCCAGCGCCAGCTCCATCGCCCGGCGCATGGTGGGGCGCGACGGCTGGGTGACGTGGGCGCCGTCGGCGTTGGTGCCGAAACCGACAATTTCGGCGTGGATGCGGGCGCCGCGCGCCAGGGCGTGGTCGCGGTCCTCCAGGATCAGGGTGCAGGCCCCCTCTCCCAGCACCAAGCCGTCGCGGTCGCAGTCGAAGGGGCGGGGGGTCGCCTGCGGCGTAGCGTTGCGGGTGCTGGCGGCGTACAGGGTGTCGAACACCGCCACTTCCGTGGGGCACAGCTCCTCCGCCCCGCCGGCGATCATCACCGTCTGGCGCCCGGTGCGGATCGCCTCGCAGGCGAAACCGATGGCCTGGCTGCCGGAAGTGCAGGCGCTCACCGCGGGAACGATGCGACCGCGCACCTGGAAGAACAGGGCGACGTTGACCGCGGTAGTATGCCCCATCATCCTCAGATAGGTGCTGGCGTTGAGGCCGCCGAGGCGGTGGTGGAGCAGCATGGCGCCGAAATCGGCGATGGCGTCGGTGGAGCCCACCGAAGATCCGTAGGCCACGCCGGTTTCCCCGGAAGTGACGATGGGGTCGCCCAGCAGGCCGGCATCGGCCAGCGCCAGCTCGCTGGCGCGCACCGCCAGCAGCGACACCCGCCCCATGCTGCGGGTGCGCTTGCGGGTATAGTGCTCCGGCAGCTGGAAATCGGTCACCGGCGCCGCCAACAGGCAATGCAGCCCTTCGTAGGACGCCCACTCGTCGCGCCGGACCACGGCGTTGCGCCGCTGCCGCAGCCGCTCCCGCACCGTGGCCCAGTCCGACCCCAGGGGGGAGATGGCCGCCATGCCGGTGACCACCACCCGCTTCATCCGCTCAACCCCCCGTCGACGGCGATGACCTGGCGGGTGACGTAGGCCGCCTCCGGCGACAGCAGGAACGCCACCAGTCCCGCCACTTCCTCCGGCTTGCCGAGACGACGCTGGGGGATGTGGGCTTTGATCTCGTCCAAAGGCAGGTCGGCGACCATGTCGGTATCGATCAGGCCGGGGGCGACACAGTTGACGGTGATGCGGCGCTTGGCCAGCTCCAGGGCCAGCGCCTTGGTAGCGCCGATGACGCCGGCCTTGGCGGCGCTGTAGTTGACCTGGCCGCGGTTCCCCAGGAGGCCGGCCACCGAGGCGATGGTGACGATCCGCCCCGGCCGGCGGCGCTGGATCATGGGCAGCACCAGCGGCCGGAGCACGTTGTAGAAACCGTCCAGATTGGTATGCACCACCCGGTCCCATTCCTCCCCGGTCATGGCGGGAAACACCGCATCGGCGGTCAGGCCGGCGTTGCAGACCACGCCATAATAGGCCCCGTGGGCGGCGACGTCGGCCTCCAGCGCTGCGGTAGCGGCGGCCCGGTCGGCCACGTCGAAGGCCAGACAGCGCACGGTGACGCCGTGGTTCCGGCCCATTTCCTCCGCCAGCGCTTCGAGCAGCGCCAGATTACGGCGGCAGGTCAGGACCAGATCGTACCCTTCGCGCGCCAGGCGCGCGGCGATGGCACGGCCGATGCCACGGCTGGCGCCGGTGACCAGGACGGTTTCAGACTTCATCAGAGCGCTCCAGATAGGCTTTCAGATCCTGCGGCAGCAGCACGTTCAGACGGGCATCGGCCAGTGGCCTGCCGGCTTCGATCGCGCAGTCGAACACGCACATGTCGTTGGCGGCCCGGAACACCCGCCGCGCCTGCACGCAAAGCTTTTGTCCCACCGAGAAATGATCCACCGCCGCCTCGAACCGCCGCGTTCCCAGCAGCAGGCCGGCCCGGATCGGCTCCCCCCGGTAAAGGCAATGATAGCCGGACCAGACGGCCACGGTCTGGGCCATGTACTCCAACCCCACCCAGGCCGGGACGCGGCCCGGCTCCAGCAGAAACAGCGGATCGTCGCGCACGGTCAGGGCGGTACGAGCGCTCTCGTCGGTGATCTCCACCACCTCGTCCACCAGGCGCATGGCGCCGCGCTGGGGCAGCAACTCGGTAATGGGGAAACGTCGGGGCGGGTAGTTCACGGCATCTCGATGCGGTTGACCGCAGATTTTTTCATGCCCGCCGGGGAAATGCAACGCGGTCGAGGCTGTGGCACAATGCCGCCTGCTTCATGAAACCATGCCCATGCGTTCCAGAACCCCGCCCGACGAGCTCCAACGCTGGATCGCCGCCCTGGCGCCGGGGCTGCCGTGCCGCCGTCCCCTCGTCAACCTGTGCCGGGACCGCATCCGTTTCACCGCCGTCCTGCTGCACGCCGCATGCCGGCGGCAACGCTGCCTGCTGCCACCCACCCACAGCCCCGCCGCCGTGGCGGAATTGCAGGCCCGTTTCCCCGACGCCGCCCTCGTGAGCGATGACGCCATCGATCCTGCTCCTGCCTTTCCTCACCAGCCGTCTCCCTGGCCGCCCCTACACCGCTGGCGCGTTCGGCTGCGGCTTATGTGTTTCACCTCCGGCTCCAGCGGCCGGCCGGCGGCCTGGGAGAAGACCGGAGCGATGCTGACCCGCGGCGCCCGCTGCGCCCTCGCCGCCCTGGGTCTGGGCGGGCGGGACTGGGACGTGGTCGCCACCACCCCGGCCCAGCACCTGTTCGCCCTGGAAACCGCGGTGATCTGGCCGCTCTGTTCCCGGCTGCGGCTGACCGCCGCCCGCCCCTTCTATCCCGAGGACATCCTCCGCCTGCTGGCCCGCAGCCCCCGCCCGGTCTTGCTGGTTTCCACCCCGCTGCAGCTGCGCGCCTGCCTGGGCTCGGCGCCGCGCTGGCGCAACCTGGCGGGCATCCTGTCGGCTACCGCCCCGCTCGATCCCGGCCTGGCACAGGAACTGGAAGCCGCCACCGGCCGGCCGGTGTGGGAAATCTACGGCAGCACCGAAACCCAGTCGCTCGCCTGGCGCCGCCCCGCCCGCGAGGAAGGCTGGCGCCCCTATCCCGGGGTCCGGCTGGACTGTAGCACCGAAGGCGTCACCGTCCACGCGCCCTGGCTACCTCGTCCCGTCGTCCTCGCGGACCGCTTCGAACCGCTTGGCGGCGGCCGTCTGCGGATGCTGGGACGCAGCCGGGAGCTGATCAAGGTGGGCGGCAAGCGCATCGCCCTGGGGGAACTGAACCATCACATCCAGTCCATCGACGGCGTCGAGGACGGCCTGTTCTTTCCCACCGAGACCAACCGGGTGGGCGCCTTGGTGGTCAGCCGCCTGGACCGCCGCACCCTCCTCGCCCGGCTGCGCCAGCGCATCGACCCGGTGTTCCTGCCCCGGCCGCTGCTGTTCGTCGAGGCCATTCCCCGCACGCCCACCGGCAAGGTGAGACAGGCCGACCTGGAAGCGCTGCTCAGCCGCCTGCGCCGCCGCTGACCCGACGCCACAGCATCTCCTGCTCGGGGATGCCCAGCACCGCCTGGGCCGCCATCACCCCCGACAGCGCCGCCCCATACACCCCGCCGCCGGGGGTGGCCCAATGGCCAGCCAGATACAGCCCCGGCAGGGGCGTCTCCACCGCCGGCCGCCCCGGCCCCACCTGGCGCGGCGAGGCGGCCCAGCCGTAGGCGGCCCCCTGGTGATTGAAGGTATAGCGCATCATGGTGCGCGGGGTTCCCGACTCCACCCAGCGGATGCGCGCCCCGAGCCCCGGCAACCAAGCCTCGGCCCGGGCCAGCAGACGCTGCTGGAAGCGGGATTTCAGCACGCGCCAGTCCTCGGCAAGCCGGTAAGGGGCCAGGGTGGTCAGCATCAGCAAGTGGCCGCCATCGCGACTTAGACCGGGATCGGTATGGGTCGGGCAGGTGACGGAGAACCAGTCCGGCGTCCCCCGGCAGGTGGCATCGAAGGCCCGTTCGTGGTCCCAGCCGGGATAGAAGAAAACCTCGTGCGCCGCAGTGGCCGGCGGCGGGGAATCGACACCGAGATAGGTGACGAAAGCTGACAGAGACGGCTGCATCCGCCGCAGCCGCTGCAGGTAACGGGACGGGACCCGGTCGGCCGCCACCAGATGCTCCATGGTGTGACGCAGATCGGCGTTGGCGATCACCACATCGGCCTTGATGTCCTGACCGGTTTCGGTCATCACCCCGGCAGCACGCCCGTCCGCCAGCACGATCCGGCGCACCCCGGTGCGGTAGAGCAACTCGCCGCCGGCCGCCTCGATGCACCCGGCCAGCGCGTCGGCCAGACGCTGGAACGAACCCTGGCAGTAACCGGCCCCGTCCCGGACGTAGCCCATGAACATCAGCGCCCAGTAGAGGAACGACAGCCGCTCCGGCGGCAAACCCAGGTAAGGCCAGAGTCCTGCCAGCACCGCCATCAGGCGGGGATCGGAGAAATGATCGGCCATGACCTGCGCCAGGGTCGCCTGACGGAAACGGGCCAGCAAGGGAAAATCCTGTCCCTGGCCGGCGGCAGCACGACAAGCCTGGTCCGCCAGTGCTGCGGCCAGATCGAGAAACGCTTCCAGCCCCTGGCGGTGGGCCGGGAAGCGTTCCCCCAAAGATTCCCGCAGGGCGGTCAATCCCTGGGGCAGGGCGATGCGTCCGTCCGGAAACACCATATGGGCCACCGGATCCACCGCCAGGAACCGGACCCGGCCCTCCAGCCCCAGGCTCTCCACCAGCATCCCCAGCACTCGCCGGTGCGGGGGGCCGGAAGCGGCGCAGCCGCCGACCGTATGCACCCCGGCGTCACACTGGATGCCGCGGCGGCGGAAGCCGTGCAGGTAACCGCCGGGGCGGTCGTGACGCTCGATCACCAGCACCGAGCGCCCACAGCGGGCCAGCAAGGCCGCTGCCGTCAACCCGCCGATGCCGGCGCCGACAACCACGGCGTCGTAGCGGTGCCGCCGCGATTCCCGGTGGAAACCGGCCTGCATCAATCGGCGTAGCCGTCCTCGGTGGGATCGTAGATGACCTGATGGACCTTATAGACCCCGGTTCCCATGGCGCCGCTGGGCACGAACACGATCCGTCCCAGCCCTTTGAAGTAGGCCTCCTTGCGGTGGACGTCGGGACCGAAGTAGAACGGAATCCACTGCTTGCCGGTCAGGTAGGTCTTGGTTTCGGTGGGTTGACCGAGGATGTCGTACACGCGGCCTTCGCTCATGCCCGGCTGGATCTTGGCCAGTGGGCTGTCGGCAGGTATTTCCGGCGTGGCGACAGCGCCTTCGCTCCGTTTGACCGGCGACCCCGCGGCCGCCTGCGATGCGTCCGAATGGCCGCCCTGACTGGCGCAGCCGCCCACCGCCAACCCCAGACAGACGCCCAGCAGCAACAACCGAATTCGCATGTTTTCCCCCTTTGCTTGGTTGTGATGACGAGCGGATATGGTATCTTGCTCGAAACGGAAAGAACATCGGTCCCATGAACGACATCAAATCCCGCCTGCGCGATTTCGTCCTCGGCGAGCTGGTTTACTGCGAAGACCCCGACGCTTTCGGTGACGACGACGATCTGCTCGAGGCCGGCCTCGACAGCCTCGGCATCATGCGCCTGATCATGTTCGCCGAACGTGAATTCGACGTCACCCTGCCCGACACCGACATCGAACCGGACACCGTCCGCACCCTCGACAACCTGAGCCGCTGGATCGAAGCCCACCGCCGATGACGGCCCCCATCCCCTTGAACCCGGCCGACCATTTCCTCCTGACGATGGACCGGGAGATCCGCAAGGCCGGACTGCCCGGCGCCTGGTGCGCCATCGCCCTGGAACTGGCGGGCGAACCGGATATCGCCGCCCTGGAAGCCGGACTGGCCGAACTGGGCCGTCATTTTCCCGCCCTCGACGCCCGGCTGGTGTCACGGGGACGGCGTTTCGCCTGGCAGCCGCAGGGCGGCGGCATTCCCCTGCACACCCGCTGCTGGGACGGCGACCTCAGCGCCGTACTGGCGGACCTGCTCAACGACGCCGGCGACGCCTTCGCCTCCCCGCCCCTGGATTGCCACTGCCTGACCGCCCCGGAACGCACCCTGCTGGTGGTCCGCTGGCTGCATCCCCTGCTCGATGCCGGCGGGGTCAAACGCCTGCTCGATTATCTGGCGGCCGAACCGCAAACACGGGACCGCTACCACGGCAGGGAGACCGCCCTGGTGCTGCAAAAGCTGCGCGGCTGGTCCTGGCTCCGGCGGCTGAAACTGCTGTGGCGCGGCAAACGCCACAACGACTGGATCGACCGCCTCGCCAGCAGCCAGCCGGCCCGAGCGACCGCAGGTCCCCGCCGGCTGCGTCATACCGTGCTACTCCTGGACCGGGACGAAACCAAAGCGGTGCTGGAAAGCGCCCGCCGTCGGGTGGGTCTCGGCGGCCAGACCCTGTATCTCATCGGCTGTCTGATGCGGGCGCTGGAGGCCACCGGCCCGGCTGAGCGGTGCGACGCCTGGTGCATTCCCTACGCCTTCGATTTGCGTCCCGGCAACGCCCCGGCGCCGGTCACCGGCAACCAGGTGGCGGCACTGTTCGCCCAGGCCGGGCACGCCGCCACCGCCGACCGCGACGCCCTGTTCCGTCACCTACGGGCCCAGCACGAAGACGCCATTCGCCGGGAGCTGGATCAGGCCTATCTGCCCCTGATGTGGCTGGGGCAGTGGCTGTCTCTGGAACGTTACGCGGAAATCCTGCGCCGGCAGAAGTCCGGCGGTGAACGGGCTTCGGCCTGGTTCTCCGACGTGGGCGAAATCCGCTTGCGCCGCCCGGATTTTCTCGGCCCCCCGGTCACCGGCGTCCATCACGCCTGTCAGGTCACCGCCCCGCCTTCGCTGGCGGTGCTGTTCGCCCGTTTCGACGGCCGCCTCCAGGCCGCCATCAACCATCTGGTCCCGGACCTGGACGAGGACTGGGCGGCGCGCTTCCGCAGGTATCTGCACGATGAACTCCTTTCCGGCTGACGCTTCCCCACTGCTGGGCCCTTTTCTGACCCAGGTGGCCGCCCGCCCTAACGCCCCCGCGTTGCGGGAGGGCGACCTAACCCTCAGCTACGCCGGGCTGGCCCGCCGGGCCGCCGCCATCGCCATTGAACTCGACCGCCTGCGCCTGCCGCCGGGCACGCCGGTGGCCATCGACCTGCCCCGCGGTATAGACGCCGCCTGCGCCGTGCTGGGCATCCTCGCCGCGGGCCATCCCTATCTGCCCCTCGACCCCAAAGCCCCACCGACCCGCCGCCAGGCCATCGTGACCGACGCCCGTGCCGGCGCCGTCATCACCTGGGAAAACCGGACGGAACTGCCCACCGTACTCCCCCGGGGAGAGCATGACGCGCCCCTCGTCGGCCCAAGCCAGGTTGAAACCCTGGCGGCGATCCTCTATACCTCCGGCTCCACCGGCCGACCCAAGGGCGTCGCCCTCAGCCACGGCGCCATCGCCGCCTTCGCCGACTGGGCCCGTGACCTGGTGAGGCTGACGCCGGCCGACCGTATCGCCACCATCGCCCCGCTGGCGTTCGACCTGTCCACCTTCGACCTGTTCTCGGTGCTCGGCGCCGGAAGCTGTGCCGATTTCCTCCCCGACGGCCTGACCATGGCCCCGCGCCGTTTCACCCAGTGGCTGGCCGCCCGCGGCATCACCGGTTTCTACACCATCCCATCGCTGCTGGGATTCTGGGCCTGCAAGGGCGGGCTGGCGGAGATCCCGTTACCAGCGCTGCGTTTTCTCCTCTTCGCCGGCGAGCCGTTCCCCACCCCGGCGCTGAGGCGGCTGGCGGACGCCCTGCCCCGGGCGGCGCTGTTCAACCTCTACGGTCCCACGGAAACCAACGTCTGCTGCTGCTGGCCGGTGGACCGCGACCGTCTCGACAGCGAAGATCCGATTCCCATCGGCCGCCCCGCCTGCGGCGACGAATTGAAGGTCGATCCTGGCAGCGGTGAGCTGAAGGTCCGCGGCCCGACCCTGCTGTCCGGTTACTGGCGGGAAGGCCACCTGCGGCCGGCGCTGGATCGTGAGGGCTGGTACGCCACCGGTGACCGGGTGGAAGTCAACGAATATGGGGAATACGTCTGGCGCGGCCGCCTCGACCGCATGGTGAAGATCGCCGGCCACCGGGTGGAGCCGGCCGAGGTGGAGGCCGCCCTGCTGGCCCTGCCTGGAGTCACGGCCGCCGCGGTGGTCGCCTGCGACACCCCGGACGCCCCCCGGCTGCACGCCGCCGTGGTCGGCGACGGCACCCCCGCGGCCCTGCGCCTGGCGCTGCGCGCCCGCCTGCCCGGCTACATGGTTCCCGCCCGCATCACCCGCCTGCCCGCCCTGCCCCGGCTCGCCAACGGCAAGCCGGATCTGGAAGCGCTGCGCCGACAGCTGACGGGAAAAAGAAAAGCCGGTCGCGAGGACCGGCCGAGGGAGGGAGAGGAGGTTTAATGAAGCAACGCGGCGAAATCTGTTCTCTTGCCTTTCTTACACGGACCCGGACGGTAGAATTCTCCCGATGGTCATGAACCTTTCCGCCCTCGGCCGCACCGGCCTGTTCCGCCATGCCGTCCCGGAATCCTGGGGCGGTCTGGAAGACGGCTTTTCCGGGCTGCTCCAGGCCCATATCCGCCTGGGGCGGGAATACCGCGATCCCGGCCTGGTGCTGGCGGCGGGCGCCCACCTGTGGGGAGCGCTGTTCCCCCTGCTGCGTCACGGCGACGATGCCCAGCGCAACCGCTGGCTACCGCGACTGGTCAGCGGGCAGTGGCTCGGCGGCCACGCCATCACCGAACCGCAGGGCGGCTCCGACCCGGCGACGATGACGGCCCAGGCCATCCGCTGCGGCGAAGGCTTCCGCCTCGAGGGGGAAAAGCGCTACATCACCAACGTGCCGGCGGCCGACCTGCTGATCGTCTACGCCCGTCTCGACGAGGTCGTGTCCGCCTTCGTGGTGCTGAAGGACGATCCCGGCGTGCACTATCGCCAGGACCATACCGTGGCCGCTTGCCGCAGCGCACCGATGGGCGAGGTCGTGCTCGAGGGCTGCCGGCTTCCCGCCGGCCGCCTGCTGGGCAGGCCCGGCGCCGGTCTGGCGCTGATCCAGCAGGCGCTGGAGTGGGAGCGGGCTTTCATCTTCGCCGGCATCGCCGGGGTGATGGAATGGCAGCTGGAACGGGTGATCGCCTTCAGCCGCGAGCGCTGCAGCGGCGATTCCCACCTGGGCCGCCACCAGGCCATCGCCCACCGCATCGCCGACATGCGCACCCGCCTCGACACTGTCCACCTGTGGCTGCGGGAATGCGCCCGCCTGGCCGACGCCGGCCAGCGCCTGACCCTGGCCTCGGCCCAGACCAAGCTGGTGGCTTCGCAAGCCTTTCTGGAATCGACCCTGGACGCCCTCCACATCCTCGGCGCCCGGGGGCTGGAGGAAGCCGGCGGCATGAGCGCGTGGCTCAACGATGCTGCCGCCGGGCGGCTGTTTTCCGGCTCCGACGAGGCGCTGAAGAATCTGATCGCAGCGCTGCTGGGGACCGGGGAAGGCTACCGGCCCGGCATCAGAACTGGAGATGATCCAGCACGTCGCCGTCGAAATGCAGGGTGAAGGGACAGGCCCGGCCGAATCAATAATGCCAGACGGCGCGCTCCAGCCCGCTCAGATCCACAGCCTCGGCAACCGCCGGGCCTTGTCTTCCAGCCGCCCGTCCAACGCTGTCAATCCCGCAGCCTCGATCAACCGGCGGAAATGGCGGGTGCGGTGGGTGATGTGGGACACCGCCAGCATCAGCTCCAACTCCCGCCGCGGCACCGAGCGCATGAAGCGCCTCACCAACTCGAAATCGACGCCGTTGACGCCGACGTCTCCCAGAGCCAGGGCGCGGGAGAAGCTGTAGAACTGGTGCAGGCGGTGGGCGCACAGTTGGGCGTGGCGCCGCCGCCGGGGCGGGTCGTGCAGGGATTCGCGGATCGCCAGGGCGGCCAGCGACGCCCCGTAGAAGGCGTTGAGCACCCCGTGGGAGAAGACCGGATCGACGAAACCGCCGGCATCGCCGATGCAGTAAAGATTGTCCTCGGCTACCTGCGTCACGTGATAGGAAAAGTCCGGCCGCCCGCTCAAGGAACCTTCGACGAAGCGGGCCGGGGCCAGCAGCTCCCGCAGACAGGGCGCCCGAGCGCAGGTTTCCAGGAAGTAACGCTGGCGCGCCGCCCCCTCCAGTCCCCGGACCCGGTCACGGTAAATCACCAGGCCGACGCTGGTGCTCCGGCGCAGTGGGATGTGCCAGATCCACCCGTCCTCGTAGGCGCAGACGAAGGTGACCGGACGCACGGCCTTTAGCGCTGCGAAATCCCGCGCCCGGCCCTCGCCGTCGATGAAGCGGGAATTTTCGAAATAGCCCCAGAAGGACAGAAACTGATGGGGGGACCGGGCCAAATGACGGCGGCCGAGGCGGCGCGCCACCAGGCTCGATGCCCCGCTGGCGTCCACCAGATAGCGGCAGCGCAGCGAGCCCCGTGCCGGCGGGTTTCCGCAGCGATCCACCCAGCGCAGCCGGATTTCCTCCCCGGGCACCACGTCGGTGACGGTCACCTGCTCGAACACCCGCGCCCCGCAGCGCTTGGCGTGGCGCAGCAACAGGTGGTCGAAGACGTCGCGCTCCACGTGCAGCGCCGGACGCTCAAAGCCGAAGTCGGCAAAGCGGATGCGGTGGATCTCCCCGTCCCACACCGTGATCCCCCCCGCCTTGGCGACGAATCCCTCGGCCTCGATCGCCGGGGTGGCGCCGGTCAGATCGGTGTATTTCCAGAAATGGGGAATCAGGCTCTCGCCCACCATCGGCCGCGGATACCGGGCCCGCTCCAGCACCACCACGTCGAACCCGTCCCGGGCCAGCAATGCGGCGGCGCTGCTGCCGGCAGGACCGGCGCCGATGACGGCGATGTCGCAGTGACGGGGCGGCCCGCTCATCCGCTATGGATCACGCTGCCCGCCGTCCGGGAAACACCCGCCTCGCCGCGCGTATACCGCGAAGATAACGGCGCTGGCACCGGGCGCACAAACTGACCAGCGAGGAAGGCGCGCTTTCCGATCACCGGGGTCTCGTCCCCCGACATTTTGGGAACCGCGAGCAGCCCCAAAAGCTTTCACCAGCGCGTGGCCCCTTCCTGGCGGTGCGCTCGACCATTGGCGCTTCGCAGATCGGGCAGGATGGGACGTTATCCTCCGTGTCGGAGACGTTGCCAGCCGGTTCCTGGGGGTTGACCAGGGCGAGCAACTGTTCCGTGTCCACCAGTTCGATGGGCTTGTTTTGAACGAAACGCCGGGCATCCTCGGTAAATTGCCCTGATGCGACCACGAAGCCGCCATCAGCACCTTCCGCCGCCATGACCCCGAACAGCTCCCGCACCGGCTTGACCCCGACCCGCCGGGTCTTCCAGTGCTTGCACTGGACCAGATATTTTTTACCGTCGCGGTGTAGCACCAGATCGACGCCGCCATCGGGACCATCGCTGCCCCTTTCCTCAATCTGATAACCCTGTTGCCGGAAAGCTTCGCCTGCCAGGAGCTCAAACTGACGCCAGCTCATCCGGTCCAGCATGCTGCGGGAGGGGGACTCGGTCAGCTGCCGGTACAATTTCTTGCCCTGATGACGGTGAAAGGCGGAAATGCCAGCCCCAAAGAGCGCGGCGAATGGAATCAGGTATTGCATGAGGTTGGCAAACCCGACCATCATCTGGCGGCCAACTAGACCGGCGGTGCCCTCCAGCGTGGCGGCGGTGCCCACAGGCTGAAGCGCTAGACGGTGCAGAGCTAGGTAGCCGATCACGGCAAACAGTACCCCGGCCCACCAGGGCAGGCGGGCCACCAGATCGATGAGATCTTCGAAAAAGGAAGTGCGTTTCCTGGGCATGGTTAGAGCTATGCTCAAAACTGGTGTATGAACGGTGATTGAAGAAGGCGGCGTACCCTGCTGAAATCGGTTTTGCCCAACTGATGAACAGCAGAGGAGGTACGCCACCATGAGCAAAGATAACGTAGTTGCCTTGCCCTCGCCAGAGGGAGTTGAGGACCCTCTGACGGAGCTGCTGAGGCGCGGTGCACGGCAGTTGATTCAACAGGCGATCGAGGCGGAGCTGGCCGAGCTGCTGGCACGGTATGAAGGGGAAGTCGACGATCAGGGCCGGCGGGCGGCGGAGGTCAAGGCCAGGAATACACCGAAGAGAATACCGGATCGAGGAAACTGGCGGTTGTCACCACCGATGCCGACGGGGGCCGTAGCGCATGCGCCTCATCGAAGCCTGTGCCGGAAACAATCGTTTGCGGTGAGCGTCACGCAGACTCCAGCGGTTTAACCTCTATTTCAATCTGTTTTTCCAATTTGCGGCGTGCCAGCCGCAGTTCGTAATCCTTCTGCAGGTTGATCCAGAATTCCGCCGTGGTGCCGAAATAGCGCCCAAGCCGCAGCGCCGTATCGGCAGTGATGGAACGGCCTCCATGGAGGATGGCGGTGATCCGGTTGGCAGGCACCTTCAGGGCTTTGGCAAGGGCGTTGGCCGACAACCCCAAGGGTTCCATGAACTCCCGGCGCAGAATCTCGCCAGGCGTGCTGATGGGGATGACTTCTCCGGTCGTGATGTCGGAATAATCGGTTCGGGACAGTTCTTCAAACGAAATGCTCATCGTCGAACCTCAATGATAATCGGTGATTTCCACATCCCAGGCATCTCCTTCCTCCCAGCGGAAACAGATGCGCCATTGCTGGTTGATCCGGATGCTGTATTGCCCCGACCGATTGCCTGTGAGCTTTTCCAGACGGTTGCCCGGGGGTGAGCGCAGATCCTCGATCGTGGCGGCATTGTGAATCATCCTGAGTTTATCCAAAGCTCTAGGCTGCATGGATTTCGGAAGACCGCTGACGAACAACCCCTGAAAGATTGCTGCTGTTCGTTTGTCTCTGAAGCTTCGGATCACAGTTATAGCTTTTATCTGTTACGTAAAGGATAACACATTTTCCGTGAGACAAAACTTGAAAGGGCGATGGCAAAGCCGGAGACAGATGACGGAACGCCCTTATCCACTTCTACCGCCCAAACCGCCCCCTAAGCAGCGTCTCCTGCCACGGATTGTTCCCGCTCCACAGATTCCCCGCCAGAAGTGCGCTGATGGCCTGTTTGATGGCCGCATCTCGGTGGGCCTCGAAGAAGACGTTGTGGATCAGGTCCGACTGGTAGAAGCGTTCGACGAAGGCGTACATGGTGTTGAAGCCCAGGGCGTGGGCCGGGTCGTCGGGGCGGTGGAGCTCAGGATCGGCCTCGGTGCCGGCCTCCAGGCCGAGGTGGATGCGGTCGGCGGCCCGGGCGGCGGAGGTCAGGGCCAGGAACACGCCGGAGGAGAACACCGGGTCGAGGAAGCCGGCGGCGTCGCCCACGCTGATGAAACGGGCCCCGTAGCGGCGGTGGTTGAGATAGCTGAAGTTGGCCTCGGCCTGGACCGGTAGCTGTCGTCGCGTGCCATCGAGCAGCCGCTGCAGCCGTGGGGATGCGGTCACGTAGCGCTGGAACAGGGCTTCGGTGGACAGTCCCTGGGAACGCCCTCGGCTTGACACCAGGCCGATGCTGACCTTGTGCCCGGCCAGGGGAATCACCCACATCCAGCCGATGTCCACCATCAGAATCCAGATGTTGCCGTGGGCGTAGAGTGCGTCGGCCAGCTCCTCCCGCACCGGGGCGTAGTGGCTGTAGAGGGCGAAACGGCCCAGGTGGCGGATGCGTTCGACGGCGCGCTGGCGCCGGCCCAGCAGGGCGGTACGGCCGGTGGCGTCGATGAAGTAACGGCCCTGGAACCGGCCTTCAGGGGTCGTCACCGCCACCCGCTCCGCCGTGAACTCGACGGCCGCCACCGGACAGCGGTCGCGGCATTCGACCCCAAAGCGGGCGGCGTTGTCCCAGAGCCGGCGGTCGAACTCGCTTCGCTCCACCTGATAGGCGCGGTGCTCGCCGCTGAGCTGGAAGAACATCTCCTGGCCCGTGGCCTCGTCGATGAACACCGCCCCGGCCTTGAACACGCTGCCCTGGCTCCAATCCAGCCCCAGGCGGCGGATCACCGGCTCGCTGTAGGGGAGCATCGACTCGCCGATGTGGAAACGGGGGTGGCGGTCCCTTTCCAGCAGCAGCACCCGGTGGCCGTACTGGGCCAGCAGGGTGGCGGCGGTGCAGCCGGCAGGCCCGCCGCCGGCGACGATGACATCGTAGTTCATTGCAGTTCCACGCTCCATCCGCTACCCAAAGGTACGGTTTGCCGGTTTCCGTTCTCCAGGGCCCGGACCAACGCCAGCCCCGCCAGCACCGGTGAGGAAGCTACCAGCGGCTGCAAATCCGCCGGCAATGCCGCCCTGGTCTGCTCCGGCGGGCCGATCCGCCCGCCCCGTTCCAGCACCCAGGCCAGAGCGACCGGATAGCGTCCCATGCCCGGCTGCAGATGCGGCGGCCAGCGTTCCTCGTAGCACACCAGCAGCACCCGTTCGGCCTCGGTCAGCAGCCGGGTCCAGGCCTCCAGCCAGGCCATGGCGAAAGTGGCCTCCCCCGCTCCCAGGGCGGTGGTGGGCTGACGGCTGCCGGTGGCGATGCTCCAGTAGCCGGCGGCGGCGTTGTGGACCGAATTGTGAAAGGCGGTGGGCGAGACGCAGCCGTCGGGTTTGGCCAGTTCGACGAGCAGGCGGTCGGTGACCTGCATCTCGCCGCCGACGCTGGCGAATACCGCCGGCAGTTCCCGGGGATCGACCCCGGCGCGTTCGCAGGCCAGAAGCCCAGCGCACAGCGCCAGCCGGGTCGCTTCGCCGGTACGGCGGCGGATGACGGCGGGAATCCGTTTTGGATCCGGCGAAGCCGTCTCGACATTCAGGGAGACGCTCCAGTCGTTCTCGGGGGCACAAACCACCGCCGCCCGCACGCCGATCCCGGTCACAGACACCGGTTCGGTGACGGCGTCGGCTTCCCATCCCAGCAGCACGCTGGCGTTGCTGCCGCCGAAGCCGAAGGCGTTGCCCAGCACCCGTCCCGCCTGCTGCCGTCGGGGGTGGCGTTGCAGGTTCAGACGGCAGGCCGGATCGGGGGTTTCCAGCCCGCAGGTGCCCGGCAGCCAGCCGTGTTCCAGGGCTTCCAGCAGGGCCACCGTTTCCAACGCCCCCGAGGCGCCCAGGGTGTGTCCCAAAAGGCCCTTGAGGCCGCCACAGGGCACCCGGTCGCCGAACAGGCGTTCGACCGCCTTGGCCTCGGCCAGATCGTTGAGGGGGGTGGCGGTGGCGTGGAGCTTGACATAGTCGACCCGCGCCGGCTCCAGCCCAGCCAGGGCCGCCGCCATCGCCGCCTCGGCGCCGCGGCCTTCCGGGTCCGGGGCGGCCATGTGGTGGGCGTCGGAGGATTCGCCCACCGCCAGCAGCCGGGGACAGGCCCGGTTCGCCTTGGCGGCCTTCTCCAGCAGCAGCAGGGCCGCGGCCTCACCGATGTTGATACCGCAGCGGTCGGCGTCCAGCGGCCGGCAGGCGGCCTCGGCCACCAGACCGAGGCTGTGGAAACCGAACAGGGTCAGGCTGCACAGGGTGTCCACCCCGGCCACCAGCACCGCGTCACAGATATCGGTCAGCAGCAGTCGCCGGGCCGTACCCAGAGCCTTGGCGCTTGAGGAACAGGCGGTGGAAACCGCCAGCACCGGGCCGGCGAGACCCAGGTCCCGGGCCATGGCCTCGGCAGTGGCGTGGACCGCGTGGCGGTGGATGAAATCGAAGTCTGCCGGCATTTCCCCATGGGCGACGAAATGGCGGTAGGCGGCCTCGGAATCGTAGATGCCCGAGGTGCTGGTCCCCAGCACCAGCCCGACCCGTACCGCGCCGTAACGGTCCAGGGCGGCCGCGATCCGGTGGCGGAAACCGTCCTGTTCCAGGGCGGCCCGGGCCAGACGCGCGTTGCGGCACTCGTAGCGCGCCAGTTCCGGCGGCAGGGGCGGCAGCGGGTCGGGATACTCCCCCACCAGGGTGGGAAACGGCAGCGGCAGCAGGTGGATCGGCCGCAGACAGGGCTTGTTGGCCAAAATGGCAGCCAGCAGCGCCTGCCGTCCGGCACCGGCGGCGCCCAAAACCTGCCAGGTGGTGATGGCGACCGGCCTCATGGCGCCCCGGTGGTCGTCGGCAGTCCCAACCTGCGCCAACGGGCCATGTGCCCTTCCAGCAACAGCACCTCCCGGCAGCCCAGGTCCCGCAGTTTGGAGGCCGCGTACGTCGCCCGCGGTCCGTGCTCGCAGGTCACCACCACCGGCTCGTTGTGGCAGCGTCGCAGCACTTCGGGCGGGGTCTTCTCGGCCACCTCGGTGAAAGGGACGTGAACGGCACCGGGAATGTGGCTGCTGCGGTATTCCCCCTCGGAGCGGACATCGAGCACCAGAGGTGCCTGCCCGCCCTCCAGGGCCCGGGCCAGATCGCGGGGGGCGACGGCGGGGCCGCCGCAGGCGGCCAGCAGGAAAAGCAACAGCAGACAGACAAAACGCATCAGGACTCCATCGATTCGGAAAGCGGGACGACCAGCACCGGGCACCAGAGAAAGCCGCTCACCACCCCACAGGTCACCGCCAGCGCCAGAGCCTGCAACACCGGCTGGCTCGCCAGCCCCAGGGCGGCGAAGGCAGTCACCGTGGTCAGCATCGAGGCTCCCATGGCTTGATAGGTGGCGGCGATATCGCCGCCGCGCCGTTCCCGGTAGAAGATAGCGTAATCCACGCAGATGGCAATGGCCAACAGGGCGGCAAGCAGGTGAAAAAAGCTGAGGGGAAAACCAGCGGCGGCAAAACCGATCAGGATGGTGGTCCCGCCCAGCAGGGGTGGCGCCAGCAGTTGCAGAGCGGTCAGGGGGCTGCGATAGCGCCAGGCCAGAAGCGCCCAGATGACGGCGACGCCGGCGGCCAGGGTCTTCAGAGCGCGGCGGCGGTACTGCTGCGCCAGGCGGTTGACGTGGTCGTGCTGACTGAAATAGCGCACCCCCTCCAGCCCCGCCAAGGCGGCGCGCACGGCGTCTGGGTCGTGGCTGCCGAGCCAGATGGCCAGCTCGGCCCGGTCCTGGCGGGTCCGGACCTGGCCCACCAGAATCTCCGCCAGCCGCGGGTCGGGGACCGGCAGCCACGGCGGTTCGCTGCGCACCAGCTGTGATAACGGTTCCACCGTCAGACCGGCGGTTGCCAGGGCCCGGCGCCAGGCGGCGACGAATTCCGGGGTCACGTGGCTTTGGTACTGGCGCCAGTTGCGCGCCTGCAGGGACTGGGAGACGTACCAGGGATAGAGGGGCTGGAAGCCGGCCAGCGCCCTTGTTTCCCGGAGCCGGCGCAGCACCAGCGTGGCGGTCTCGGCGCGCTGAAGGGCGGTTTCCAGGTCCGGAGCCTCGACCAACACCGCCCGTCCCGGTTCGATGCCCCCCAGCCGGGCGCGCAGCTGGCGGTCCTGGCGCTTGAGCTCGGGATCGACCGCCGCCAGCTTTTCCAGGTCGTCGAGCCATTGCAATCGCGGCCAAGCCGCCCCTGCGGCGGCCACGGCCAGCACCGCGGCCAGTTGCAAGCCCTTGCGGTGGCGGCGGGCGAAACCGAGCCAGGCCGTCAGGGGCCGCAAGCGTGGACGGCGCAGGCATACGGCGGCGATGAAGTCCGGCAGGAAGTAACCGGTCGCCAGCAGGGCGGCGACGATGCCGGCGCCGGCAAAGACGGCGACCTGCTCGAAACCCGGATAGCCGGTAGCCCCCAGGGCCAGATAACCGATCAGGGTGGTGCCGCCGCCCAGCATCAGTGCCGGCCACAGCCGCCGCACCACCGCCCGTGGCTCCCGGCCGCCGCAGTGGGCCAGTACGTGAATGGGGTAGTCGATGCACACCCCCACCAGGGTGCCGCCCAGGGCCAGGGTCAGGGCATGGACGTAACCGAAGACCAGCTGGGTCGCCAGCGCCCCGGCTGCGGCGGCGAAGGCCAGCACCACCGCCACCGCCAGCAGGCTGCGCAGGGTGCGGAACAGCCCCAGGAACACCGCCAGCACGCCGAGGGTGGAGGCGGCGGTGACCCGGGCCACGTCCCGCTGGATCCGTTCCTGAGCCCGGACCGCGAACACCGGCACCCCGGTGAGGGTGAGCCGGTAAGTCCCGGCCTCCGGAGTGTCGAGCAGTTGCCGCAGGCGCTGCTGCAGCACCCGCTGGCGGTCGAGGGCGAAGGCGTCGGCCGCGGATTCGATCACCAGCACCTCGAAATTCCCGTGCCGGCGCGGCCGCAGGCGGTCGCGCCAGTCCTCGAGGGCGTGGAGGGTCAGCAGCAGGGGGTCGCGGCGGGCGATGGCCTGGACCCAGTCGCCGTAGGAGGACAGCAGCGCCTGTCTGAGGTTCTCGGCCCGCCTGGGCAGGGTGGCGGGATCGAACAATTGCGGGGCTTCGCGCGCCGGGTCGAGGCTGTAGATTACCTCGGCGTGATCGGCATAATCCTGCAGCAGATCCAGGAACGCCAGCGGCGGTTCGGACAGGGACCACACCCGGGCGACGCCCTCGACCCGGGCCAACTGCCGCCGCAGCCGGCGGGCGAAGGGCGTCACCGACCGTTCTCCTTGGGCCAGCTCGATCAGCAGCAGGTAACGGCGGGCGAAGCGGGTCTGCTGCAGCCGCCCGAGCATGCCCGCCTCTCCGCCGGCGCCGAGGAAGAACACCGTCAGCCGGGTTTCCAGCCGCAGCTGGGCCGCCAGCACGCCGGCCAGCACCAGCAGCAGGCCGACGGCGGCCAGACGCCGCCTCATTCCCCCCGGGCCTGCTGCAGCAGGCGGGCGATCCTGACCTTCAGGTGGGCGCCCGCCTCGTCCGGCGTCAGGCGGATGAGGCTGCGGTCACCGTCGCGTTCCTCCACCGTCAGATAGCGCCCTTTGCCGTCCTCGCCCAGGATCACCCGGCGGAACGGACTTCCGGGGCGCTTGGGCGTCAGCACCAGGCGCCAGCCGGTTTCCGTCGCCTGCTCCTCCAGGGCGAAATCCCGGGAAACGGCCTCAAGATCGCCGCGCAGCAGATGCTGCAGCAGCACGATGCCCTGGACCTGGGGGAGGGAACTGGGCAGGGCGAGACGGCGGCGCTCGCCGGCGACAGGATCGTGGTACAGCAGTTCCTCGGGAGTGGCGATCAGGACGAGGCGCTCGGGCAGCAGTTGCAGCTTCACCAGGGTACCGTCGGGGTCGGCGATCATAAAGCCGCTGCCGCGCCAGGGCTTGGCCAGCAGAGCCAGATCACGGATTTCCTGGTAACGGAACTGGCGCGGGTGATCGAGGGCCAGCTTCGCCGCCAGGTCACCGCCCCAGGCCGGCAGCGCGCAGAGCCACAGCAGCCAGCAACCGGTTTCAATCCAGCCAGAACGCTTTGCCATGACGGACGATCTCACGGAAGGTTTCCTGGGGTGGCGGCATCCGTTCCAGCTCCGGGAAGCGCCGGCGCCGGTACAGGTATTCGCCGCCGACCAAAAGTCCCATCGCCAGCCAGACACCGATGCCGTGAAACCCGGCCCAGACCTCGGGGTTTGCAAGCAGGGTCAGGATCGCGGAAACCAAAGCGGCGGCGACGAAAAAGCCGGTCCAGACCTGGGTCAGGCGGCGCAGGTAGGCCAACAGATACGGCGGAATGGCGGCGAACTGAAGCCGCACCATGCGCTCGATCAGCGGCGGCGGCCGCCACAGGGTGCGCCCGAACAGCCAGGCCAGGAGGAAAAATGTCACTGCCGGCACCCAGCGCACCACCGCCGCGCCCTGCCACCAGGCACCGGCGGCCAGGGCTGCGGCCAAGCCCAGCCACAGCAGCCGCCAGGGACGGCGGGGTTCGCGCACCGCCCGCACCCCCAGCCAGGCCGCCAACAGCCAGGGCAATAGGCTGCGCCCGCCGGGCCAGGAGGCTGCGAACACCCCGACCAGGAACAGCACGGCGACGGCGGGCGGCGGCCGGAGCTTCATCGCTGGCGGTGGGCGGCGACGAAGTCGGCCAGGGAAGCGAGGGAGGCGAAGATCTGGGGGTTGCGCTTGTCGTCGGAGGTGATCTTGATGCCGTAGCGGCGGTCCAGCATCACCCCGATCTCCAGAGCGTCGATGGAATCGAGCCCGAGGCCGTCGCCGAACAGGGGGGCTTCGGGGTCGATGTCGTCGGGGGTCACATCCTCCAGATGCAACCCCTCGATCAGCATGGATTTGAGTTCGTCGATCAGTGCAGCTTCGGCCATGGACGCTTCCGTCAATTGATGATGGCCACTACCTTACCATTGCGGAAGCGCACGATGAAGGTGTCGAAGCGCGAGGACCAGTAGCGCCACTCGTCTAGGTCCAGGGTCGGGGTCGCCGCGACCGGCGGATAGCCGATGGCCGCGATCACCGCCTGCTTGCGCATCCCCACCGCCACCTTGCCGGCCTTGATGAGCTTGCGCTCCCTGGGGGTGAACCGGCGCAGGTTCACCGGCCGGCGCGCCAGCATCTTGTGGAACGCCTGTTCGACGGTGTCGCCGGTGTGTTTCTGCACGTTCTCGATCTGGATCACCGGCCCGGAGGGCAGCACCCGGATCTGGAAGCCCTTGCGCCCCCAGCTCACCAGTTCCACCTCGGTGTTGATCGGCACCAGCAGGCCGCGGCGGTAATTGGTGGTGCGGTGGCGGTTCTTCTCGTACTGAAAGGAATACTGGGTGTAGAAGTGATCGCCGATGGCCACGCCGGCGGGCAGATTGGCCTCGTTCCCCTTGAAGGCCTTGGGACAGCCGCTCAGGCCGATCAGCATCAGCAGCAACCAGAACCACAATCCGAACTTACGCATGGCATCCCCCTGTCTTGAACATGGCGTCGGCGAATCAATCTAGCACAAAGCGGAGCGAGGTATAATCCCGTTTCCACGATACGCCCACCCTTCCATCGCTATGCCCCTGCAGCGCTACCGCCCCCTGATCGACGACTGGGACGCCTTCACCGCCGCCCTGGCCCGCCCCCTGCCCCGGGTGCTGTGGGCCAACCCGTTGCGTCTCGACGCCGCCACTCTGGCCGATCTGTTGCGGGAGGAGGGGCTGACGCCGCAGCCTGTCGCCTGGTATCCGGGCGCGCTGCGGCTGCCGGCGGGAACGCCGGTGGGCGGGCGCTGGTGGTATTTCGCCGGCCTGGCCCACGCCCAGGAGGAGGCTTCTCTGCTACCGGTGCGCCTCCTCGACCCCCGGCCGGGGGAACGCATTCTCGACCTGTGCGCCGCTCCCGGCGGTAAGACCGCCCAGATCGCCATGATCCTCCACGGGCGCGGCACGGTGGTGGCCAACGACGTGATCCTGGGGCGGATGCGGCCGCTGCGGGCCAATCTGGAGCGCCTCGGGCTCCTCAACGTCAGCCTGACCCTGCGTGACGGAGCCGGTTATCCCAACGCCGCCGGGGCCTTCGACCGCATCCTGGTGGACGCGCCCTGTTCCTGTGAGGGCACCCTGCGCCGCCACGATCCCCTGGAACGTTACGGCGCCGAAGTATCGTCCCGCTACGCCCGCCTGCAGCAGGCCCTGCTGCGGCGTGCTGTCGCTCTGTGCCGCCCCGGCGGGCGCATCGTCTATTCCACCTGCACCTTCGCCCCGGAGGAAAACGAGGCGGTGATCGACGCAGTGCTGCGCCAGAGCGGTGGAATGGTGCGGGTGGTGCCGCAGGCGGTGGGCGGCCTGCGTACCGCGCCGGGCGTCTCCCGCTGGAACGGCCGCCGTTTCGATCCCCAGGTGGAACACTGCCTGCGCCTGTGGCCCCACCACAACGACACCGGCGGTTTCTTCGCCGCGGTGCTGGAAAAGACGCCCGATGCGGAAGCACCTCGGGCCGCCCCCGCCAACCCGCCTCAGGTGGAGGCGCCCGAATTGGAAACCTGGCTGCGACGGCGCCACGATCTACCCCCGGACTGCATGGCCGATTGGCTGCCCTGCCGTCACAGCAGCCGCGGCATCCACGTGGTCCAACGCGACCACCGGCCGCCGGCACGGCCCGAGCCGGAGGTGATGGGCGTGGAGGTGCTCAAGACCGCCACCCGTCCGCCCAAGGTCACCACCGCCGGCGCCTTGCTGCTGGCGCCGCAGGCCCGGGCCAACGTGATCGATCTGGAAGCGGCGCAGCTGCCGGCCTATTTCGGCCGCCAGACCTTCCCGGTGGCCACCGCCCAGACCCACCGCTGCCGCCGCGGTTTCGTCATCGTCCGCCACCGCGGCTTCGGTCTGGGCAGCGGCTGGTACGATCCGGACGCCGCCCGCTTACAGAGCCTGTTTCCCAAGCGCGCTCCCGGACGGGTGGCGCCGTGATCCCCGGCATCGGCACCGCCCTGGCGCTCATCGCCCTCTACGCCGTCGGGGTGCAGATCGCCAGTGCGGTGATCGCCGCCCTGCTGGGTCCCCTGTGGTTCTGGCGCAGCCTGCTGCTGGGGGAACCCGTGCTGCTGGCCTGGCTGGCGCCGTTCCTGCGCCGCTACGATCTGCGTGCCCTGGGGCTGCGACCGGTGAGCTGGCGGGAAGGGGTGGTCGTGGCGCTGTGGTTCCAGGCCATCGCCATCGCCATGGATGCGGTGGTGCTGTGGCTGGCGCCGCCGGCGCTGGTGCGAAGCTATCTGGCCAGCTTCCATCCCGCCAGTCTCTGGGAATGGCTGGCGCTGGGGACGGTGGCGGTGGTCCTGGCCCCGACCCTGGAGGAACTGCTGTTCCGCGGCGTGTTGCTGGCGGCGCTGCGGCGGCATTTCCGTCTGCCGACGGCGGTGCTGGGCAGCGCGGTGCTGTTCGCTCTGGTGCACATCAAGCCGGTGCAGATCGTGGCCGCCCTGCCCCTGGGCTGGATGCTGGGCCACTACGTCGCCCGCGGCGGCAGCCTGTACGTCACCATCGTCGCCCACATGGCCGGAAACGGCCTGTCGCTGCTGGGGCTGCTGCTGCCCGGGATGCCTTGGATCTCGGCCAGCTGGCGTCCCTCCGACACGGAGGGGCTGCTGGCCCTGGTTTTGGCGGCGGTGCTGTTGACGACCTTCGCCAGAAGGCCGCTGCCTAACGGCTAAGCTCATGATTTAAGCCGATTTTCCCTCACCCCGGGCCAGCATCCCGCCTTGACAAGCCGCTTGCCGAACGGGTAACGTTATCCGACTGATCTCCAGCCTTTTCACTGAATTTCAGGTAAGGACCTCATGACCGAGCAGAACGCCTCCGCCACGCCGTTGACCGCTGACATTCCGGAAAGCCTGAGCCACGTCGTCAAGCGTGAGCTCGATGACTGCGATGTGGTTTCCACCTCGATCGAGTGCGGCACGGTGGAGGACATCCGCATCGAAGTGCCGGATGCGGTGTTCCGCGACGCGGAGCAGAAGGTCAACACCACCCGTTCGCCCAGCATCCAGGAGAAGATCGCCCAGGGCATCCCCAAACTGCCGGCGCGCTCCATCGACATCGCCGAGCAGGGCGGCCGGATTCTGCTGACGGTGGCGAGCGACGACGACCGCCCGGTGAGCCTGAGCTTCAGCTTTCCACAGGCGGAAACCGAGATTCACCGCGGCCTCGGCGGTGGCGCCTTCAACACCACGGTGGACAGCGCCATCATCAACCTGGCCCTGTGCCGGGCGTTGGGGCTGCCGGAGCAGAACCTTCCCAAGGCTCACCTTTACCTGACCCTGCCGGAGGAACAGGCCGATCAGGTGCGCAAACAGGCCGAACCGTTCCCCAATCTGGACATCATCTGGGTGGACGGCAAACCGCGCCGCTCGGTGTTCATCAAGAACAAGGACACCGGCGAGGAAATCTACTTCAGCACCCCCTACGGGGAGATCAACCCCAAACGGCCGATTCCGTCGATGCGCACCCCGCGCTTCCTGCTACTCCACAACCAACCGGACGACCGCATCTTCTGGGACGTGGCCGTGCGGGTGCGCAACGATCTCAAGGACCATTCTGTGGTCTGGAGCGTCGGCTCCAACCAGATCCGCGACGGCATCGACCCCTACGCCTCTCCCATCGGCGTGTGCGAGACCATGACCCTGAACCTGGGGGAGGCGCTGGCGTGGATCCGCAAATCCAGCTCCAGCTACATCCGTGACGACGACGTCCTGCTGCGTTACCTGGAGGAATACCACGATGGCGAACCGGCCAAGTCGAGCGCGGGCCGGGTCAGTTTCGTGCGCTTGTTCGGGATCTTCAAGACCGAGCTGCAGAAGAAGGAAAAGACCCTGGTGCTGCCGGAGGATCCGATCAAGCGCCGCATCGTCGCCCAGCGCTGTGCCGACATCCTCCACCGCTTCGGGGTCAAGGAAAGCGTGTTCATCACCGACGGCGGCAATCCCACCATCGCCAGCTTCAAGTACGAGGACAAGAAGGAGGGGGTGCGCAAGAAGGTCCAGTACTACATCCCCATCATCGACAAGGAGACCGGCGGGCGCATCGACCGGATCATCCAGGAGGCCGGCTGCGACATCAGCCACAAGGACGCCACCGGCTGCGGCGATTCCTACACCGCCACCGTGCTGGCCCTGAAGCAGATCACCGGCAACCGCATCTATCCCACCACCATCGCCATCCTCGCCAACCACATCGCGCGGCTGGTCTATGCCCTGCCTTTCTCCAATCTGATGGAGATCGAGGCGTATTGCCCCGGCATCACCGAGAAGGTTCTGAGACTGGCGCTGGAAAATCTCGACGATCTCAACGCCCGCTGCCGGGACAACAACAAGCTGGAACTGCTGCAGTCCCAGGCCCGTTCGCTCATCTTCCAGGTGCTGCGCTGAGCCGACGCCATTCCCTTTCCAATTCCCCGCCCTGGCGTTCGATGGCCGCCGTCAGGGCGAACTGTCTGCGGGCCCGGTCCAGATTCTCCCCGCGGTAACCCACCTTGAAATACCGGTCACCGGCCAGGTGATCGGCCAGAAACCGCACCCCCAGCTCGAACGGCAGGCGCCAGACCGCCTCCGGCACCCAGGCGCGTTCGGCGCGCGTCAACACCGGCCGGGCCTCCCGCCACCAGGCACCCAGCAAGGCCAGCGCCCGCTCGAAATCGAAACGACCAGCGGCGCCACAGGCGGAGCGCACGCAATCGCCCACGTCCCACAACCACAGGCCGGGTTTGAGGGTGTCCGGATCAATCCAGGCCAGGGGCGTGCGGGAGCGGGGATCGAACAGCACGTTGTCGAGCTTGGGATCGCCGTGGATCACCCGCCGGGGCAGGCCGGCCTCCTCCAGGGCCGAAGCCCGGACCCGGCGGGCTTCGATGAATTCGATCAGGGGGGCGATTTCCACATCGACGGGGCCGTCGGCCAACTGCCGATCCAACTGCGCCAGGTAATGGACCATCTCGTGAAACCCCGGCAGGGTGTCGTAGAGGCGGCTGGGTTCGAGATCGGCCAGCCCCCGGTGCAACTGCCCCAGGCTGCGGCCGAGGGCGGCGGCGTCATGAGAATCCCGCAGCGCGGTCAGGGTGATGCCGGGGAGATGTTCGAGCAAACGCCAGGCGTGGCCGCCTGAGACCACCAGATCGCCGCCGTCCACGGCCGGGATCGGCCGCGGCAGGCGGATCGGGGCGGCGGCCAGATGGCGGGAGACGATGCGGAGATTGGCCATGATCCGCTCAGGCCGGGGAAAGACGGCGCTGTTGAGACGCTGCAACACACCCCGCGCTTCGGTGGTGACCACCCGCCAGGTGCCGTTGATCAGCCCCTGCCCCAGAGGCGCGACGGCGACGACGCGCCCCGGCAGGGCGAAACGGGCGGTGATGGCGGCCGGATCGGTCATCGCTCCGCCAACTGATAACGGCGGCGGTTGCGTTCCTTCTCCAGCTCACTTTTCCTCACCAGCACGTAGAGCGCGCCGCTGCCGCCCTGGTGGCGCGGGGCGCTGTGGAACGCCATCACCTCCGGCAGCAGCGGCAGCCACCGCAGCAGGCACCCCTTGAGCAAGCCGGGCGATTGCGGCGTCCCCTTGCCGTGGATGATGAGGGCGCAACGCACCGACTGCTGCAGGCACGTCTGGACGAAGTGATAGACTTCGCGCCGGGCCTGTTCGACCGTCATGGCGTGCAGGTCCAACAGCGCCTCGGCCGGATATTCGCCGCGCCGCAGCTTGCGAAACACCCCGTCCTGCAGCCCCGGCCGGCGGTATTCCAGAATCGCGTGCGGTGGCAGCGGCTCGATGAAACTGGTGGGCAGGAAGTTGCTGTCATCCAATGGCCGCCGGGCCGCCTCCCGCCGGTAGTCCTGGCCCGGGGTCGGGCGGGCGGCGTGTCGTATCGGCACTTTGTCACAGCGAAGCGGCCGAGCGTCGGCCATCGCTTCCCGGAACAGGTCCTCGTCTTCAATCGTCATCGCTCACCTCCTCTCCCGGTGCCACCCGCTGTAGCCAGCCGTAGATGCGCTCCACCAGCCACGTCTCCCGGCCCCGGTAATCGTGCCCGGTTGCACTGACGCGCCACTGACGGAAATCATCAAGCTCCTTGAACAGCAAGCGGCGACGCGAAGCGCTGTGCAGCACCGTGCGGTCGTCACGTTCGCCGTAAACGTCCAGCACCGCCACTGCGGCAGCCTTGCTCCAGGTTTCCAGGGTATCGGCATGGTCCGCCGGCCACCAGGGGCCGAGGAGAACGGCGGCATGCACGCTGTCGTCGCCGCCCTGGCCGAGATAGCGCAGAGCCGCCGTGGCGCCGAATCCGTGTCCCAACAGGGCGATGTTGCCGATCCCGGCCGCTTTCATGCGTGCCACCGCCGCAGCGATCCGGGCCGCCGCCTGGGGCAGAAGATCCCAGTATTCCTGCGGTTCGGCCTCGGCCTCCAGGACCGGCAGCTGCAGACTCAGGGTACTCCAGCCGTGGGGGGGCAGCCCCCGCCGCAGCGCCCGCAACACGCCGGCATCGGCACGCGCGCCGGCCTCGGGCAGCAGAATCGCCACGCCCTTCATCCGCTGGGTGGCGGCCTCGTCGAGAATGGCCTGAAACGGCCCCGCCGGGGCGGTCAGGGTCAGCGTCTTGGCGCCGCCGTCCAGATGCAGACCTTCCAGCAGCCGGGATTCCTCCAGGGCGTTGCCGCCGGCCCAGACAACACCCCAGCCGCCCCAAAGCAGCCAGTGCATCGTCAGCACCATGGCGCGCATCACGTTGTGGGACATGGGGGACTCCTGTAAGATGAAGGCTATTTCAATATACAACGTTTTCCATCCCTGGTTCCCGCGCCCATGCACGCTGACGACCGCTCCCCCAGACTGAGCCACCGGCGCGAGGGCGAACGGTTGCTCATGGGCCTTGCCGGCGACTGGCTGCTGTCGGACCCTGCCCGCCTCCGCATCGATGCCATTGCCGACCTGCTGGACGCCCCGGTCCGTACCGTGACGGTCCGGGACGAAGGCATCGGCCGCTGGGACAGCAGCCTAGCGCTGTGGCTGCAGCAGCTTTACGACCTGTGCCAGAGCCGCGGCCTGGAACTGCACGTCGATCAGTTGCCTGAAGGACTGCGTCGTCTGCTGCAACTGGCCACCGCGGTGCCGCCGGCGCGCACGGCGCCGCCGCACCCGGAACGCGGCTGGCTGGCCCAGATCGGCCGGGGAGTGCTGCAGATCCTCGACGAAACCTACGCCTTCGTCCATTTTATCGGCGAGGCGACCCTCGCCGCCCTGCGTTTCATCCGCGGCAAAGCCCGCTACCGTCCCGTCGACCTGTGGCTGCTGCTGCAGGAATGCGGCCCCGGCGCCTTGCCCATCGTCACTCTGATCGCCCTGCTGGTGGGCCTGATCCTGGCCTACGTCGGCGCCTTGCAGCTGCAGATGTTCGGCGCCCAGATCTACGTCGCCAGCCTGGTGGGCATCGGCACCCTGCGGGAGATGGGGGCGATGATGACGGCGATCATCATGGCCGGACGCACCGGTTCGGCCTACGCGGCCCAGCTGGGCACCATGCAGGTTAATGAGGAGATCGACGCCTTCAGGACCCTGGGACTGTCGCCGATGGAGTTTCTGGTCATCCCGCGTATGCTCGCCCTCATCGTCATGGTGCCGCTTCTGACCCTGTATGCCGACCTGGTGGGCATGTTGGGCGGCGCCCTGGCGGCAGTGACCGTGTTCGATCTGACCCTGCTGGAATACATCACCCAGACCCGCGCCTCCCTGGGACTCTCGGACGTGATCGTGGGCCTGGTCAAGGCGGCGGTGTTCGGGATTCTGATCGCTACCGCCGGCTGCCTCCAGGGCATCCGCTGTCAGCGCAGCGCCCAGGCGGTGGGGGAAGCTTCCACCGCGGCGGTGGTGACCGCCATCGTCGCCATCGTGGTGGCCGATTCGCTGCTGACCATTCTCTTCACCCGTCTGGGCGTCTGAGGCATGACGGAAGCGCACCTCACCGTCCGCGATCTGACTATGGCCTATGGCGACCGGATCATCCAGCGGGATCTGAACTTCACCGTCAACCGCGGCGACATCTTCATCATCATGGGCGGCTCCGGTTGCGGCAAGAGCACGCTGCTACGCCATCTCATCGGCCTGCTGCCGCCGGCCCGGGGGCACATCTATTACGGCGACGTGGATTTCTGGGCCGCCCCGCCGACGCGGCGCCAGGCCATCCTGCGCCGGATCGGAGTGCTGTACCAGAGCGGCGCCCTGTGGAGCTCCATGACCCTGGCGGAAAACGTTTCGTTGCCGCTGGAGGAATACACCCGGCTGCCCGAAGCGGAAATCCAGGCCCTGGCCTCGTTCAAGCTGTCACTGGTGGGGCTGCGAGGCTTCGAGGATTTCTACCCCTTCGAGATCAGCGGCGGGATGCAGAAGCGCGCCGGATTGGCCCGCGCCATCGCCCTCGACCCGGAAATCCTGTTTTTCGACGAGCCTTCCGCCGGCCTCGACCCCATCAGCGCCAAGCGCCTCGACGACCTGATCGTGGAACTGCGCGACAGCCTGGGGGCGACCGTGGTCATCGTCACCCACGAGCTGCCCAGCATTCTCGCCATCGGCACCAATTCCGTCTTCCTCGACGCCGAAGCCAAGACCATGATCGCTCAGGGACCGCCCCGCGAGCTGCTGCACCATCCCAACCCCAAAGTCCGAGAATTCCTGACCCGAGGAGGAACCCTCCATGAGTAAACGGGCCAATCCCACCGTCATCGGCGCGTTCGTCATCGGTGCGGTGTTCCTGTTCTTCGCCGCCCTGCTGATCTTTGGCGGCGCCGAACTGTGGTCGGAACGCGAACGCTACATGATCTATTTCCGCGAATCCGTCAACGGCCTCAACATCGGCGCTCCGGTGAAGATGCGCGGGGTCCAGATCGGCAAGGTCGCCGAAATCCGCCTGATCTTCGATCAGGAAACCAAGCAGCCGTTGACCCAGGTGATCGTCGAAATCCAGAAAGGGCACGTGCAGCTGGTCGGTAAAAAACGGCCGCTGCACTATCCGCTGGAGGAACTGATCCAGGCCGGACTGCGGGCCCAGCTCAAGCTCCAGAGCCTGGTGACCGGCCAGCTCTATGTCGATATCGATTTCCGTCCGGAAACCCCGGTGAAGCTGGTTGGCAGATACAACGAGACCCTGGAGGAAATCCCCGCCATTCCCTCCAGCCAGGAGGAAATCGAAAACACCATCACCTCGCTGGTAAAACAGATCAAGGAGTTGCCGCTGCAGGAGCTGTTCGCCAAGCTTGATTCCACCCTGACCCACATCAATGCGGTGGTCTCTCAGCCTGAATTCGAGGAACTGGCCCCTCATCTCGACACCCTACTGGTGAATCTCGATACCAGCATCACCCATCTGGACGAGAACCTGCGGATCTCGAAACGCACCCTGACACACATCGACAAGGCCCTGCCGGCCCTGGCGACGCAATCGGAGGCCACGTTGAAACAGGCCCGTCAGGCACTGGCCCAGGCGGAGACGGCCTTCCGCGCGCTACAGCAAAGCATGGGACCACAGGCACCACTGACGACAGAAGCCCAATTCACGCTCCAGGCGCTTCAGGAGGCCGCCAGGGAGCTGCGCGTCCTCTCCGAGACCCTGCAAACCCACCCGGAAGCGCTGCTGCAAGGCAAAGGAGGCAATCCATGAATACCCGCATCGTCCTGCTGCTCCCACTGTTCCTGCTCGGTGGTTGTGCGCTGACCGGCGGCCGCAGCCCGGCGAGCCATTATTACGTGCTGCCGGCGCCGCAGCCGACCACGGCGGCAACCGATATGGCGACCACGATCGCGCTGGTGCCGGTGCGTCTGCCCCGCTATCTGGACCACCCCCAGATCGTGACCCTGGACCGCCAAGGCCGAGTCCGGCTGGCGGAATTCCACCGCTGGGCCGAACCCCTGAATACCGGCTTCACCCGGGTGCTGGCCACCGCCCTGGCCCGGCAGCTGCCTGAAAGCCGGATCCTGATCCTGCCGGCCCGCAACGCGGCCCCGGCCTGGACCCTGGCGCTCCAGGTGCACGAACTGCAAATTCTGCCCGACCGGCTGAAACTGCTGGCCGAATGGCGCCTGCTACAGGGTCAAACGACCCGTATCTGGCAACGGGAGGAAATCGAACACCGGCTGCCGGCCGCCGATTATGTCGCCATCGCCACCGGCCTGAGCGGATTGGGCGAGGAACTGGCCCGACGCATCGCCCGCAATCTGGCTGGGATCACCGCCGCTCCGGCGGCCGGCAGCGGGGGGTCCGCCCCTGGGCCCGGGCCTGCTGGTACAACGGCATCACCTTAGGCAGATAGGCTTCGATCTCGCGGATGCGGGTTTCGTGGGAGGGATGGGTGGACAGCCATTCGGGCGGCGCCGCCTTGCCGGCCCGGTCCATGTTGCGCCACAGCGCGACCGCCTCGCGGGGATCGAAACCGGCTCTAGCCATCAGCTCCAGGCCGATCAGATCGGCCTCGGATTCCTGAATCCGGCTGTAAGGCAGCAGGACACCCACTTGAGCCCCCAGACCCAACGCCGCCATTGCCAGCTGACCGGTCGCCGAGCCCGGGTTGGCGATGGCCTGAACCAGCGCCAAGCCCTGCTGCACGGCGAACTGCTGCGACATCCGTTCGTTGCTGTGGCGCGCCAGCACGTGACCGATCTCGTGGCCGATGACCGCCGCCAGCTGGTGCTGGTTCTCCGCCACCTGCAGCAAACCGGTGTAGACCCCGATGTGCCCACCGGGCAGAGCGAAGGCGTTGACCTGGTCGGAACGAAACACCACCACATCCCACTGGCCTCCCAGATCGCGGGTCAATGCATCCACCACGCAACGGACATAGGTGTTGAGGGCCGGATCGGTTTCGACCGTTTCCTTCCGCTTGATCTGCTCGAAGGCCTGCAACCCCATCTGCACCAGCTGATCCTCCGGCATCAGCACCAGCTGGCTTCTTCCCATCGGCGACGTGGCGCAGGCCGCCAGCCACAGACACAGGAAAACCCAGCCCCAAATCGTATGCCGCATGTTCACCCTCCCCATGGAAACCGGAAGCCGCCGAGCGTTGCCGTCAGCCTCCGAATGCAATAAAGTATATCGAATTCCTTAATTTCTTCGCTTCGATAAGCATGACGCAAAATCCCCTCTCCGGCAACGAACGCCGTCTCCAGACCAACCGCATGATCGAGGAACTGCTGGCCGAACGCCAACAGATGTGGCAGCTCTACTGGGAACTGGCAGAAATGAAACCGTTCGACAAGCACAAGGAACCGCTCGAACAGATCCTGAGACGCTTCTGCCAGGTCATGATCGATTACATTTCCCTCGGTCACTTCGGCATCTACCGCCGCATCATCGAAGGCACCGAACGCCGGCAACAAGCACTGGAAGCTGCGGAAAAATACTATCCCGCCATCGCCGAGGCGACCGAAGTCGCCCTCAAGTTCAACGACCAATGTGAAAACGCCCGTCTCACCGACCACGACGCGCTCCATCAGGCGCTTTCCGAACTCGGCGAGGCCCTTGCAACCCGTATCGAGCTGGAAGACAAACTGCTCGCCGCCATGCGTCGATGAAGTTCTGCAGTGAGTGCGGAGCACACCTGAACCTGAAAATCCCCCCGGGCGAGGACCGGCTACGTCACGTCTGCGAGCGCTGCGGCACCATCCATTACCAGAATCCCAAGATCATTGCCGGCTGCCTCCCCGAATGGGAAGACCGGATCCTGCTCTGCCGCCGGGCGATAGAACCGCGCAGGGGACTGTGGACCCTGCCGGCCGGGTTCATGGAACTGGGAGAAACCCTGGAACAGGCCGCCCTCCGGGAAACCCTGGAGGAAGCCCGTGCCCGAGTAAAATCTCTGGAACTCTATACGGTCTTCAGCCTGCCCCACGTCGATCAGGTCCACGTGTTCTTCCGTGCCCGGATGACAGAACCCCGCCACGCCCCTGGCGAGGAAAGCCTCGAGACCACGCTGCTCCCGGAAAAGGAGATCCCATGGCGGGAACTGGCTTTTTCCACCGTCAAAAGAACGCTGGAAGCCTATCTGGCGGACAGGAAATCCGGCAATTTCCCCGTCCGTGTGGAGACGCTCAAGCCACCTGCCAAGCATAAAAAAAGCGCCGTCTCCTGACAGCGCTTTGTATTTGATATGGTGCCTCGGGCCGGACTCGAACCGGCACGGCTTTCGCCACCGCCCCCTCAAGACGGCGTGTCTACCAGTTCCACCACCGAGGCGATAAGCTTCAAGGGGTATTTTCTTCGGTCTGCTGGGGTGTTTCCACCGGCACCACCACTGGCGTATCCGTCGGCGCGGGGGCTTCTTTGACCGACGGGACGTCCTCTGCAGACTTTAGAATTTCCACGAAATCTTTCTTATTATCCTGAAGGTCGGCGAAATACGCAAGGGAAAGGCTGGTGAGAAAGAACAGAGTCGCGAGAATCGCCGTAGTCCGCGACAAAAACGACGCCGACCCCCGGGCGCCGAACACGGTCCCGGAGGCACCGCTGCCGAAGGCGGCACCGACATCGGCACCCTTGCCCTGCTGCAGGAGGACGAACACGATGATTCCGACGGCAATGAGAACGTGAAAAACGATCAAAATCTGGTATAGCATCTCACACCGTTTGTGCTGCTGCCTTGACAATGCTCAGGAACGAATCCGCCTTGAGGGAGGCACCACCGATCAGGCCGCCGTCGATATCCGCCATGGCGAACAGCGAAGCTGCGTTGTCGGCGTTGACGCTGCCGCCGTAGAGAATCCGCACCTGGGCCGCAATTTCCTCGCCTTGGGCCGCCAACTGCCGGCGGATATGGGCGTGGACCTCCTGGGCCTGCTGTGGCGTCGCCGTGCGGCCGGTGCCGATGGCCCACACCGGCTCGTAGGCGATCACTGCCTGTTTCAGGGAATCGATGCCGGCGACATCCAGAACCGCCTGCAGCTGCCGATCCACGACAGCGAAGGTTTCACCGGCCTCCCGCTGTTCCAGGGTTTCACCGATGCACAAAAGCGGGCAGATACCGTGCTCTATCGCCTTCTGGTAACGGGCAGCCACCAGGGCGTCGCCTTCGCCGTAGATGAGGCGGCGTTCGGAATGACCGACGATGGCGAGCGTACAGCCAAATTCCTTGAGCATGGGAGCGGAAACCTCGCCGGTGAAGGCGCCGGCATCCTGATCGGCCACGTTCTGGGCCCCCACCTGCACCGGCGTATCCTGCAACTGCTCGGCAACCGCGGGGATGAATACGAAAGAAGGACATACCCCCACCGCCACGGGACAATTGGCGGGCAACCCGCCGGCGATGGCGGCCGCCAGATCACGGGCGCTGGTGCGGGTGCCGTTCATTTTCCAGTTTCCTACGACCAAAGGCTGACGCATGGAATTCCCCCTTCAACAAATTTTCTTATTCTATCCCGCCCGCAGCCTCAAGGCAAATTGTTGAGGATGCGGGCGGCGGTTTCCTCCAGTTCGGCCGCCAGTTGCTCGATCAGGGAGGCGTCACGCCCCTCCAGCATAATCCGGATCACCGGCTCCGTACCGGAAGGCCGCAACAACACCCGCCCCTGACCGTTGAGACGGCGCTCCACGCCTTCCTTCGCCTCACGCAGGGGAGCGATCGCCTCCAGATCGGCCGGTTTCCGCTGGATCCTGAGATTGCGCAGCACCTGGGGATACTTGTCCATCCCCTGCCGCAGCTCCCGTAACGACTTGCCCGAATCCCACATTTCCGCCAGCACCTGGAGCGCGGCGACGATACCGTCACCGGTGGTGGTACGGTCCAGACAGATGATATGACCGGAACCTTCCCCCCCCAGAATTCCATCAGCGGCGGTCAGCATTTCCATGACATAACGGTCGCCGACCTTGGCGCGTCTGAAATCGATCCCCAGTTCGGCAAGCGCATGTTCCAGTCCCAGATTGCTCATCTGGGTCCCCACCACCGGCCCGCGCAGCTGTCCACGCGCCTGTCGAGAGCGGGCGATGATGTAAAGCAGTTCGTCGCCATCGACCATCTCACCGGTATGATCGACCATGATCACCCGATCGCCATCGCCATCGAAGGCGATTCCGAGATCGGCGCCACGGGCGACGACCTCCCGCTGTAGCGTTTCCGGATGGGTCGAGCCGCATCCCTCGTTGATGTTGAAACCATCCGGTTCGACACCGATGGCATGGACCTTGGCGCCGATCTCACCGAACACATGGGGAGCGATGTGATAGGTTGCCCCGTGGGCACAGTCGACGACGATGGAAAGTCCGCTGAGATCCATCCTCGCCGGTACCGTGCTTTTGCAGAACTCGATATAGCGGCCGGCGGCATCCCCGATTCTGAACGCCCGCCCCAGCCCCTCCGAAGACACCGTGGTCATGGGTTTGTCGAGCATCGCCTCAATGGCCGTTTCCACCCCATCCGGGAGTTTGGTTCCCGCCGAGGAGAAAAACTTGATGCCGTTGTCGGGATAGGGATTGTGGGAAGCGCTGATGACGATGCCGGTTCGCGCCCTCAGAGTCCGGGTCAGATAAGCGATTCCGGGTGTCGGCATCGGTCCAAGAAGGTGGGTATCGACGCCAGCGGCCGCCAACCCCGCTTCCAATGCAGACTCAAACATATAGCCGGAAATCCGGGTATCCTTACCCACCAGCACATGGCATGCCCCTTCTTCACGGAACACCTGGCCGGCCGCCCAGCCCAGCTTCAGCACGAAGTCAGGGGTGATGGGGTATTCCCCCACAGTACCGCGGATACCATCGGTACCAAAATATCGCCTGGTCATTTTTCCTCCCCGTTGTCATTGACAGATGAGTCGGCTGGAAGCACGACGCATTCTTCCTGCAGTTTTTCTCGGTGGCCCGATTCAGTCTTTTCAAGTATAAGCAAAAACCGCCTGCTGGATGCAGCCATCTCCGCCCGCAATAAAAAAGCCCCCTCATCAGAGGGGGCTTTGAGTTGGGTATTGTTGTTATTGTTATGCGGTGACCGCGCCGCGGTCCCTTCCTTACATGAAGGTCGGGATCAGCGGAGCGTCAATCATCACCATCTGGCGGTTGCCGGCATCGTCATAGAAGAACAGCATACCACCCATCCGGCTGTCCGGGTCGTAGATGATGTCGGCCAGACGATACACTTCCCAGGCAGCGTCCGATGCGGTCACTTCGAGCGTCTTGGTTTCGCCCGGAGCGATCGGATCGTTCGGCACCACGGTCAGACCTTCGTCCGCCAGCAAGTCTTCCGGATAGCCGGTGTCGTCTTCGCAAACTTCCGGATTCATGAAACGCACGTTGGCGGTCATGAATTCGCACAGCTGGACCGGACGATCACCATTGTTGGTGACGGTCAGCACCATCTTCATGGCACGGCCCGGTACACGGTAGGTGGCTTCGTCCACCTTGACGTCCACAGTCGGGGTGGGCATCTGGATCGGCTTGATGCCACGCAGCACACCCGCCTGCAGCGGAATGGTCACCGGATACTTGCTCTGGGTGCTGCTGTAGCCGAAGATCACCAGCAGAAGGGTGGCGGCGCCAAACAGCATGCCCACCTTCTTTTCGGTCGGGGTGATCAGTTCGTCACCACGGCCGGCATTGACCATCACCATGCGCGGCAGGAACACCGGCTTGCGCACGAAGTAGAGGATCCACGCCAGACCGATGGCATACCACAGCACGTGCCAGAACACGGTGTTGCCCGTGTTGTAGGTTTCCAGGTCGACGGTCTGTCCGGTCAGGGTGGTGATCGGGTTCTTGAACTCGCTCAGCTTCCCTTCAACGATCACCCATTTACCCGGACCGATGATCGGACCACCGCCTTCGACGTTCAGCATCGGGTGAACGTGCCATTCACCCCCGCGGCGGGCTTTGAGCACCACGCGGAAGGCATAGGTGTTGCCGATTTCCAGCCGCACCGAACGCGGCACAAAGGTGTCGCCGATGTAGGATTCCTTGCGGATGAACACAGGCCCAGGAATCCCGACGTTCAGGAACGACACTTCGGGCGGATCCACGGACTCAGGCCAGCCTGAAAAAACGTGGAATTTGCCACTGATTTCCATCTCTTCGTTGACCTTGACCTGGTCAGTAGACCAGTTGAGGTCGAACCAGTGGATGGTACGCATACGCAGGAACGCCGCCTGCGACTTTTCACCGTGGGCAGAAGCCGCCGGGGTGTACATCACCGCCGCCGCCAGGGTCATCAGCAGGCCGACCAGCGACCAGCGGGTGAGCCTATCTCTTATCGTTTTCATCTATTTCCTCCTCAGATGTGTCTGTCGATGTCGATGCGCGCAAAATCCATCAGGTCTTCTTGATGAATTTCACGGTGCCGAACCAGCGGCCCACAAAGTGCCACATGAAGTAGATCAGAATGGACATGAACCCGGCAAAGAAGGCAGACACCGGAACCACGTCCTTACCGAAAGTACGCAGGGTACCCTTTTCCACCATGCGGATGTATTCCGGCGTACCGGTACGCACATAGTGGTAACCCTGAATGTCGGCAATCGACATCAGCATGCCGTTGTATTCCACCGGCACGTGCAGCGGGCCAATGACCGGCCAGTTGCCCGGGTACATCAACAGACCCCAGCCCAGACCACCAATCACGGCGGTGAACAGGAAGCTGCCGGACATCATCAGCACAACATCAAGGAAAATCGCCATGTGGACCGCGGCGGTCGGGAAGCAGAAGTTGATCGGGAAATAGGTCCAACCCCAGAAGTTGAAGTAGCGGTTGATCCATTCACCGAGCAAAATCCCCAGAACACACACCGTGGCACCCCACGGCAGACGCAGGCGCTCCCACAAAACAGCCTGAACCGCCGCCGGGAAGGTGATCATGACGATCGGATACACCGTCACCCACAGACGACGGTCTTTCCAGTCGGACCAGAAGTCCCAGTCACCCATGGTCAGCATGCCATGGATGTGGTAGGAACCGGTCAGTACCATAAACAGGATGAACAGGCCCAGGTAGTCTACCCACCTGGAGGCCTGGACTGCTTCGGCGTGTGACCGAACAACAGATGCAGCAGTGCTCATTATTTACCTCCAAAGTCGCTTGTTGTTGCTTTACCACCAGCCTTTAAGACCGGCTTCTCTTCGCCTCCCTGGCAGGGAGGCCACCAGCGCCCCGGCGGCCTCCCTCAACAAACATCCAGCAAGCTAGATGTCGATCAGTCCATCCACTGAGCCTGGTCTTCGCCGACGCGGGCGACCGCCTGGTCGTAAACCTCACCGCACAGCGGCTTGCCAATCAGATTCAGGAAGCTGGCAAACACCTGAAGCAGCAGCCCCAGAATCGCCAGCGCAAACCACCCAAACACCACAAATCCGTAGTGCAGCGGCGCCACAAACAGCTCTTCCATGAACCAGAAAGTGTGACCCCATTCGTTCAGACCCACGTTCGGCAGAATCATGAACGGCCCCACCACCGAAATCAAATACGGCAGCGACAGACCCTTCTTCTGGTAATTCCAGTACGGAAGACGGGTGTGCGCATAAATAAACGCCGCAAAACCGGTGATGATGTAGATCGGGTAGCTCAGATAGAACTCGATAATGTGGCTCGGCGTGAAGTCCGTGTCACGAACGATGGTCTGATGCCAGGTGCCGTCCTGTTCGGTGAAGTAGCTCGCACCCCAGTAAATCGCCCACGCATAGGCCACCAGCCAGACAAGATGGGTGAAATTGCGGCGCAGCTCTTCTCGCGTCCCGGCAATCGCTTCCACATTGCGGTCACGGGTCCGCCACAGATAGCCCCACAGCACCGAGGCCGTAATAACCTCAGCCACAATCTCGATGTACAGGAAGTTCATCCAGTAAGTCTCAAATTCCGGCGCAAAAGAGTCCAGACCAGCACTCCAGCCGTAAACCCCTTCGTACCACCGGACCCAGGCGTAAAACACCGAATAAATCGCGATCGCAAACACCAGCCAGCGCACGTTCAGAAGCGGGGCTTCCTGCTCTGCGCCAACAGCTTGAGTCGTTGCAGCCATTGAGTTACCTCCTTAAGCTAAGTTTTCGTTGGGTTTCGCTCCATCCCTAAACGCTCCACCTGCAAACCCTAAAGCTCACAGGCGACCTCCTTCCTTCGGTATCCGCCAGTCTAGCATCGGCTTAGGGGTTGTCAAGACGCGAGCGGCGTAAAAATCTTCGCCTCCAAACCTTTGTGTAAACAGAGAAAACAAAGGCATTTATGAAAGCGTCTTTGTTGACGCCGCGTAAGGAAAATCCTACCGGGGCGCGCGTTGTTTGCCGGAAGGCAGCCGCCCTATCCCCTCCAACTCCGCAAAGGGAAACGGCATCTGCTCGGTGTTGAAAGTCAGAAACAGCAGGATTTGATAAACGTAGACCGCCAACGTTGCCCCCAGCTGCCGTGCGTGCGGGTTGTCCTGGCCCGTCAGCAGTTTGCTGGCCACCTGGAACAGCACGACCGCCCACAGCAACATGCGGACAAAACCGAGAATGAAGGCGAATACCGCCATGAAGAAAATCCGCTGCCAAGTATTGGGAGCCTTGATGTGCCGCTGGATCTCCGGATCGAGGGGAGGCACTTGCATGGTTAGATGCTCAACAGGTCGCGCAGGTCGATGAGAGCCGCGTTGGCGTGGGCGATATAGGTCGCCAGCGTCAGCGAATAATTGGCGAAAATGCCGAATCCGCTGCCATTGAGGACCACCGGGCTGAGAATCGGCGCCTGGGTCGCCTCCAGCTCGCGGATGATCTGATGCACCGGCGTTTCCGCTGCTTTCATCTTGAGAATATTGTGGAAGTCGTTTTCGATCGCCTCCATAACGTGAAGCAGGGCCCAAGCATAACCGCGGGCTTCGTAGAAGTTGTCGTCCACCAGCAGCCACGGGGTCCGTTCCATCGGCTTGAAGGCAGTGGAGGGCTTGCCGCGTACGATGAGCGCGGTTTCCTGGTGGACCGAGCTGCTCGCGCTCAGGCGCTGGGTGTAGCTCCCGAGGCGCTTTTCCAGAATCATCACGTACTGGGTCAGGTTGTCGGCGCGGGGATAGAAGGGCGCCTTGCCCTCCCTCAGCCGGGCGAGATAACGCCGGAAGGCATCGATCCCTTTTTGATACTGGTTTTCGGTCGCCGGCAGAATCCAGGAATCGGTTTCGAAGTAATAGTAGGGTTCGCCGACGGCCAGATCCTTGTCCTCCTGGGACTGGGACTGGGCACGGGAGAGATGGTTGCGGAGGGCAGTGGCCAGGTCGCGGGAGGCGACCACGACGCCGAACTCCCAGTTGGGCATGTTGTCGAGGAAGATGCTCGGCGGGGTGACGTCGTTGCTGAGATAACCGCCCGGCTTGTGCAGCAGGTAATCCATGTTGTGAATCAGCACTGCCGTGGTCCTGGCCCCCAGAGGAAGCTTCTTGGGATCGGTCAGTCCGGTTTCCTTGAGCGCAATCTCGGTCACGTCGTAGGTTTCGGGACTGTAACACTGCAGGGTCCAATACCAACCCAGCCCCGTAAACAGCAACAAGATCGAAGCAACAATGCCGACCAGGGTCCAGATGCGCCGCTTGCGCTGCGCCTCCTCGGCCTCGGCGTCGAGGACTTCCTCCGCTTCGAGAGGTGCTTCGGATTCTGTGGATGCGTGTGGCGAAACCATCACAGGAACCTCATCAATCAAATGATGGATAGATTAGCAAATTTGGACCGTCAATTGCGCCGTTTTGCTCGCGGATGGGCGTTATCGTAAACCGAAGCCAGGTGCTGGAAATCCAGATGCGTGTAGATCTGGGTGGTGGCGATGTCGGCATGCCCCAACAGCTCCTGAACCGCACGCAAATCCCCACTGGTTTCGAGCAGATGGCTGGCGAAGCTGTGGCGCAGCAGATGAGGATGAAGCGGCTGCTGAAAACCCAGACGCCGGCCCCACTGGGCCAACCGCTGCTGGACTCCCCGACGTCCCAGACGCCGGCCGAAACGGTTGACGAACAACGCCGCCTCGTCCGCCGCCGCCAGCCGCGGCCGGATCCCCAACCAATGCTGCAACGCCCGACGGGCACAGTGGCCGACCGGCACCAGCCGCTCCTTGCCGCCCTTGCCGTGCCGCACCCGTACCTCGCCTCCGGCCAGATCCAGATCGCCACAGTCGAGCGCCGCCAATTCCCCCAGGCGCAGGCCGGAGGAGTAGAACAGCTCCCACATCGCCCGGTCACGGCGCTCCAGCGGGGTGACCGCTTCGGCCTCGACCAATGCCGCAACCTCATCCACCGACAATACCTCGGGCAGTTTGCGCGCCTTTTTGGGCGCCCGAACCCGCTCTGCCGGATTGGCTTCGAGCCGCCGCAACCGCAGCAGATGGTTCAGCAGGCCGCGCAGGGCCGACAGCTCCCGCTGCAAGGTGGCGGGCCCCGCGCCGGCCTCATGGCGCTGACGCAAATACAAGCGGATCGCGGTCTCGTCCACTTGCCCCCAGTCCATCACTCCGCGTGCCTGGAAAAAGCAGGCGATCCGGGTCAGATCGCGGCGGTAGGCGTCCAGGGTATGAGGGGAAACCCGGCGCTGATCGCGCAACTGCCGCAGATAGGCATCGAGCGCCGCCTCCAGCGCCGGGGTCATGGCGCAACCCGAGCCTGCAGCAGCGCATTCAAACGGGTGCCGATCAGTTCCCCCAGGCGGGTCAGGAACACCCGTCCCAGATCCGGGTGGAAACGGTCCGCGTCCCGGCTGCCGAGGGCAAGCACCCCCTGGAACAGAGGCTGGTCGAACGGCACCAGGGCCCAAGAACGGATCGTCGTCTGCTTCGGGAACAACAAAGACAGCTCGCGTTCGTCCGGGGGGCCGACGTAAACCTCCCGATGACGTTGCAATGCCGCAAAGGCGGACACCTCCTGCGGGCCTGCGAACACCTCGACCTGGCAGGCAGCCTCACGCGCGGTCAGCACCCGCAGCGTCACCCATTCGACGCCGAAATGCTCCCGCAGGGCGGCCTCCACCGTGGCGATGGTTTCGGTTACGTCGTTTGTCTGCAGCAGCGCCAAGGTGAGCGCGTGCATGTGTCCCAACAGGGCGTCGTTGAAACGCGCCACGTGCACCAGACGCTCGATCTGACGGCACAGTTCCTGATTGGTCTGGCGCAGCAACGCCACCTGACGCTCGATCAAGGACACCGCCTCACCGCAATCGTGGGGAATGCTCAAATGCTCCAGCAGCCATTCGTGCTCGACGAAAAACGCCGGATGGTCGAGCAGCCAGGCTGCGATCTCGGTATCCCTCAACCGGTCGCCAGGCAACGGCTCACACGGTTCCCGGGTCATAATTCGATTTCACCCTCGAAGACAGATTCCGCCGGCCCCGTCATCCAGACCGGTTCTCCCCGACCCCGCCACTCGACCGTCAATTCCCCGCCGGGCAGGGCCACCGTGACCGGCGAACGCAACCGCCCCTGGTCGATGCCGACCACGGCGGCGGCGCAGGCGCCGCTGCCACAGGCCAGGGTTTCCCCGCTGCCGCGTTCGTACACCCGCAGCCTGACTTCCCCCGGGGAGACGATTTCCATGAAACCCACGTTGACCCGCTCGGGAAACAGGGGATGCCGCTGCAACGCCGCTCCCACGGCCGCCACCGGCGCCTTTTCCACCGACGGGACCACGATCACCGCATGGGGATTTCCCAGGGAAACCGCCCCGAAGATCACGTCGTGACCGGCGACGGAAACCTGATATTCCGGCATCTCCTCGTGCACCGCCAGAGGAATCGTCGCCGGGTCGAAGTTCGGCACCCCCATGTTGACCCGGACCCGATCCTCGCCCACCAGCGTCAGCGTCATCGATCCTGCGGCGGTCACCACCCGGATCACGTCCCGGTCGATCAGCCCCTTTTCGCGCACGAAACGGGCGAAACAGCGGGCCCCGTTGCCGCACTGGGCCACCTCGGAGCCGTCGGCGTTGAAAATCCGGTAGCGGAAATCGGCTTCCGGGCCGGGGGGCGGTTCCACGACCAGCACCTGATCGCAGCCGACACCGAAATGGCGGTCCGCCAGCCGGCGTATCGCGGCGACATCGAGAGCGACGGGCCGGCTGACGGCATCGATGACCACGAAATCGTTGCCAAGGCCGTGCATCTTGGTGAATTTCAGCTTCACGGCAGCACCTGCTCTCCGCGCCACAAGTCTTCCAGCGTCTCCCGCCGCCGCGCCAGATGGACCCGGTCGCCATCGACCAGGATTTCCGGCGGCCGTGGCCGGGAATTGTAATTGGAGCTCATGGTAAAACCATAGGCCCCGGCGGAGCGAACCGCAAGCAGATCGCCTTCGCTCAGGGCCAGGCGGCGGCCGCGGCCGAGGAAATCGCCGGTTTCGCACACCGGCCCGACGATGTCGTATTCCCGCACTGGCGCCTCCCTGCGGGGGCGCACCGGCACGATCTCCTGCCAGGCATCGTACAGCGCCGGGCGCAGTAGATCGTTCATGGCGGCATCGACGATGGCGAACCACTTGGCCGAGGTGCGCTTGAGATACTCCACCCGGGTCACCAGGATACCGGCGTTGCCGGCGATGGCCCGCCCCGGCTCCAGCAGGATCTCCCAGCCGCGGCCGCCGAGCCGGTCCAGCAGAGCGGCAACGTATTCCGCCGGCAGCGGCGGGTTTTCGTCGCGGTAACGGATGCCCAGACCGCCGCCCAGATCGAGATGGCGCAGGGTGACGCCTTCGACCGCCAGACCTTCGGCCAGCTCCAGGACCCGGTCGAGGGCGTCGAGGAACGGTTCGACCTGGGTCAGCTGGGAACCGATGTGACAGTCGATGCCTTCGACCTCCAGATGGGACGAGTCGGCGATGCGGCGGTACAGATCCAGCGCTTCGGCCACGTCGATGCCGAACTTGTTCTCTTTCAGCCCGGTGGCGATGTAGGGATGGGTGCGGGCGTCCACATCGGGATTGACCCGCAGCGACACCGGCGCCCTGACCCCCATCTCCTTCGCCAGTCGTTCCAGACGGTCCAGCTCCTGCGGCACCTCGACGTTGAAGCAGCGAATGCCCACCTCCAGGGCCCGGCGCAGCTCGTCCTCGCGCTTGCCGACGCCGGAGAACACCACCTTGGCCGGATCGCCCCCGGCCCTGAGCACCCGCTCCAGCTCCCCCACCGAGACGATGTCGAAACCGGAACCGAGGCGGGCGAGCAGATTGAGCACCGCCAGGTTGGAATTGGCCTTGACCGCATAGCAGATCAGATGGGGATGGTCACCGAAGGCGGCGTCGAAGGCGCGCCAGTGTCGCTCCAGAGTGGCGCGGGAATAGACGTAGGCCGGGGTGCCGTGCGCGGCGGCGATGGCGGCGACCGGCACGTCCTCGGCGTACAGCTCACCGTCGCGGTAGTCGAAAAAGTCCATTCAGGGAGATTCCTCCTGCTTGGGTTCCGGTTCGGGAAGATACAACGGGCCTTTCTGACCGCAGGCGGCCAGGCCGATGAGGCAGATGAGCGTCAACGTAGCGATACGCATCTCAGTTTCCGTAAAGTTGTTGCGGCAGCCAGGTGGCCAGCGCCGGCCACAGGGCCAGACCGGCCAGCAGCAGCAGCTGCAGGGCGATGAAAGGCATCACCCCCAGATAGATTTGACCGGTCTTCACCGCCGGCGGCGCCACCCCGCGCAGATAGAACAGGGAGAAGCCGAAAGGCGGCGTCAGGAACGAGGTCTGAAGGTTGAGGGCGATCATCACCCCGAGCCACACCGGGTCCAGCCCCAGGGTCAGCAGCACTGGGCCGACGATAGGCACCACCACGAAGGTGATCTCGATGAAATCGAGAACGAAACCCAGGGCGAACATCACCGCCATCACCACCACCATGGCGCCGAAGGCCCCGCCGGGGAGTTCGGTGAGCCATTCCACCACCATCTCGTCGCCGTAGAAACCGCGGAACACCAGGGAGAACAGGGCCGCACCGATCAGGATCAGAAACACCATGCTACTGACCCGGGCGGTGCTTTGCATCACTTCGCGCAGCCGGGTCGAATCTAGCTCCCGCCGCAGCAACGCCAGCCCCAGCGCGCCCACGGCACCGACAGCGGCCGCTTCGGTGGGGGTCGCCAGCCCGCCGAGAATCGAGCCGAGCACCAGCACGATCAGCACCAGCGGCGGCAACATGCCCCGCAACACCCGCGCCAGCAGGCGGCCGTCCTGCGAACCGTCCGGCCGGGGCGGCATCCACTGCGGTTTGAACCAGGCGACGGCGACGATGAACGCCAGATACAGCCCCACCAGCACCAACCCCGGCAGCAGGGCGCCGGCGAACAGGTCCCCCACCGATACGGTCCTGGGGGCGAACACCCCCATCTCCAACTGGGCTTGGCTGTAGGCGGAGGAGATCACGTCCCCCAGCAGCACCAGCACGATGGAAGGGGGGATGATCTGCCCCAGGGTGCCGGAGGCGCAGATGGTGCCGCAGGCCAGGGCAGGATGGTAACCGCGCTTGAGCATCGTCGGCAACGACAGCAACCCCATGGTCACCACCGTGGCGCCGACGATGCCGGTGCTGGCGGCCATCAGCATCCCCACCAAGGTGACGGCGATGCCCAACCCGCCACGCAGGCGCCCGAACAGGGCCGCCAAGGTATCGAGCAGCGCCTCGGCGATCCGGGCCCGCTCCAGCACCACCCCCATGAACACGAACAGAGGCACCGCCATCAGGGTCTCGTTGGTCATGATGCCGTAGAGGCGGTTGGGCAGGGCTTCGAGGAAGGTGGTGTCGAACAGATCCAGCCAGGTGCCGAGCGCGGCGAAGGCCAGTGCCGTGCCGCCTAGGGCGAAGGCCACCGGATAACCGCTCAACAGGATGACGAAGACCGCCGCGAACAACCCCAGCGCCAGATGATGCTCGCTCAGTTCCATGGCTTCACGCCTCCAGCGGCCGCCCGGCGATGACCGCCAGGGCCTTGAAACCCTGGGCCAGCCCCTGCAGCGCCAGCAGAACGGCGAACAGCGGAATCAGGCTCTTGAGCAGAAACACCGCCGGCAGACCGCCGGCCTCGCGGGAGGCTTCCTTCACCGCCCAGGCGGCGGCCACGTAATCCCAGGAAATCCAGGCGATGAAGGCGCACACCGGCAACAGCAGCAGCCAGGTGCCGAGCAGGTCGATCCAGGCCCGCCCCACCGGCCCCAGGCGCTGGTAGAAAATATCGACGCGCACGTGAGCGTCGTGCTTCAGGGTATAGGCGGCGGCGAGCAGAAACAGGGTCGCATGCAGATAGACCACGCTTTCCTGCAGAGCGATCCAGCCGAGCCCGAAGCCGTAACGCAGCACCACCACCAGGAAGGTGATCGCGACCATCCCCAGGGACAGCCAGGCCACCGTCCGCCCCAGCCAGTCGCTGAAGCCATCGACGCCCTGCACGAAAGCGGCGATAATTTTCCAGAACACCATTGCGCCAATTCGCCATTTGCAAAATGGCGCCCATTATACCGGGAAAAGGAAATCCGCCTCCATGACCACACCCAAACACTCCACCCTGCCGGCCGACGCCCTGCGCCCGCCCCGGCCAGACCTGGATTTCGCCACCACCGCCGAGCTGGAGCCCCTGGAAGGCATCCTGGGCCAGACCCGGGCGGAGACCGCGCTGCGTTTCGCCATCGCCATGGACCGGGGTGGTTATCACGCCTTCGTCGCCGGCGAGACCGGCAGCGGCCGGCTGACCCTGGCCCGGACCCTGGCGGGCGAAACCGCCCGCCGGCGCCCCGCCCCCGACGACTGGATATACCTCAACAATTTCGACGACCCGCGCCAGCCTCTGGCGGTCGCCCTGCCCGCCGGCCGCAGCCGGGAATTCGCCGCCGCCATCGACAACCTGATCGACAAGCTGCTGGACACCTTCCCGGCGGCCTTCGAAAGCCCTTCCTACCAGCGCCGCCGCCACCGCATCGAACGCGAATTCAACCAAAAGTACGACCAGGCGATCCGCCAGGTGGAACGGCGGGCGCTGGAGAAGAACATCGCCGTGTTCCGTGACGGTGACTCGATCACCTTCACCCCCCTGAAGGACGGCGTCCCCCTGGACGACGCCCAGTTCGCCCAGATGCCCGAGGCCGAGCGCGAGGCCTTCGACCGGACCGTCAGCGAGCTGGAGGACTATCTGGCCGACCTTCTCGCTGAGCTGCCCCAGTGGCGCCGGGAAGCGGCGGAGAAACAGCGGCGTCTCGATCAGGAAGTCATCCGTCAGGCCATCGAGCCACTGCTGCACCCGCTGGAGGAACGCTACCGCGACATCGAAGGGCTGACACGCTATTTCCAGACCCTGCGCCGGGATCTGGAACAGACCGCCCAGGAAAAGCTCGGCAACGAGCAGTTGGGCGAGACCGACAAGCGCCGCCTGCTGCAGGAAAGCTACGCGCCCAACCTGCTGGTCACCCACGCGGCTGACGGCGGCGCGCCGGTGATCTTCGAACCCCATCCCAACTTCCCCAACCTCTTCGGCCACATCGAGTACGTCGCCGAACAGGGGGTGATCGAAACCAACCACCGCATGATCTACGCCGGCGCCCTGCACCAGGCCAACGGCGGCTACCTGCTGGTGGAGGTGGACAAGCTGCTGGCCGAACCCCTGGTGTGGCCGGCCCTGAAGCGGGCCCTGCGCCGCCGCCTGCTGGTGATCGAACGCGCCCTCAACGAACCGGTCACCCTGCTGCCGGCCACCCTCAACCCCGAACCGATCCCCCTGGCGGTCAAGGTGGTGCTGATCGGGGAGCGGGCGCATTACGAGCTGCTTCAGTCCCTGGACCCGGAATTCGGCGAGATTTTCAAGATCCTGGCCGACTTCGACGACGACTTTCCCCGCGACCCGGCCACCGTCCGCACCTTCGCCCGCTTTCTCGCCCACCAGTCCCGGGCACTGCAAACCGCCCCGCTCACCGCCGCTGCGGTGACCCGGCTGCTGAACTTCAGCTCGCGGCTGGCGGAAAACCAGCGCAAGCTCTCGGCCCGGCTGGCGGAGGTCTGCGACCTGCTGGCCGAGTCGGAGTGGTGGCGCACCCGGGACTCGGCCCCTCACATCGACGCCGTCCACGTGGAACGGGCCGTCGCCGCCGAGGAGGAACGCGAGGGGCGGCTGGCGCAAGTGATCCTGGAGGAGATCCTCGACGGCACCCTGCTCATCGCCACCGCCGGCAGCGCAGTGGGGCAGATCAACGGCCTGACGGTGTTCGAGACCGGCACCTTCAGCTTCGGCACCCCGGCGCGGATCACCGCCACCGTCTATCCCGGCTCCAAGGGCATCGTCGATATCGAGCGCGAGGCCAATCTGGGCCAGTCGATCCACTCCAAGGGGGTGATGATCCTGTCGGGCTATCTCGGCTCCAAATACGCCCAGCAATTTCCCTTCGCCATCTCCGCCCATATCGCCCTGGAGCAGTCCTACGGCTACATCGACGGCGACAGCGCCGCCCTGGCGGAGGTCAGCGCCCTGATCTCCGCCCTCACCCACCTGCCGATCCGCCAGTGCCTGGCGGTCACCGGTTCCCTCAACCAATACGGCGAGGTCCAGGCGGTGGGCGGCGTCAACGAGAAGATCGAGGGTTTCTTCCGGGTCTGCCGCGCCCGCGGCCTCGACGGCAGCCACGGAATCATTCTCCCCCGGGCCAACCGCGACGATCTGGTGCTCAAGGACGAGGTGATCGAGGCGGTGGCCGCCGGCCGCTTTCACCTCTATCCGGTCACCTGCGTGGATCAGGCCCTGGAGATCCTCATCGGCCGCCCGGCCGGCACCCCGGACGCGGAAGGCAACTATCCGCCCGATTCCATCAACGGCCGGGCCGTCGCCCGGCTCAAGGAGATCGCCGAACTCTACGACCACGAGGACAAGGCTGAAGGCTGAGGGGGTATGCTAAAATGCCGCCAGATCAACCGTCAGCGTTTCCTCCATCCATGCGCCCGTTCGTCATTCTGCTGCTGTTTCTGGGGCTGACCGCCTGCGCCAACCTCTCCACCTTCGAACAACCCCGGGTCACGGTCACCGACGTGCACCTGCGCGGCAGCCATCTCCTGGCCCAGGAGTTTCTGGTCACCCTGCGCATCGACAACCCCAACAAGTACGGCTTCGATGTCAATGGCGTGGCCGCCGACGTGCTCATCAACGGCCAGCCGCTGGCGCGCGGGCTGAGCAACCGGGCAGTGCACGTTCCCGGCTTCGGCAGCGCCGACATCACCCTGGCGGCCACCGTCAGCACCCCGGCACTGTTGCAGCAACTGATCCAGCTCGGCACCCATCAGGGGCTGGAATACGAGATCCGCGGCCACCTCAACGTCGGCCGTGACTGGCTGCGCGACATCCGCGTTCCCTTCGAGGAACACGGCAACCTGGATTTCTGGCGTTTCATCGACGAACAGGCGATCCCCCGTCCCCTGACCCCCGAGTGATGGCCGTTCCGCTGCGCATCGACGACCACCGCCGCGACAGCGCCGGCTTCACCTACGTCTATCCGGTGGTGTCACGCCGGGCCGGCGGGGTCTCCATCGGCATCAACTTCAATCCCAACAACGCCTGCAACTGGCGCTGCATCTATTGCCAGGTCCCCGGACTCAGACGCGGCGCCGCGCCTCCGCTGGACCACGCCCGCCTGCGGCACGAACTTGAGGCCATGCTCGACAGCATCGTCCACGGCGATTTCTACCGCCGTTTCCAGGTGCCTGCGTCCCACCGCCGGATCTGCGACGTCGCCATCTCCGGCAACGGCGAGCCGACCACGCTCAAGGATTTCGGCGCCGCCATCGACACCGTGCTGACCACCCTGGCGGACTATCCGCTGCTCGGCCTGGCCCGGGTCATCATCAGCAACGGCAGCCGGATTCACCATCCCGCCGTACAGCGTGGGCTCGCGCGCTGGGGCCGGGCCGGAGGCGTGCTGTGGTTCAAGCTCGACCGGGCGACGAGCGCCGGCATCGCCCGGGTGAACCAGGTCCGTCTTTCCCCGCGACAGATCCTGGATCGGCTGGAACAGGCGGCCGGCCTGTGCCCGGTCTGGATCCAGACCTGCTGGTTCGCCCTCGACGGCCACCCGCCCCCGCCGCAGGAACGGCAGGCCTATCTGGAACTGCTGGCGCAGGCCAAACGCCGCGGCCTGCCCCTCGAGGGCGTTCTCCTGTACGGCCTGGCCCGCCCCTCCCAGCAACCGCAGGCGTCCCGGCTGTCGCGGCTGCCGGCGGAAATCCTGGAGGAACTGGCCGCCGCCATCCGCCGCTGCGGCTGGCCGGTCAAGGTGACCCCCTAAACCCTTCGAAACAAGTGGTATTATGCTCTCCGTTTCGACACCCAGCCGAGGAAACATCATGGAACACAAAGTCTTCATTCACACCAATCACAAGCAGTGGCTCGGTGCTGTGGTCGCCGCCTACAGCATGAAGCGCAACTCCCCCAACGCCGACAAGTTCGAGGTGGAGATCATCCATCACAAGGATTATCCCTGGCTCCACCAGCGCGAAGGCCAGGAATATCTGCGCGACGGTCAGAGACGGGTCTGGCTCAACGACGATCTGCAGTCCTTCACCCCGCTGCGGTTCATGCCGCCGCAACTGATGAACTATCAGGGCCGCGCGGTGGTGGTCGATCCCGACGTGTTCGCCGTCGGCGACGTGTGGGAGCTGCTCAGCCGCGACATGGGCGACGCCGGCATCCTATGCCGTCCCCGCACCGGCAAGAAGGGCAAGGAGGGGTGCCTGGCCAGCAGCGTGATGCTGCTCGACAACGCCAAGCTGACCCACTGGAAGCCGGAGGAAACCTTCGCCAAGCTGTTCGAGTTCGAGGTCGACTACATGGACTGGATCTGCCTCAAACTGGAACCGCGCGAGCTCATCGAGCTGTTCGAGGACGAGTGGAACGACTTCGACCGCCTCACTCCCAAGACCAAGATGCTCCACACCACCAAGCGCAAGACCCAACCCTGGAAGACCGGTCTGCCGGTGGACTTCCGCCCCGCGGAAAAGAAGAACCTCTGGGGACTGCTGCTGCGCGCCCGCCGCCACCTATTCGGTGAGTATGCTTTCCTCGGCCACTATAAGCCCCACCCCGATCCCAACATCGAGCGCTATTTCTTCGGCCTGGTGAAAGAATGCCTGGAAAACGGCCTGGTCACCGAGGATGACATCCGCCGCGAGATGGCGCAGAACCACGTGCGCCACGACGCCTTCGAAGTCCTCGAACGCATCGAGCCGCTGGCGCCGCCGCCGGGACATCCGCTGGGCTGGGACAGCGCGGCCCAGAAGCAGGCCGCCTAGGCCAGCAGGGCTTTCACCCGCGCCGCCGTCCGCGCCAGTTCGTCCGGCAGCGACGGCGGCGTCCGTCGGAACGTCTCGCCGAGCCAGGCGGCATGACCGCCGTCGATCAGGGCCCGGTGCATGGGGCGGATGTCCCGGCGCAGGCGCTGCGGCGCCAATCGCAGCGCTAGATCGCTGCGCCAAGCCTTGAGCCGGCGGCGGTGCCACCACGGCAATCGCGGGAGGATGGGGGCATCCGGGCGCATCGCCCAGCGGCCGTACCCGAAGGGAAAGAGGAACACCGGCCGGCCGCTGGCGCAAGCTTCGGTGATCATGGAGATGCTGTCGCCGGTGACCACGACCGCCTCGGCCAGTCCCAGAAAAGCCCGGTAGGGATTGTCGCCCTGGCCGTAGCGGTGAAGCCGCATCGGCACCGTCACGGCCGCCTCGAAGGCGGAAACGGCCTCCGCCGACGTGCGGGCGCTGGTGGTCACCAGCAAGGAAGCTCTTTGCGCTGCTGCCAGCTGACTGACCTGACGGGCCAGCTGCCGGGCCGCGGCGGTATCGAACAGATACGGACCACTGTCGCCCCCCAGCAGCACGGTGACGAACGGCCCCGGCACCTGCAGACGGGGACGCCAGCGCTCGGCCTCCCGCCGCAGTACCGCCCGATCCAGATCGTACAGCGGCAGGGTGTTGACCAGGACGTTGTCCCGGGCCGGCAGCCGATACTGCGGCGTGGTGACGATGAGATCGAAACGGGCCAACGACGCCCAGGGGCGGCCCACATGGACGATCCGCACCGGCTTGCCGGCCTGCTTTTGAATCCACAATGCAACGGCTTCGTTGCGGCGGCCGGCGGTGAGCACCAGATCGGGCCAGGGCGGAACCAGCAGATCGCTGCGGCGCCGGTCGATGCCCGCCAGCGTGGCCCCAAAGCGCCCCACCAGCAGTTCATAGGGACGGTAGGCCAGGCGTTTGACCTCGTAAGGCCAGCCCAGAGCCTGCGCCAGGGCCAGAAGCTGGGCGTTGTCCCCGGCCTTGTGGCCGCACAGCAGCCAGACCCGCGGGAGGGATGGGGTATAATTCTCTACCATTTCACTGGGATTGGATTCATGTTGCGGATCGCCACCCTGCTGCTGGGACTGCTTCTCGCCTGCGGCGTTCAGGCCGAAGCCGTCGTCCACATCGCCTTCCTCGGCAAGAAACCGGAGGACATCCGCCCCGCCACCGCCAACCTGGAGCCGGTCTATGCCGACGTCGGCCTCAAGGGGGCGGAACTGGGCATCGAGGACGACAACACCACCGGCCGCTTCACCGGTCAGCGCTTCCGCCTGCTGGGCGCCGTGCTCGGCCGGGGCGAGGACCCGCAACGGGCGCTCTATTTCCTGCTCAAGGAAGGCTACCGCCACGTCGTCGTCAATCTGCCCGCCGCCGATCTGCTGGCCCTGGCGGACATGGAGGGGGCAGAAAATATTCTATTGTACAATGCCGGCGCCTACGACGACGCCCTGCGGGGTCGCCAGTGCCGCGCCAACGTCCTCCACACCCTCCCCAGCCACGCCATGCGCGCCGACGCCCTGGGGCAGTACCTGAAGAAAAAGCGCTGGGAAGACTGGTTCCTAGTGCCCGGTACCCGTGAGCAGGATCTGCGCTTCGCCGCCGCCCTCAAACGCACCGCCAGGCGTTTCGGGCTGGAGATCGTCGCCGAGAAGCCCTGGACCTACGGTTTCGACGCCCGCCGCACCGCCCAGTCCCTGGTGGCCACCTTCACCCAGGGAGTCGATTACGACATCCTGCTGGTGGCCGACGAGGCCGGCCTGTTCGGCGACTATTTCCCCTACCGCACCTGGCTGCCGCGGCCAGTGGCCGGCACCCAGGGGCTGGTGGCCACCGCCTGGCATCCAGCCCATGAGCAATGGGGCGCGGTGCAGCTGCAGAACCGCTTCCGCGAGCACGCCGGCCGCTGGATGAAACCGCGCGACTACGCCGCCTGGCTGGCGGTGCGGGCCATCGGCGAGGCCACCACCCGCACCCAAAGCGCCGATTTCGCCAAAATCCGGGAATTTCTCCTGAGCGACCGGCTGGCGCTTGCCGGCTTCAAGGGGCGGCCGCTATCCTTCCGCAAGTGGAACGGCCAGCTGCGCCAGCCGATCCTGCTGTCCGGCCCCCGGGCGGTGGTGGCAGTGGCGCCGTTGGAGGGCTTCCTGCATCCGGTCAATGAAATGGACACCCTGGGATACGACGAGCGGGAATCTAGCTGCCATTTAGTGAGGAATTGATCCCATGCTGCGAATCATGCTCGCCATTCTGTGCATCTCCGCCGCCTTCTTGGCCCACGCCGACACGGTTCTGGTCACTCTGGAAAAGGACAACGCCCTGGCGGTGGTGGATGGCGACACACTGGCCTTGAAAAAGACCGTCAAGATCGGCCGCCGGCCGCGCGACATCAAGCTCAGCCCGGATTTCAGGAAAATCTACGTCGCCACCAGCGACGACGACACCATCCAGGTGCTCGACGCCGAAACCTACAAGGTCATCGGCGATCTTCCCTCGGGCGAGGACCCGGAAACCTTCGCCATCGCCCCGGACGGCAAACGCATGTACGTCTCCAACGAAGACGACAACCAGGTCACCGTGATCGACCTGGAGACGGCGCAGGTGGTCAAGACGATCCCCGTGGGAGTGGAGCCGGAAGGCATCGCCGTCAGCCCCGACGGCAAGTGGGTGGTGAGCACCTCGGAAACCACCAACATGGCCCACTGGATCGACCCCCAAAGCCTGGAAATCATCCACAACACCCTGGTGGACCCGCGCCCACGGGCGGCTACCTTCACCGCCGACTCCAAACAGCTCTGGGTCACCTCCGAGATCGGCAGCACCCTGACCGTCATCGACACCGAAAGCAAGAAAATCGTCAAGAAAATCCATTTCCAGATCCCCGGCGTCACCCAGGCCCTGGTGCAACCGGTGGGGGTGATCGTCGATGACCGGCGCCGCTACGGCTATGTGGCCCTGGGGCCGGCCAATCGGGTGGCGGTGATCGACGCCCAGAAGCTGGAGGTGGTCGATTACCTCATCACCGGCAAGCGGGTCTGGCACCTGGCCTTCTCCAGCGACGGCAAACGGCTGTTCACCACCAACGGCGCCAGCCACGACGTCACCGTGATCGACACCGGCAGGCTCAAACCGGTCAAGTCGATTCCGGTGGGACAGTGGCCCTGGGGAGTGGCGGTCCGGCCATGACCACAGCCGCCCTCGAAGTCGAACACGTCAGCTTCGCCTACGGCCCCAAAAAGGCTCTCGACGACGTCACTTTCAGCGTCGATCCCGGCCGCTGCGCCATCCTGCTGGGGCCCAACGGCGCCGGCAAGACCACCCTGTTCAATCTCATCACCCGGCTGTTCGACAGCCCCACAGGCGCCATCCGCATCGCCGGCTACGACAACCGCAGGCAGCCGTGCCAGGCACTGGCCCACCTGGGGGTGGTGTTCCAGCAGCCGACCCTGGACCTGGATCTGACCGTGGCGCAGAACCTGCGCTATCACGCCGCCCTCCACGGTCTGAGCCGGCGGGAGGCCGACCGCCGCATCGCCGCCGAACTGGCGCGGCTGGAGATGACCCAATACCTCAAAACCAAGGTCCGGGCCCTCAGCGGCGGTTACCGCCGCCGGGTGGAGATCGCCCGCGCCCTGCTCCACCGCCCCACCCTGCTGCTGCTGGACGAACCTACCGTGGGTCTGGACATTCCCAGCCGCATGGCGCTGGTCGAGCACGTTCACGGCCTGGCCCGCGAGGGCATGGGAGTGTTGTGGGCCACCCACCTGATCGACGAGGTGGAACCCTCCGACGCCCTGATCGTGCTGCACCGGGGCGAAGTGCGCGCCACCGGCATCGTCACCGAGGTGATCCGGCGGCTGGAGGTGGCCACCCTGGCTGAGGTGTTCGAGGTGTTGACGGCGAAGGAGGCGGCCTGATGGTGTCATGCCGGTATCATGAAGGCCTGGGCCGACGACCTCAGGGGCCGCCGTGAACCCTTCCCTGGGGGCTCGGTACCCGGCCGTCCGGGCCGGGTACGCCCCTGGAGCCGTCGTCCCAGCCCTTCCCTGAGAGGCAACAAGAGAAATCGAGATAATATGCGTCTGCTCCATTACCTGCGGGCCCTGAACGCCATCGTCGGCCGCGAGTTGCTGCGTTTCCTGCACCAGCGCGGCCGCTTCGTCGCCGCTCTGGTGCGCCCCCTGGTGTGGCTGTTCATCTTCGCCGCCGGCTTCCGTTCCACCTTGGGGATCGCCGTCACCCCGCCTTACCAGACCTACATCCTCTACGAGGAATACATCACCCCCGGACTGGTGGGGATGATCCTGCTGTTCAACGGTATGCAAAGCTCCCTGTCGATGGTGTACGACCGCGAGATGGGCAGCATGCGCATCCTGCTGGTGGCCCCGCTGCCACGCTGGTATCTGCTGTCGAGCAAGCTGCTGGCCAGCACCTGCGTCTCCATCCTGCAGGTGTACGTGTTTCTGGCCATCGCCTATCTTTACGACATCCAGCCGCCGCCGGTCGGTTATCTGGCAGTGCTGCCGGCCCTGGTGCTGGTGGGCCTGATGCTGGGGGCGCTGGGGATGTTCCTGTCGTCGTTCATCAAACAGCTGGAGAACTTCGCCGGGGTGATGAACTTCGTCATCTTCCCCATGTTCTTCCTCTCCACCGCCCTCTATCCCCTGTGGCGGCTACAGGAATCCAGCCCGCTTCTGGCCACCCTGGCCCGCTACAATCCCTTCTCCCAGGGGGTGGAGCTGATCCGCTTCGCCCTCTACGGCCAGTTCAACCGCTATGCCTTCCTCTATACTTTGGTTACCATGTTCGTTTTCCTGGCCCTGGCCATCTGGGGCTACAACCCGTCCAAAGGACTCATGACCCGGAGAGGCAGATGACCCGACCCACCTGGCTGGTGACCGGCGGCGCTGGTTTCATCGGTGCCAACTTCGTCTTGAAGCAGATCCGCGAGCGCCGCGCCCGCATCGTCAACCTCGACGCCCTCACCTACGCCGGCAACCTCGACACCCTGGCACCGGTGATGGACGACCCCGACCACGTCTTCGTCCACGGTTCCATCGGCGACCGGGAATTGGTCCGCAGGCTGCTGGCCGAGCACCGCCCCCAGGCGATCGTCAACTTCGCCGCCGAAAGCCACGTGGACCGCTCCATCGATTCCCCCGGCGATTTCATCCACACCAACGTGGTCGGCACCTTCGAGCTGCTGGAGGCGGCCCGCGGCTACTGGCGGGAACTTCAGGCCGCCGAACGGGAGGCCTTTCGCTTTCTGCACGTCTCCACCGACGAGGTCTACGGCTCCCTGGGAGAGACCGGCAAGTTCACCGAGGAGACCCCCTACCGTCCCAACTCCCCCTATTCGGCCTCCAAGGCTGGTTCCGATCACCTGGTGCGGGCCTACCACCACACCTACGGCCTGCCGACCCTGACCACCAACTGCTCCAACAACTACGGTCCCTACCAGTTTCCGGAAAAGCTGATCCCGCTGATGATCCTCAACGCCCTCGAAGGAAAGCCTCTGCCGGTATACGGCCGGGGGCTCAACGTGCGCGACTGGCTCTACGTGGAGGATCACTGCCGCGCCATCGAGCGGGTGCTGGCCGCCGGCAGCCCCGGTGAGGTGTACAACATCGGCGGCAACAACGAGAAGAAGAATATCGAAGTGGTCCAGACCCTCTGCCGCATCCTCGACCGGTTGCATCCGGAAGGCGCTCCTCACGAGCGCCTCGTCACCTTCGTCGCCGACCGCCCCGGCCACGACCTGCGCTACGCCATCGACGCTTCCAAAATCAAGCGGGAGCTGGGCTGGAGCCCGCGGGAAACCTTCGACAGCGGCATCGAGAAGACGGTGCGCTGGTACTTGGCCAACCGCGACTGGTGCCGGCGGGTCACCGACGGCAGCTACCGCCGCGAACGCCTGGGGGTGGCGGTATGACGCGCCGGGGCATCATCCTCGCCGGCGGCAGCGGCACCCGCCTCCATCCCCTCACCTACGCCGTCAGCAAGCAACTGCTGCCGGTGTACGACAAGCCGATGATCTACTACCCCCTCGGCACCCTGATGCTGGCAGGCATCCGCGACATCCTGGTCATCACCACCCCCCACGACGCCCCCCTGTTCCAGCGCCTGCTCGGCGACGGCACCCAGTGGGGGATCGATCTGCGTTATGCGGTCCAGCCCAAACCGGAGGGGCTGGCTCAGGCCTTTGTCATCGGCGAGGACTTCGTCGCCGGCGATCCCTGCTGTCTGGTGCTGGGAGACAACATCTTCTACGGCCACGGCCTCACCGACATACTCCAGCGCGCCAGCGAACGCACCGAGGGAGCCACCGTGTTCGGCTACTGGGTCAAGGACCCCGAACGCTACGGGGTGGCGGAATTCGACGACGCTGGCCGGGTGATCGGCCTGGAGGAAAAGCCCGCCCGCCCCCGCTCCCACTGGGCGGTCACCGGCATCTACTTCTACGACGGCCAGGTGTGCGAGCTGGCCAAATCCCTCGAACCCTCGGCCCGGGGCGAGCTGGAGATCACCGACCTCAATCGCCGCTATCTGCAGCAAGGACGACTGCGCCTGGAACGCCTCGGCCGCGGCATCGCCTGGCTCGACACCGGCACCCACGAGTCACTGATGCAGGCCTCCCAGTTCATCCAGACCATCGAGGAACGCCAGGGGCTCAAGGTCTGCTGCCCGGAGGAAATCGCCTACGCCCAGGGCTGGATCGACGCCGGACAGTTACTCCGGCAGGCGGAGAAACTCAACAAGAACGAATACGGCGCTTATCTGCACCGCATTCTGGAACAGGAACTTCCGTAACGCTGCAAGCAAAAATTCGAGAAGCATTGATGCCTGAAATCAGCCGATTCTTTGGTATCGTTATCGCCATGTTCTATGACGATCATGCCCCACCTCATTTCCATGTCCGTTACGGAAATCAGAAAGCAATCGTCGGTATCGAACCGCTTGGGCTGCTGGAAGGCAAATTGTCTCCCCGCGTCCTCAGTCTGGTCATGGAATGGGCTGCCAGACACCAATCGGAGCTGATGGACAATTGGCAACGGGCGGAGCGCTATGCCCCTTTGAAACCGATACCACCATTGGAGTAACTATGCTCGTCGATCTCGTTGAAGCCCGTCCGCTTGGCAACCACCATGTCTATTTGCGCTTCGAGGATGGTCTTGAAGGCGCGCTGGATTTGGGAGCACATCTTTCTTTCCGCGGCATCTTCGCGCCTCTGCGCGACCCTGAACGCTTCCGAACCCTTCGGGTGGACCCAAGCTTGGGTACGATCTGTTGGCCCAACGGCGCCGATGTCGCCCCGGAAGCGCTTTATTCCTGGCTTAAAAAAACCTTAGAACACGAAAAAACCCAACCCGCATCCGCATGAAAGTCAGCGAAACCAAACTCCCCGGCGTGCTGCTGATCGAACCGGACGTCTTCGGCGACCGGCGCGGTTTCTTCATGGAAACCTGGAACCGGCGCCGCTATGCCGAGGCCGGTCTGGACCTGGACTTCGTCCAGGACAACCTGTCCCTGTCACGCCAGGGGATCCTGCGCGGGCTCCATTACCAGTGGCCCCAGCCCCAGGGCAAGCTGGTGCAGGTGCTCAAGGGGGCGGTGTTCGACGTCGCCGTGGACATCCGCAAAGGCTCGCCCACCTTCGGCCAGTGGGTGGGGTACGAACTGTCGGCGGACAACCACCGCCAGCTCTACGTCCCCGAGGGCTTCGCCCACGGCTTCTGCGTTCTGAGCGAGGAAGCCCTGTTCGCCTACAAGTGCACCGACTTCTACAACCCGGCCACCGAGCACAGCCTGCTGTGGAACGACCCGGACATCGGCATCGACTGGCCGGTGACCGAACCCCTGCTGTCGGACAAGGACCGCCGGGGATCGCGTCTGCGTGACATCGCGGCAACCGACCTGCCCGGCTATCGGCCATGACCCGCCCCATTCTCGTCATCGGCCGCCAGGGCCAGGTGGCCTTCGAACTGCGCCGCGCCCTGCTGCCCTTGGGTCAGGTGATCGCCCTGGACCGCTGCAGCGAGCCGGCCGTCGATCTGGCCGATCCCGACTGCATCGTTCCCGCCCTGCGACGGATCAGACCCGCTTTGATCGTCAACGCCGCCGCCTACACCGCCGTCGACCGGGCCGAATCGGAACCGCAACTGGCCGAGAAGATCAACGCTACCGCCCCCGGCATCCTGGCGGAGGAAGCCCAGCGCCTGGGGGCCGGGCTGATTCATTACTCCACCGACTACGTCTTTGCCGGCGACGGCGACCGCCCTTACCGGGAGGACGATCCCACCGGCCCCCAAAACGCCTACGGGCGCACCAAACTGGCAGGCGAAGAGGCGATCCGCGCCACCGGCTGCCGCCACTGGATCCTGCGCACCGCCTGGGTCTATGGCGCGCGCGGGAAAAACTTCCTCCTCACCATGCTGCGGCTGCTGCGGGAAAAGGAGCTGATCGGCGTGGTGGCAGACCAATCGGGCACCCCCACCTGGAGCCGGGTCATCGCCGAAACCACCGCGCAAATGCTGGCCCGCCGCGATCTGCCGGCAACCTGCGGCACCTATCACCTCACCTGCACGGGCGCCACCACCTGGCACGGTTTTGCCGACGCCATCCGCCGTCTGGGAATCGACGCCGGGCTGTTGCCGGAGACCGCCGCCCGGATCGATCCTATCACCACTGCCGACTACCCCACCCCCGCCCACCGACCGGCCTGGTCGGTGCTCGACACTGGCAAACTGAGCGCCACCTTCGGCCTCACCCCGCCCGCCTGGGACACGGCCCTGGACCTGTGCCTGGAGGAACTGGCCGGACTGTCACCCCCACCGCAAACGTGCCTGTAACCTGCGGTAATCGGCGGCCGCCAGGGCGTCTTTCCAGACCGGCACGGCGAGAAAATCCCCCTGTTCCGTACGCCAGTGCAATACCGTAACCCAAGGACTCATCCAGGTGGAGGGACATAATCGGGTGGAAACCCGATTCCCTCTGGCATCCTGCAGGCGCCAGTGACCGTCACGGTAGCTGAGGCGCCAGCCGACGAAGCGGTGACGCGCGAACCAAGCACCGCTGCCGTGGGCCAGCACCAGCAGCGTCAGCACCACCGGCCAGGGTGGCGGGATCGCGCTCATCACCACGGCCGTCAGGGCGAGGCCGTGACCGCCCATAAGCCAGAGCGACTGCCAGCGGGAAGGGCAGAAACGGAGATCTAGACCGAAGCGCGAATCCGACAGCACAGGGCGGCCAGTTCCTCGTCAGGCCCGGGGTGACCGGCCACCAGCCAGTCCCACAGCAGGGGATCGGGATAGCTCAGCAGTCGCGCGAAAGCTGCCTGTTCCGCCGCCGTCGCTGTCTCCCAATGGCGGGCCAGCCACCTTTCCAGCAGGACGTCCAGCTCCCGCATGCCGCGGCGGCAGCGCCAGCGCAACGGTTCCGGCGCGGTCACAGCTTGCGTTCGATGAGAAGCTTCTTGATCTCGGCGATGGCTTTGGCGGGATTGAGTCCCTTGGGACAGGTATCCGTACAGTTCATGATGGTGTGGCAACGGTACAGCTTGAAGGGGTCTTCGAGCTGGTCGAGGCGTTCGCCGGTGGCCTCGTCGCGGCTGTCGGCGATCCAGCGGTAGGCCTGCAGCAGCACCGCCGGCCCCAGATAACGGTCGCCGTTCCACCAGTAGCTGGGACAGGACGTGGAGCAGCAGGCGCACAGGATGCAGTCGTAGAGACCGTCGAGCCGGGCGCGTTCCTCGGGGCTCTGGAGACGCTCGCGGTCGGCCGGGGCTGGGGTGAGCGCCTTGAGCCAGGACTGGACCGAGGCGTACTGGGCGTAGAAGTGAGTCATGTCCACCACCAGGTCCTTGTGCACCTCCAGGTGGGGCAGCGGATAGAGGGTAAGGGTGTCGCCCACCTCGGCCAGCGGCTTGATGCAGGCCAGGGTGTTGCGGCCGTTGACGTTCATGGCGCAGGAACCGCACACTCCCTCGCGGCAGGAGCGGCGGAAGGCGAGGCTGGAGTCGATCTCGTTCTTGATGTGGAACAGGACGTCGAGCACCATCTTGCCGCAGCGGCTGCGGTCCACCAGATAGGTATCGAGGCGGGGATTGTCGCCGGATTCGGGATCGTAGCGGTACAGCTTGACCGTGAGGATGTCCTCGGCCCCTTCCGGGGCGGGCCAGATTTTCCCCGGCTTGACCTTGGCGTGGGCCGGCAGGGTGAATTCCACCATCTCAGTACACTCGCGGCTGGGGTGGGATGGGCTCGACGTCGGCGGTCAACGGCTTGAGATGTACCGGCCGGTAGGCGATGCGGGAAGCGTCGCCCCGGTCGAGCCAGATCAGGGTGTGCTTGAGCCAGTGGTCGTCGTCGCGCTCGGGATAGTCCTCTCGGGCATGGGCGCCGCGGCTTTCGGTGCGGTTGAGGGCGGCGGCGACGGTGACCAGGGCCTGGGGCAGCAGGTTGGCCAGCTCCAGGGCTTCCACCAGATCGGTGTTCCACACCAAAGAGCGGTCGCTGAGGCGGATGTCCTCGAAACTGGCGGCGATTTCCCTGAGCTGGTCCAGACCTTCCCGCAGCACCTCGGCGTTGCGGAACACGGCGGCGTGATTCTGCATGCAGCGCTGCATGCGCTCGCGCACCTCGGCCACCCGCAGGCTGCCGTCGGCGTGGCGGATGCGGTCGAAGCGGGTCAGCAGCGGCTCGAGCGCGGCATCGGACAGCGTCTTGTGGGGACGGCGCGGCTTGACCAGCTCGGCACAGCGGATGGCGGCGGCGCGGCCGAAGACGACGATGTCCAGCAGGGAATTGGAGCCCAGGCGGTTGGCGCCGTGGACCGACACGCAGGCGGCCTCGCCGATGGCCATCAGCCCCGGCACCGGGGTTTCCGGGTCGTCGTTCCTGAGGGTGACCACCTCGGCGTCGAGATTGGTGGGAATGCCGCCCATGTTGTAATGGGCGGTGGGAATGACCGGAATCGGCTCCCGGGTGACATCGATCCCGGCGAAGATGCGGGCGGTCTCGGCGATCCCCGGTAGGCGTTCGTGAATGATCTTCGGGTCCAGGTGTTCCAGGTGCAGCAGCAGATGGTCCTTGTGGGGACCGACGCCGCGGCCTTCCCGGATTTCGATGGTCATGGCGCGGCTAACCACGTCACGCGAGGCCAGATCCTTGGCGTGGGGTGCGTAGCGCGCCATGAAGCGTTCCCCTTCGGAATTGGTCAGGTAGCCCCCCTCCCCGCGGGCGCCCTCGGTGATGAGGCAGCCGGCGCCGTATATGCCGGTAGGGTGGAACTGGACGAATTCCATGTCCTGCAGCGGCAGACCGGCGCGCAGCACCATGGCGTTGCCGTCACCGGTACAGGTGTGGGCCGAGGTGCAGGAGAAATAGACCCGCCCGTAACCGCCGGTGGCGATCACCGTCATGTGGGCGCGAAACAGGTGCAGGCTGCCGTCCTCCAGGCACCAGGCCAGCACGCCGCGGCAGACCCCATCCTCGTCCATGACCAGATCGAGGGCGAAGTATTCGATGAAGAACTGAGCCTGATGCTTGAGGGACTGCTGGTACAGGGTGTGGAGGATGGCATGGCCGGTGCGGTCGGCGGCGGCGCAGGTTCGCCGGGCCTCCCCCTTGCCGAAATGGGTGGTCATGCCGCCGAAGGCGCGCTGGTAGATCTTGCCGTCCGGGGTGCGGGAGAAGGGCACCCCCATGTGCTCCAGCTCGATCACCGCCGGGATGGCCTCGCGGCACATGTACTCGATGGCGTCCTGATCGCCGAGCCAGTCGGAACCCTTGACGGTGTCGTACATGTGCCAGCGCCAGTCGTCCTCCCCCACGTTGCCCAAGGCGGCGCTGATCCCTCCCTGGGCGGCGACGGTGTGGCTGCGGGTCGGAAACACCTTGGTGATGCAGGCGGTCTTGAGCCCCCGCGCCGCCATTCCCAGGGTCGCCCGCAGGCCGGCGCCGCCGGCGCCGACCACGACGGTGTCGTAAGTATGGGTGGTGATGGGATAGGCCGGCTTCATCCGGCACCTCCAGTGGCGATGATTCGAATCAGGCCGGTCACCCCCACGAGCACCACCCCCCCCATTCCCAGCCGGACGCCGATCAGGGCGGTCAGTTTTCGGACCGGATGATGCACGTAATCCTCGATGACCACCTGCAACCCCAGGGCGGCGTGATAACCGGCAGTGACCAGATAGGCCAGCAACAGTCCCGCCTGCCAGGGGCGGGCCAGCCAAGCCAGCATCTCGCCATGAGGCAACCGGCTCAGCTGCGCCAAAAACCAGATCAACCAGCCGGTCAGCAGAACCAGGGCGATGGCGGTCAGCCGTTGCCGCCACCAGTGCCCGCTGCCGCTGTGAGCGCTGCCGAGGCCAAGCGCCCGGGCCAGGGGAGTACGGAAGGCGGGCTTCAAATCCATAACCAGGCCAGGCAAGTCAATCCTAGCGCGGCCAGCAGTTCCAGCAGGCTGTGGCGCGACAGCCGCTCGCGCTCGAACCCCAAGATCACGTCCCAGAGCAGATGACGGATGCCGTGGCAGAAATGCGAAAACAGGGCCAGCAGCCACAAAAACAGCCACACCCGGCCCCAAAAGCCGTGCAGAAACGCCTGCAGGGCTCCATAGCCTTCCCCGGCCCCAGCAATCGCCAGCACCATGCCCACCAGCACCAGCAAACCGAAACTGAGCACGACCCCGGTGATCCGATGGGTGATCGACAGCCAGGCGGTCAGCGGCAGCCGGTAGATTTGCAGGTGCGGGGACAGGGGTCGGTTCACGGCCGGGCCTCGAATGGCGGGGGGAATGAATTACACGGCGAAACAGAAAAAATTGTAGGGCCTTGTCAGCCGAGCCGCAACCCATTCAGGAACTGCTTGAATCTTTCCCAATCAATGAGCGATAGTCAATTTCTGCAAACCTGAATCCAAAACGGCACGACTATGACCACAGCCTCAAACCTCCTAGAAATAACAGAAATAACGCCCGTGACCGATCTGGCCGTGGCGAAGGTTGGCGGCCGCGACGCGGCAGCCTTTCTTCAGGGCCAGATCACATGCGACGTGCACCGTATCAATGAGGGCCAAAGCGGCCTGGGCGCCGTTTGCAATCCCCAGGGGCGGGTACTGGCGAACTTCAGGATTCTGAAACACGATGCGGCGTTCCTGCTGGTGCTGGCCGCCGATCTGGCGGAGGACATCGCACAACACCTGCGTCGTTACGTGCTGCGTGCCGACGTCACCCTAGCGGTGACGGAATGGGCCTGTCTCGGAATCCGGGGCGAGCTTCTCCGGCTGCCGCAAACGCCTCCCCGAGTGGGGGACGAAATCATCTGGATCGGCCGGATCGCCTGGATCCGGGTGCCCGACACTCTACCCCGCTGGCTGCTGCTGGGACAGCGAGCCGATCTGGAAGCAGGTCTGCGGCCGTCAGAAGCCCGTGAAGCGCCGCCGGCATGTTGGCGCCTGCATGACATCCGCAGTGGTCTGCCCTGGGTGACCGCCGCCACCAGCGGCCGCTTCCTGCCCCAGATGCTCAACCTCGACCTGCTCGGGGGGATCAGCTTTGACAAGGGGTGTTACACCGGCCAGGAGATCATCGCCCGGACCCACTACCGCGGCCAGGTCAAACGGCGGCTGTACCGCTTCTTCGCCGCCGGCGCCGAACCGCCGCCCCCCGGCACGGCGCTGGTCGCCGGGGAGGAAGGCGTCGGGCAGGTGATCAATTCCGCCCCAGCTGCAAAAGGGACGGAACTGCTCGCGGTGGTCCGCTGTGATGCGGTTCACGGTTCCGCGCTCCGGTTGACATCCGCACCGCAGCACCCGCTGCAGCGGCGCGATCTCGCCTATACTGTTCCTTGAGCCGTCAACCAACACAGGGAACCCTGACCGTCATGCAAGCCGTCACCCCCCAGCAATTTCTCGCTCGTCTGAAAGAAGAAATCGAAAAGGATCGCATCACCCTGCCAACGCTGCCCGAGGTCGCCCTCAAAGTGCGCGCTGCGGTGGAAGGCGGCAAGGCGACCGCCTCCCAGCTGGCGGACATGATCGCCGAGGATGCCGCCCTCAGCGCCAGGCTGCTGCAAGTGGCCAACAGCCCCCTCTACCGCGCCCGTACCGAGATCACCAACCTGCAGATGGCGATCATGCGCCTGGGTTACGACACCGTGCGAACCCTCATCACCGGCCTGGCGATGAAGCAGGTCTTTCAGCCCGATTCCGCCCTGTTGGAGCGCTACTTCCGGGACATCTGGCGCACCAGTGTCGATGTCGCCGCCATCAGCCGCGCGCTGGCGACCCTCACCCCCCACCTGGACGCCGAACATGCGCTCCTGGCAGGGCTCATCCACCAGATCGGCAAACTCCCCATCCTGGTGCTGGCCAACCGCAACCAGGCACTGGCCAGGGACCAGACCGCCCTCGACCGACTGCTCGACGAACTCCATCCCGCCATCGGCGCCCTGATCCTAAGCCACTGGAACTTCCCCGACACACTCCGCCAGGTCGTCAGCGACTACCGCCAGTGGAATCGGCAGAGCCCCGACGGGGAGGCGGATTACGTAGACATCATCCAGGTCGCCTACCTGGAACACCTGGCCAGCCAGGGGGAGGAACCACCGGTCGATCCCACCACCATCGGCGCCTTCAGCCGCCTGGGACTGACACCGGACATCGAGGTCGTCGAAATCGAGGGCATCGACGAAACACGTCAGATCTTCGCCTGACGCCTGCGGCGCACGGCCGGCGCAGGGTGCCGCTGGTCGCGAAGGTTGGTGTATCATGGGCGTTCCAACGAGCCACCACCGGAAACCGACATGCACGAGGACACCCTGCGCCGTTTCCGCCGCATCGGCACCCTCACCATCGCCACGGTCTATTTCCTGATCCTCGTGGGCGCCATCGTCCGGGCCTCGGGCGCCGGCATGGGTTGTCCCGACTGGCCCACCTGCTTCGGACAGTGGATTCCGCCCACCGACGAATCCCAGCTGCCGGCCAATTACCACGAAATCTACGCCCAGCGGGGATACGCCGACACTCGCTTCAACCCGGTCAAGACCTGGACCGAATACCTCAACCGCCTCACCGGAGTGACCACCGGCCTGCTCATCATCCTCACAGTCTGGGCCGCCCTACCCTTCCGGCGCGGCGATCCACCGGTGTTCTACGCGGCGCTGGCCGCTCTGTTGCTAGTCGTGTTCCAGGGCTGGCTGGGGGCGGTGGTGGTAAGCAGCAACCTCCATCCCCTGATGATCACCGCCCACATGCTGATGGCGCTGGTCATCGTCGCGTTGCTGATCTACGCGGTGATCCGGGCCGAACGGGAAGCGCTGACGCCCGTCCACCTTCGCTCCCTGCAACGCCGCCACGTCTGGCTACTGGGAGCGCTGTTGCTCGTGACCCTGATCCAGATCGGTCTCGGCGCTCAGGTCCGCGAAGCGGTGGACGCCATCGCCAAGGCCCACCAGTTCACCGGCCGCCGCCACTGGCCCCAGGAACTGCCGTGGGTGTTCTACTGGCACCGGGGGTTCGCCCTGGCGCTGCTGTGCGCCAATCTGGCCATGGCGTGGCGGCTGCTGCGCCTACTGCCCCAGCGGCATCTATTGTTCCGCCTTACCCTGGCGCTGGGCCTGTTGGTCTTCCTGGCGGTGGGAACCGGTATCGGCATGGAGCGGCTGGGGATACCACCGTGGCTGCAACCGCTCCACCTGCTGATCGCCAATCTGATCTTCGGGATTCAGTTCACCCTGCTGGTGACGCTGCATTACTGCTGCAGCGTACCTGCGTTCCCCTCCGAACGGGTACAGGGCTTCACCGACCAACCCCAGGCGGCCACCGAGGCCCGCCAGCCGGGAAAAGGTTCCTGAGCCGATTCGAGCCAGAAACGCCGTCCCCGGACTTGGCGCGGCAGGATTTCCACCTCGACGCCCTGGGCGTGCAGCTGCGCCGCCATCGCCTCGGCCCGGCTGCGCTGGGCGTACAGCCCCAGGGAAATGGCACCACGCCAGCGGCCGCGTTCGAACAACCACAGATCCTTCCACCCCAGTTGCCGCAGCCGGGCCAGATTGCGGCGCGCCGTCGCCAGATCGGCGGCCGGCGGGTACATCAGCCAGTAGCCGGTCACCTCCTCGGCTTCTTCCTCGGCCACCCGGGCGGCAAGCCCCAATTGAAGGAACTGGGTCAGCAGACGCACGGCGGCCTTGCGGCCATTCAAAGGGCCAAGGCGATGACATTGGGATTTCCGCACAGGGGGACGGGACTCGGCGTTGACGCCTTGAGTCCTCGGCGCTGTGGCAGGCGCTTCGGCCGCAGATTCAGCCTCAGCGATCTGCCTGGATGCCCGGGTCACTTCGTCCACCAGGATGATGCGCTCCAGAGAAACGCCGGAGACGACCCGTTGCCACGGCGCGGCATTTCGGCCGTATGTCGCCCACAGGAAGAACAGCAGATTGGCGACCAGGAGGATATAGGTGAGCCGCCGACTCATGGCTGCCGGCTGACCAGCGCCAGCCCCCGCAGCACCAGATCCGGCGCCAGTTGTGCGGGCCGGGAAAGATTCCGCGCCAGGCGGACGGCATCCCCGCCGGTCAGTACCAGGTGCAGGTCAGGCCAGCGCGGCGCCAGCCGCGCCAGGCTTCGCTCCACCAAGCCGGCCAGCGCCGCCTCCACCCCGAGCGCGACGGCGGCGGCGGTGTGATCGCCCAACAGCGCATCAATTTCGTGCTCCTCTGTTTTCACCTGCGCGGTTCCCCACCCCAGACTCTGGCGCATCAATGCCGCCCCGGGGCAGATCAGGCCACCGTGGTGACGACCGTCGCTGTCGAGCACGTCCAGGGTCAGGGCGGTGCCGCAATCGACGATACAGGCCGGCAGGGGATGATAATGGCGGGCGGCGATCAACGCCAGCCAGCGGTCTACCCCCAGCTGCCGGGGATCGCGATAACCGCTGCGGACTCCGCAGGCATCCCGACGGGAACTGACGAAATTTCCCGTCTTTCCCCAGCGGCTTTGCAGCCAGCGCTCCAGACAGACGGCTACCGCTTCGCCAGCGACGTTGGCGATCCACACCCGGTCGGGGACCGGCAACTCTCCCCAGAGACGGTCCAGTCGTGCCGGCGTCAACTCCCTGCCTCCGAGCGCTGACCGGGCCGGACCGATCACGCCGCGTTCCAGCACAGCCCACTTGAGGCGGCTGTTGCCGCTGTCCACCAACAATTCCATCACGCGCCCAGTCGCAGTTTCACATCGCCGGCGTTGATCTTGTGGCGGCGCCCGCCGGCATCCACCAGCACCAGAGCACCGTCGGGCGCCACGTCCACGGCGGTGGCGGTATAGACCCGCTCCCCCTGCTGCACGCTCACCGACCGCCCAAGCACGCAGTTGTGCGCCCGCCAGCGCTCTATCCATACCGCCGCCCCCGCCTCCTCGTAAGCGTGGAGCAGCGCCAGCAGCTCGGCGATCACGCAGGCGGTCAGACGGTTACGGGGCGGCGGACGCCCCAACAGGGTATGGAGGTCCACCCAGGGCTGGTCGATCTGACGGGCGGCCGTGGCCGGCATCGTGCCGTTCACGCCCACGCCGATCACCAAGCTGCAGGGCCCCTGCTGCTCGCTGACCGCCTCGATCAGGATGCCAGCGAGCTTGCTTCCCTGCCAGAGCAGGTCGTTGGGCCACTTGAGTTCGATTCCCTCGATGCCGAGCCGCTGCAGCGCCTGGCGCACCGCCACACCGACGGCAAGGCTTAAGCCTGCGGCGGCAGCCGCATCGTCGAAGCGCCATAACAACGACAGGTACAGATGGCAACCGAACGGTGACACCCAGCGCCGCCCCAGGCGGCCACGCCCGGCGGTCTGGGCTTCCGCCAGACAGACGCTGCCCCGAGGCAACCCGCCCGCCCGCGCCAGCAGCCATGCATTGGTGGAGGGCAGGCAAGCGTGAACCGTCAACCCGAGCGGGGCGTCCGCCCCGAGGGTCTGGAGCTCCCTTGCGATCGTCTCTGGATCCAGCAGCTCCAGAGGCGGATACAGGCGGTATCCCCGCCCGGGCACCGAAGTGACCGACACGCCCGCCGCCTGCAGCTGGCGGATCCGCTTCCACACCGCTGCCCGGCTGATGCCCAGGCGGGCGGCCAGCACGGTTCCGGAATGAAAGCGTCCGTCGGCCAGTTCGTGCAACAGCGCTTGTGCCGCTGCCGTGAGCATTCACCTGTCCGATATTTGCCGAGAGAACAGTATAAATCAGCTTGCCGGCGGATGCTTCCGGGCCCGGATCAGGGTGAGCTGGCGTTTGACCACGTGGCGGATCAGCACCTCCCTGTCCTGCTCGCGCATGCTGAGGAAATCCACGCCGACCCGCCAACCTTCCCCCTCCTCCAAGGGCGTACAGTAGACCACCTTGCCAAAGGTGACGATTCCCACCAGCGAGGGCGGCAGTACCATCTTCAGTTCCAACAGGCCGCCTTCCGCCAGTGGCTGGTCGGCGGTGAAGGCGATGCCGGCGGCGCTGAGATTGACCTTGCGGGTCGGCTGGTCAGCAAGACGGTTGTTACTGATCATCACGGCCTGGGCCAGCGCCTCGATCTTGCGTTCCAGCGTCTTGAGATAGTCGGCCACGGCCGGATTTTCACGCTCGATGCGGTGCAGCTGCGCCTGGGATTCCTGGGTCAGGTACGCCAACGTCGAGGTCAGGGAAAAATGATCGACCAGCTGATTTTGGAATGCCTCCACCGGAGGCATGTCCTCCGGAGCGATAGGGCGGTAGACCAGGACAATCTCGTCCTCGACCCGAAAGAAACGCCGGCGTTCCGGCAGTTGTTCGCTTGTCTCCATCAATGTTTCTCCTGTTCCAGAATGATTTCGACCCGCCGGTTGCGCGCCCGGTTGGCGGCGCTGGTGTTGGGAACCAGCGGCTGGGTGTCGGCGTAACCGACCACCATCAGACGCTTGGGATCGACACCGCCCCTGAGCAGCTCATGGGCGACGGTCACCGCCCGCGCCGCCGACAGTTCCCAATTGGAACGATACCATTCGGTGCGGATGGGGACGTTGTCGGTGTGGCCGGCGACGATCACCTTGCCCCGGCTGCGTTTGACCACGTCGATGATCTTTTTCATCGCCGGACCGAAACCGCTGTTGAGTACCGCACTGCCGGAGGGGAAGGAGCCTTTCTCATGGATGCGGACGATGATCTTGTCTTCCTGCATCTCCACACTGATCTTGCCAGCCTTGATTTCCTCCAGCAGCGACTCGCGGATCCGGGCCGCCTCGGCTTCCAGTTCCTTGCGTTTTTCCTCCGCCAGCATTTTTTCCATGGCTTCCTTGTCCATCTCCCCCTCGCCTTCCGTGGACTTTTCCTCGGTGGACTCGGGGATATCGAGATTGGGGAGATCCTCGGTGGTGGACTGGCGGATTTCGTCCAAGGGCGTGGGTTCCACTGTCGCCGGGCTGAAATGCTGGGCGATGACGCTGGTGCCCTTGACGATTTCATAAGCGACGATCTCGGTCTGCACCCCGAAGGCGTTCTTCAGGGACGCCGCCATCTGCCGGAAGCGAATCACGTCCATGGTGGCGAACGACAACAGCAGCACGAAGAAGCACATCAGCAGCGACATCAAGTCGGCGAAGGTCATCACCCACGCCGGGGCCCCGGCGGGGCATTTGGGACATTCTTCCTCAGCCATGATCAGTCACCTGTGCTTCGTTTCTTTTCCGGAACGTAGGCGTTGAGGAGGGTTTCCAGCACCTTGGGATTCATCCCCTCCTGGATGCCGTTAATGGTTTCGATGATCAGCGACTTGGCGATCTTCTCGTAGCCGCTGATCAGCGCCAGCTTGTCCGCCAGAGGAATGGCGAAGGCGTTGGCGATCACCGCCCCGTACAGGGTCGTCAGCAGGGCCACCGCCATCGCCGGACCGATGCTGGCCGGATCGGACATGTTGGCGAGCATTTGCACCAGACCGACCAGGGTGCCGATCATCCCCATGGCCGGAGCCATGTCGCCGATGGACTTCCACATATCCTGTCCCACCTCGTGACGGGCGATGGCCTGGTTGATCTCCTCGGTCAGCATCTTGCGGATCAAGGCCGGGTCGTGACCGTCCACGCACATGGAAATGCCCTTTTGCAGAAAGGGATTCTCCACCGTTTCGTTCTCAAGCGCCAGCAGACCGTTCTTGCGCGCCACGTCCGCCAGGCGTACCGCTTCCTCGATCAGCTTGGCCGGATCGTCGGGCTTGTTGAAGAAGGCCTTGGCCGCCACCCCGAAGGAACGGAAAAAATCCCCCAGGGTGATGCGCATCAGAGTCACCATGAAAGTGCCCCCGAACACGATCAGGATGGACGGCACGTTGACGAACAACATGAAGTCGCCGCCCATGGCGATGGATGCCCCGATGATGCCGAGACCGCCAAGCAGACCGACCAGGGTTGCGATGTCCAAGGGTGAACCTCCTCACATTTTTTGCAGCACTACCTAGAAAAGTAGCACGCAAATGCGGGAAAGAAAGGCGGTCAGATCTCGACCACCCGCCCCGGACGGAATTCCTCGACCGGCCTGCGATCGTGATACCCCCGTGGATTGCAAAGGATGCGGGTGTCGCCGCAGCGATAATCCCAGACCACATGGGTATGGCCGTGAAACCAGGCGGCGATGTCATACTCGTACATCAGCTCGCGCAGGTCGTTACAGTAGGCGAAGCGGTTGAGGGCCGAGGGACGGTTGTCCCAGCTCCAGAAGCTGGGGGCATGGTGGGTCACCACCACGGTCTTGCCTGAAAAGGGCCTCTGCAGCGCCCGCGCCAGCCAGGTCCGCGAGCGGCGGTGCAGGGCGAGGTAGTGTTCGAAGCGGTAAGGACGGCCGTCGAAACGGATCCGGTGGAAATCGTTGACGCTGTCCTCCAGGCGGCTGACATCCTCGTCCCCGGCGCCCAGATCGGTCCACAGGGTGCAGCCGAGGAAACGCACCCCGTCCAGCACATGCACCTTGTTCTCCAGAAACCGCACCGGCGTCCCCAGGGCCGCCTGCTCCAGCCGCGGCAGCAGCTCGACATGGTCATGCTGGTAGAATTCATGGTTGCCGGCCACATAGATGACCGGTTTGTCAAGCTGCGCCAACCAGCGCATCCCCTGCAGGCCGACACCGATGTCTCCGGCGGCGACGACCACGTCCGCCGCCACCTCCGGCAGCTGCAGCGGCCCGAATTCCAGGTGGATGTCGGAAAAATAATGAACCCTCACCGAACCCCGCTTTCCCTTATAATGTTGCGATCCCGTGCCGCTCGGCGGTATTCCCATAATTGAAGACTAGCAGCAGAAACGCACTTCGAAACCATGAGCACACCCCCAATTCCCAGAAGGCCCTCCATCGGCGTCAAGGTCGGCAAGGTGCAGATCGGCGGCGGCGCCCCGGTGGTGGTCCAGTCCATGACCAACACCGCCACCGAGGACGTGGACGGCACCGTCAGGCAGGTACGGGAACTGGCCCAGGCCGGTTCCGAAATCGTCCGCCTCACCGTCAATACCGAAGCGGCCGCCGCCGCGGTGCCAAAAATCCGCGAGGAACTGGACCGCCGCGGCTGCGACGTCCCCCTGGTGGGCGACTTCCATTTCAACGGCCACCGGCTGCTGGCCAAGCATCCTGCCTGCGGCGAGGCCCTGGCCAAGTTCCGCATCAATCCCGGCAACGTGGGCCGGGGTTCCAAGCGCGATCCCCAATTCGCCCAGATGATCGAATTCGCCCTCCGGTTCGACAAGCCGGTGCGTATCGGCGTCAACTGGGGCAGCCTGGATCAGGCGGTGCTCGCCCGCTTGCTGGACGAGAACGCCCGTTCCGCCAACCCTCGCGATCTGGACGAAGTGATGCGCGACGCGGTGGTCACCTCCGCCCTGGAAAGCGCCGCCAAGGCCGAGGAACTGGGGCTGCCTCCCGAAAAGATCGTCATCTCCTGCAAGATGAGCGGAGTGCAGGAACTGATCGCCGTCTATCAGGATCTGGCCCGGCGCTGCAACTACGCTCTGCATCTGGGGCTCACCGAAGCGGGCATCGGCACCAAGGGCATCGTCGCCTCCACCGCCGCCCTGGCGGTGCTGCTGCAACAGGGCATCGGCGACACCATCCGCATCTCCCTGACCCCGGAGCCCGGCGCCTCGCGCGCCAAGGAGGTGATCGTCGCCCAGGAGATCCTGCAGACCATGGGGCTACGCGCCTTCACCCCCATGGTCATCGCCTGCCCCGGCTGTGGCCGCACCACCAGCGACTACTTCCAGCGCCTGGCGCAGCAGATCCAGGATTACCTGCGGCGCAAGATGCCCGAGTGGCGCGACCGCTATCCCGGAGTCGAGGACATGCACGTGGCAGTGATGGGCTGCGTGGTCAACGGCCCGGGGGAAAGCAAGAACGCCAACATCGGCATCAGCCTGCCCGGCACCGGTGAGAGCCCGGTGGCGCCGGTGTACGAGGACGGCCAGAAGACCGTGACCCTCAAGGGGGACCGCATCGCCGAGGAATTTCAGGCCCTGGTGGAACGCTACGTGGAAACCCACTACGGCCCGGCCGCCGAAGCACAGCGGGCATAAAAAAACCGCCTGGAAAGGTGTCCCGGCGTTGCCGGGGCCTTTCTTCCGCGGTTCCTGAAAGGATTCAGGATGTCAGGTCAGCGCATCAGTTCCAGCGTTGCGCCTGGGCTTTCCAGGTGCCGTCGGCCTGTTTCTTGAAGACGTTGTAGATCACGCCGTCGTAGGCGTATTTCAATTCCCCGTCCACGTTGGTCCAGCGCAGGGTGGACACCACGGTGTCGCCCTTGGCGGACAGCACGTCGTTCACATCCACTTCGAAGCGGCCGTGCCGGCCAGCCAGCACCTTCTCCCAGAAGCGGCGGATCTCCCTCGGATCCTTGATCACCTTGCCATCGGGCAGCAACACCATCGCATCCTTGGCGTACAGGTGCATCAGCTCATCCACCCTGCCCTGATTCAGCGCCTGGTTCCAGCGGGCGACGGTTTGATCCACGGAACGCGGCACATCGTCCGCCCAGGCGGTTCCCAGTCCCAAAGCCAAAGCGGCTGCGAGCAACCCTTTCTTCATCGTGATAACCTCCATACCGAGTTCTAAAGTTAGAATTCAAAATTATTATAGTATCTATCAATAGAATTTCAACTTTATACTATTTGTTTACCTATAAAAAACAATTAACGCCGATTGTCTCCGGCAAGGACATGACGAACCGTTACGGCTCAGATTAACCATAGCCCAATCCCGTGACAGGACTGTGACCACAGCCGTGGAAAAAATCAGGGGTGGGAAACGACGAAGCCTTTGAGACCGAAGCGTTCGCTCAGGCGGCGGGCGAGGGTTTCGGCTTCGTCCTTGCGCAAGACCGGACCGACGCGTACCCGGTACAGAGATTTCCCGGCACGATCGAGCCGGGCGAGGTAGGCGGGAAACCCCGCCTGACGCAGACGGGCGACCAGGGCGTCAGCGTTGGCGGCGCTGCTGAAGCTGCCGACCTGCACCACCCAGCCGGACGACAGGGGGAGATGGGGGCGGTCCGCCACCGCGATCCGAGCCGGGGCCTTGCCCGGTGCCGGAGGCTCCGGCATGGCACGGTCGAACGGCGCAGGCGAACGCAGCCCGTCCTCGAACAACATCGGCAGGAAGATGACCGCCAGCAGCACCAGCACGGCGCCACCGACTAGACGGCGTTTAAGCTGCAGATCCATCGTCGGCCAGCAATTCGGCAACCAGGAAAAACGAACCGAACACCACGATCAGATCCTCCGGTGCGGCCATCCGTTCCAGAGCACCCAGGGCGGCTGCGACCGTGGGGAAACCGTGCAACGGCCGGGGAAGCCCCGCCCGCTCGAAGGCGGTCAGCAGGCGCTCGGATGAGGCCGCCCGGGGATTTCCGACCAGCGGCGCCAGAGCCCAGACGTCCACCACCCCGCCCATCCGGGTCAACATCCCTTCGATGTCCTTGTCCGCCATGGCGGTGAACAGGGCCAGGACGCGCCTTCCGGGCCAGTTGCGGCGCAGGTGCTCGGCCAGCAACGCCGCGGCCTGGGGATTGTGGGCCACGTCCAGCAGCCGCTCGGGCGTGCCCGGAAGCAGTTGATAGCGCCCCGGCAGCCGGACCGTGGCCAGACCCCGACGCAGCGCGGCCGTGGAGACGGTCAGGCGGGAGGCCAGGCAGCGGAGCACCGCGATCACCGCCGCGGCGTTGTCAAGCTGCTGCCTCCCCGGAAGGGAAGGCCAGGGAAGACCATCCAGTTCGCCATCCCAGCCCTGCCAGCACCAGCCATCCGCCCGTCTGCGGTGATCGAAATCCTGTCCCAGACAATGCAGCCGCGCCCCCAGTTCCCGGGCCCGCAGCACCAGGCTGCGGGGAGGATCGCGGTCCCCCACCACCGCCGGACGCCCCGCCCTGAGAATACCGGCCTTTTCCCGGCCGATGCTGTCGCGGTCCTCCCCCAGCCATTCCTTGTGGTCGATATCGATGCTGGTGACGAGCACCGCATCGGCGTCGATCAGATTGACCGCATCCAGCCGTCCTCCCAGCCCCACCTCGAGCAGCTGGACGTCCACCCCGGCGCGGGCGAACAGATCCAGCGCCGCCAGGGTGGCGAACTCGAAGAAACTGAGGCTGACCCCGTCGCGCACCGCCTCGATGCGGGCGAAAGCCTCGCAGATGTCTTCGTCCCCGGCCTCGCGGCCGTCGATGCGGATACGCTCGTTGTAACGCAGCAGGTGCGGCGAGGTGTAAGCACCGACCCGCAGTCCCTGGGCCCGCAGAACGGCGTCGAGCAGCGCGATGCATGAACCCTTGCCGTTGGTGCCGCCGACGGTGATGGTCAGCGGCGGCCGATAGCCGGGCCGCAGGCGTTCGAAGACTCGACGCACCCGCGCCAGCCCCAGATCGATCGGGCGCGGATGCAGGGACTGCTGCCAGGTGAGCCAATCCGCCAGGGTGCGGCGGGAGTCAGTCTTCCCCGTCACCCGCAGCGCCTGCCTGGGGGACGACGGCCGAATCCAGACCGATTTCATCACGGGCGCCGGTATCGCCGCGGTGCAGGTCCGCAGGCCGGGCGGAATGGGTCAACATCGCCAGCAGGCTGGCGATCACGTCGCGCAGGTCGCGGCGATCGACGATCATGTCCAGGGCTCCGTGCTCCAGCAGAAATTCGCTGCGCTGGAAGCCCTCCGGCAGTTTTTCGCGCACGGTCTGCTCGATCACCCGGGGACCGGCGAAGCCGATCAGCGCCCCGGGCTCGGCGAGGTTCAGGTCTCCCAGCATCGCCAGACTGGCCGACACCCCCCCCATGGTGGGATCGGTCATCACCGAGACAAACGGCAGCCCGGCGGCCCCTAGCCGCGCCAGGGCCGCCGAGGTCTTGGCCATCTGGAACAGAGACAGCAAAGACTCCTGCATCCGGGCCCCGCCGCTGGCGCTGAAGACCACGAAAGGCGCTTTCTCCTCCAGGGCGCGGTTCACGCCGCGGACGAAACGCTCGCCCACCACCGAGCCCATGGAGCCTCCCATGAAATGGAAGTCAAAGGCGGCCGCCACCAATACCTGCCCCTTGAGCAGACCGCGCATGACGATCAGGGCGTCGCTCTCGCCGGTGGCTTTCTGGGCCTGGGCGAGGCGGTCCTTGTATTTCTTGGTGTCCTTGAATTTGAGCGGGTCGGCGGATCTCAGTTCGGCGCCGATCTCCTCGCGCCCCTCCGGGTCGAGGAACACATCCAGCCGCTTGCGGCCGCCGATGCGCATGTGGTGGTTGCACTTGGGGCACACCTCCAGATTGCGCTCCAGCTCGGCCTTGTAGAGGATCGCGCTGCAGGCCGGGCACTTGCTCCACAAGCCTTCCGGCACCGCGCTCTTGCGGTTGCCCTCGGTACGGATGCGGGCCGGGACCAGTTTCTGAAACCAGCTCATGCCGCAGCCACCTCCCGATCCATCGCCTGCCGCATCGCCGCCAGCAGCGCGGTGATCTCCGCCTCGATGCGGGCCGGATCGCCCAGATTCTCCTCGACCCGGCGCACCAGGGCGCTGCCCACCACTACGGCATCGGCCAGGCGCGCCATCCTGGCGGCGGTTTCGGCGTCCTTGACCCCGAAACCGACGCCCACCGGCAATTGCGCCAGGGCCCTGACCGCCGCCACCTTGCGGGCCACGTCGTCCAGGTCCAGATGGCCGGCGCCGGTCACCCCTTTGAGAGAGACGTAGTAGAGATAACCGCGCCCGGCCGCATCGGCCTGTTCGATGCGCTGGCGCGGGCTGGTGGGGGCGAGCAGGAAGATGGGATCGATGCCAGCCTGGTACAGCAGCGGCAGCATCTCGTCTCGGGCCTCCTCCACCGGCAGGTCCACAGTCAGCACCCCGTCCACACCGGCCGCCCTGGCCCTGTCCACGAAGGTGCGGTAACCCAGGCACTCGATGGGATTGAGATAGCCCATCAGGACGATGGGGGTTTCGGCGTCCTTGCGGCGGAATTCGGCCACCATGTCGAGCACCTGACGCAGCGAGGTCCGGTGCCTGAGGGCGCGCTCGGAGGCGCGCTGGATCACCGGACCGTCGGCCATGGGATCGGAGAACGGCACGCCCAGTTCGAGGATGTCGGCGCCGGCTTCGACCATTTTGTGCAGCAGCGGCACGGTGAAGCCCGGCTCGGGATCGCCGGCGGTGATGAAGGGAATCAGGGCCTTGCGCCCTTCCTGACGCAACTGGTCGAACTTTGCTTGAATACGGCTCACAGCTTCAGCCCCTCTCGTGCGGCGACGGTGTGGATGTCCTTGTCTCCCCGGCCGGAGACGTTGACGATCATGATCTGATCCCGATCCATCTGCGGGGCCAGCTTCATGGCGTAGGCCAGGGCGTGGCTGGATTCCAGCGCCGGCATGATGCCTTCGATACGGGTGAGGCTGTGGAACGCTTCCAGGGCCTCGTCGTCGGTGACGCTGACGTAGGTGGCCCGCCCGCTGTCCTTGAGCCAGGCGTGCTCCGGGCCGACGCCGGGATAGTCGAGACCGGCGGAGATCGAATGGGTCTCGATGATCTGACCATCTTCGTCTTCCATCAGATAGGTGCGGTTGCCGTGCAGCACCCCGGGGCGGCCGGCACACAGGGGCGCCGAGTGCTTGCCGGTGTCGATCCCGTAACCGGCGGCCTCGACCCCGTACAGGGCCACCTGCTCGTCCTCGATGAAGGGATAGAACAGACCGATGGCGTTGGAGCCGCCGCCAACGCAGGCCACCAGGGCGTCGGGCAAGCGGCCGGCCTTCTCGATGATCTGGCGCTTGGCCTCGCGGCCGATGACCGCCTGGAAGTCGCGCACCATGGCCGGATACGGATGGGGGCCGGCGACGGTGCCGATAATGTAAAAGGTGTCGTCCACGTTGGTGACCCAGTCACGCAGGGCTTCGTTGAGGGCATCCTTCAAGGTCTTGGAACCGGAGGACACCGGCCGCACCTCTGCCCCCAGGAGCGACATCCGATAGACGTTGAGCTTCTGCCGCTCCACGTCCACCTCGCCCATGTAGACCACGCATTGCAAACCCAAGCGGGCGGCGACGGTGGCGGTGGCCACGCCGTGTTGCCCCGCGCCGGTCTCGGCGATCACCCGCCGTTTGCCCATGCGCTTGGCCAAAAGCGCCTGGCCGATGGTGTTGTTGACCTTGTGGGCGCCGGTGTGGTTGAGGTCCTCGCGCTTGAGGTAAATCTGCGCCCCGCCCAGTTCCCGGCTCCAGCGCTCGGCGTGGTAAAGGGGCGAGGGCCGGCCCACGTAGTCGCTCAGGTCGCGGTCGAGCTCGGCGAGAAAATCCGGATCTTTGAAATACTTTTCATAGGCCGCCTTCAGTTCCTCCAAGGGATACATCAGGGTCTCGGCCACGAAGATGCCGCCGTAGGGGCCGAAATGGCCGCGCGCGTCCGGCAGCTGGTAAGTGTGCAAATGTTCAGGTGCTGTCGCCATGTCTGACCTCTCGTATGAATGCCGCCATCCTGGCCGGATCTTTGATTCCCTTCGCGCTTTCCACCCCGGAGCTGACGTCCACCGCCCAGGGCCGGACCTGCCTGACCGCCGCCGCCACGTTGTCCGGTGCAAGCCCTCCGGCCAGAATCACCGGCAGCGGCAGGTCGCCCGGAATCCGCGCCCAGTCGAAACGCTCGCCGGTGCCGCCGGCAGCGGCCGGATGCCAGGCATCCAGGAGCAGACCGCGACTGTCGTAGTAGCGCGCCGCCTCCCGCTCCAGGTCCACGTCCGCCGCCATGCGGACGGCCTTGATGTAGGGCCGCCCGTAACGGCGGCACGCCTCGGGCGGCTCGTGGCCGTGGAACTGTAGCAACCCCAAGGGCACCTGCGCCAACACCCGCTCGATCACCGCCGGCCGGGCATCGACGAACAGCCCCACCACGGTGACGAAGGCCGGCAACGCCAGAGCGATCTCCCGGGCCCGCTCAAGGGTCACGTGGCGCGGGCTTTGGGGATGGAACACCAGTCCGACGGCGTCCACCCCCAGCCGGGCCGCCTCGATGGCATCGTCGGGGCGCGTAAACCCACAAATTTTAACCCGAGTCCTGGTCAAAGTCGCGTCCCCTGATCTCCCGAATAGCTTGCAGGATATCCTCGGTGTTGACCCGGGTCTTAACGCCTGGAATATCAAAAGGTGAACGTTTTGCCCACACTTTTTGGACCCGTAGCGCAAACAAGGTGCCATCCCGGCGGCGGATCATCACCTCTTCTTCCGCAGCCAAAGCTAACAATTTTGACAAATCCTTCGATGCTTCCGCCTCGGTAAAAACTTTCATCGCCTTATCATCCTGACTCCCAAATGATCTGCGATCCGCCTCATGCCTTTATCCAGGGTAAGCAACGGGCAGGAAAACCGCCACGCGCTTTGGAGAAAATAAGCGTCATAAGCATAGATGTTGAATTCCGTTGCTAACGATAAGGCCTTATCAATATCGACTGGTACCAGATGGACGGGAATTTGCCGCACACATTCCAAAACGCCAAGCGCCTCATCTCCCGTCAGCCGGTTTCGTCTGACCATGGCAGACAAGGCGTTACCAATTTCAAAAGGCAACACTTCAGGAGCCAATACCGTACAATCTGCGGTCACTTCCACAATCCAGTCCCTTTCCGGCTCCGCAAGCGCCACAGCCAGAAACACACTCGTGTCGGCAACAATCCTGCCACTCAATCGTATGCCTCCACTCGCCTGATGTCCTGCGGCAGCCGCGCGAAGATCGGCTGACGCGGCAGGCCGAATTTTTGAGGATACCAGATTCCGGCGAAATACAAACCGTGCGGCGGAGCGGTGACGCCGCCGGCGCGGCGGTCGCGGGCCGCCAGCACCTCGGACACCCAGTCCACCGGCCGCTTGCCGCTGCCGACCGCCATCAGCACCCCGGCGATGTTGCGCACCATGTTGTGAAGGAAGGCGTTGGCGACGATGTCGATGGCCACTTCGTCGCCGCAGCGGCTCACCTCCAGCAGATAGACCCGACGGTACGGGCTTTTGGACTGACAGTAAGGCCCGCGGAAGGAGGAAAAATCGTGCTCTCCCAGCAACCGTTCGGCCGCCTGCTGCATCTTCCCCTCGTCCAATGGCCGGTGGCACCAGCTGAGCTGGGTCCGCCCCAGGGCCGGAGCCACCGGGCGGTTGCAGATGCGGTAGCGGTACCAGCGCGCCAGGGCCTGGCGCTGGGCGTGGAAGTCGCAGGGCACCGGTCTGGCCCACAGCACCCGGATGTCGTCCGCCAGCCGGGTGTTGGTTCCCTGGACCCAGGCCCGCTCGGGGCGCACGGCTTCGGTGTCGAAATGGACGATCTGCTCCCAGGCGTGAACCCCGGCGTCGGTGCGGCCGGCGGCCACCACCCGCACCGGCGCGGCGGCGACGAAGGCGAGCGCCCGTTCCACCGCCTCCTGAACCGATGGACTGTGGGACTGATACTGCCAGCCCGCATAACGGCTGCCGTCGTATTCCAGTTTCAGCGCAATCCGCATCCTTCTCCCACTTCGTTCAGCAAATCAGGCAGCCTCTATAGCAACACCCGCCGATAGCCGCACAACGCCAACTGCAGGGTTCTGAGCAAGTCGTATTCCTCCGGAATGGCACTGCGGCACATCGGCCCGCGCCGGATCACCGTCTCCCTCACCGTTTCCATGAACTCGTCGATGGCCATCACCCGGCCGCCGCCCAGCTCCCGGCGGGTGGCGGAGACCAGAATCGCCACCTGCTCCAGAGGCGTGGCCGGATCGAGCCAGGGGAAGACTTCGGCGTGGACGTAGCGGCGGCCGGCCTCGAACTTGCGGCGGAAGCGGCGCTCACGTTCCTCCCAGGTGTGGGCGTCGATGGACGGCTCCAGGTGGATCAGATGACCGCTGTGGGGATGGTAGGCGACGATGTCCAGCTCCCCGGCCCAGCCGCCGTGAGTTAGGGCGCCGACGCGAACGTTGCCGCGAACGATGTAGCCGCGCCAGGCATAGAACTGGCGCACCAGCTTTTCCAGGTGGTTCATGCCCGTTCAAGCTCGGCCTCCAGGCGCGCGACTTCCTTCGGCGTCAGTTCCACGAAGCGGCCGGCCTTGAGCCCCGGCGGCAGGACCACCGGACCGTAACGCACCCGGATCAACCGGCTCACCGTCGCCCCCACCGCTTCCCACAGGCGGCGGACGATGCGGTTGCGGCCTTCCTTCAGGGTCACCTTGTACCAGGTGTTGGCCCCCTCACCGCCGGCCGCCTCGAGGGTCTCGAAACGGGCCGGGCCGTCTTCCAGTTCGACGCCGCGTTGGAGCTTTTCCAGCATCTCGTCGCTCACCCGGCCGTAAACCCGCACCGCGTATTCCCGCGCCAGTTCCCGGGAGGGGTGCATCAGGCGGTTGGCCAGCTCGCCGTCGTTGGTCAACAGCAACAATCCCTCGGTGTTGATGTCGAGGCGTCCCACCGTCACCCAGCGGCCCTTGGGCAGCTTCGGCAGGTGTTCGAACACCGTGGGCCGGCCTTCGGGATCGCGGCGGGTGACCACCTCCCCCACCGGTTTGTGGTAGAGCAATATCCGGGTCTGCGCCCCCAGGCGGCGGTCGAGGTTGAGCGGCCGACCGCGCACCCTGACCTTGTCGCCCACGTGCCAGCGCTCGCCGAGGCGGGCGGGGCGGTTGTTGATCTGCACCTCACCGTCGCGGATCCACTGTTCGATCTGGCGCCGGCTGCCGAGGCCGGCATGGGCCAGCACTTTCTGCAGCCGCTTGCCGTCGTGGCGGGCGACGGCGTCGTGGTCAGGCGCCGGCGGACGGTTCGGTCTCGGTTTCGTCATCGTCTTCCACTGGTAAAGGGGGCAATTGTTCGAGGCTCTGCAGATTGAAATCGTCGAGGAAGCGCCGGGTGGTGGCGTACAGGGCCGGGCGACCCGGAACTTCCTTGTGGCCGACGATGCGGATCCACTCCCGCGCTTCCAGGGTGCGGATGATCTGGCTGCTGACCGTCACCCCGCGGATGGCCTCGATGTCGCCGCGGGTCACCGGCTGGCGGTAGGCGATGATGGCCAGGGTTTCCAGCAGCACGCGGGAATAGCGGCCCGCCTTCTGGGGGAACAGGCGCTGCACCCAAGGGGCGTAGTCGCGCCGCACCTGATAGCGCCAGCCGCCGGCCACCTGCACCAGTTCCAGGGGGCGGCCTTGGCATTCGGCCTGCAACCGGCCCAGCGCCTCGGCAAGGTCCGCCCGGGTGGCGCCCTCGTCGGCTAGCAGGGTCAGCAACTGGTTGTCGTCCAGCGGTTCCGGCGAGGCCAGCAGCAACGCCTCGACAATCTGCTTCAGCGTCATCGGGCTTGGACCTGGATCGGCGCCAGAGGTTCGCTCTGGCACACCTCCACCAACCCTTCCTTGCACAGCTCCAGCAGGGCCAGGAAGGTCACCACCAGACCGGCGCGGCCCTCGCGCAGATCGAACAGGCTTTCCAGCGCCACCGCCGCATCCTTGCGCAACCGGGCCAGCACCTGGCTCATGCGTTCGCGCACCGACAGGGTTTCGGGGGTGATGGTGTGGCTTTGCAGTTTCTCGGCCCGGTCGAGCACCTGGCGGAAGGCCTCGGCCAGGTGCTCCAGGGTGAGCTGCGGCAGGGCCGGCGGGCGGGGCGGCAGATCGGCGGCCAGCACCGCGGGAAACAGGTCCCGGCCGAGACGCGGCAGGGCGTCCAGTTCCTGGGCTGCCTGCTTGATGCGCTCGTATTCCTGCAGGCGCCGCACCAGTTCGGCGCGGGGGTCTTCCTCGTCCTCGCCTTCGGTTTCCGGCTTTGGCAGCAGCAGACGTGATTTGATCTCCGCCAGCCAGGCGGCCATGAGCAGGTATTCGGCCGCCAGTTCGATTCTGAGGCGCTCCATCAGGCCGATGTATTGCAGATACTGCTCGGTCACCCGGGTGATGGAAACCGCCATGATGTCCAGATTCTGACGCCGGATCAGATACAGCAGCAGGTCCAGCGGGCCTTCGAAGGTTTCCTCGAGGATGACCCGCAGGGCGTCCGGGGGGATGTAGAGATTCTCCGGCAGCTCCACCACCGGCGCGCCCCGGACCCGGGCCAGGATCGTCGCCTCGCTCACGACAGGCCGGCGAGGGAGAAGAAGAACCCCTGGAACGTGAAGATGACCGGCCCCAGGATTTTCCCCAGCGCCCCGGTAATGAGCAGCAACAACAGGATCGGCATGCCGTAAGGCTCGAGCTGGGCCACCCACGCCGCCCAGCGGTGCGGCAGGACGCCGACCAGCACCCGGCCGCCGTCCAGCGGCGGGACCGGAAGCAGATTCAGGACCATCAGCACCAGGTTGAAGAAAATCCCCGCCGCACCCATGTAGATGAGCGGCACCGACACGTAGGACATTTCCAGGAACACCCCCAACCGCGCCAGCAGCGCCCATCCCAGCGCCATGAGCAAGTTGGCGCCGGGACCGGCCAGGGCCACCAGGGCCATGTCGCGCTTGGGATGACGCAACCTACCGAAGTCCACCGGCACCGGTTTGGCCCAACCGAAGATGAAGCCGCCCAGCAGCAACATCGCCAGCGGCACCACCACGGTGCCGACGATGTCCACGTGATGGAGCGGGTTGAGGGACAACCGTCCCAGGCGTTTGGCGGTGTCGTCCCCCAGCAGCCAGGCCACCCAGCCGTGGGCCACTTCGTGCAGGGTGATGGCGAACAGAATGGGCAACACCCAGACGGCGAGCTTCTGGGCCAGGGTCAGTTCTTCCATAGGATCAGGTCGTCATCCGTTAACGCAGCAGGGCTTCGAGCCGCTCATAACCTTTACCTTCGCGGCGGATCTCGGGAACCCCCTCGGTCAGGTCGATCACCGTGGTCGGCTCGTAGGGCATGATGCCGGCATCGAGAATCAGATCCACCTGCTTTTCCAGGCGCTGGCGGATTTCGTACGGGTCCACCAATGCCGTCTCCTCACCGGGGAGGATCAGGGTGGTGCTGAACAAGGGCTCCTCCAAGGCCGCCAGCAACGCCTGGGCCACCGGATGGTCGGGAATACGGATGCCGACGGTCTTGCGGCTGGGATGCTGCAGGCGGCGCGGCACCTCGTGGGTCGCTTTGAGAATGAAGGTGTACGGGCCGGGGGTGAGCGCCTTGATGAGGCGGTGGGCCTCGTTGCTGAGACGGACGAACTGGCCGATCTGGGCCAGATCGCGGCAGACCAGGGAAAACTGGTGTTTCTCGCCCAGCTGGCGGATCTGGCGAATACGCTCGAGAGCCTTCTTGTCGTCGATACGGCAGGCAAGCGCATAGGAAGAATCGGTGGGCCAGACGATGACACCGCCCCGCTGCAGGATTTCCACCGCCCGCCGGATCAGGCGGGGCTGGGGGTTGTCAGGATGGATCTCGAAATACTGGGCCATGACCGTCATAAAAAACCTGTTTCGCCATTCCACCGCACGGGACACCGGGAGTGCGATTCGGCGCTATAGCCTACCATTTACGGCCCGGGCTGGACACCGCGAATTACGCCTTGGCGCGATGGGCCACCTGATCGCGCAGATACACCGGCAACCCCTGCTCCGGTGGCAGCCATTGGGTGCCGGGATCGGTCCCGGCCGCCAGCCGGGCGATCCAGGCCGCCCGTGGCAGGCGCCGGGGCCAGATGGTGCGCAGGCGGTCGCCGAAACGGCGGCGCAGCACCTCGCCGTAGGCCGACCAGCCGTGACCGACGGCCACCGCCTCGGTCAGATCGTCCGGCAGCGGCGCCTGCCGGGGATCGACGACCTGTTCGCGGCCGACGAGCACCGGCCCGGCCTCGCCGCGCCGGTACACGCCCCAGTACACTTCCCCCATACGGGCGTCCAAAGCCGCCACGGCGTACGCCACCGGCGTCTGCGCCAACGCTTCGGCCGCCAGCGCCGCCAGGGTCGAGACCGGCACCACCGCCAACCCGGCGCCCAGGGCCGTCCCCTGGGCCACTCCGGCGGCGATCCGCAGCCCCGTGAACGCCCCCGGCCCGCGCCCGAACGCCAGGGCATCGAGTTCCCGCAGCGTCAGGCCGGCTTCCTCCAGCAATCCGGTCATCATCGGCAGGATCAGCTCGGCGTGGCGGCGCGGGGCCACCTCGAAGCGTTCACAGACCCGGCCATCGCGATACAGGGCGGCGGAACAGGCTTCGGTGGCGGTTTCCAGGGCCAGAATCTTCACGTCGGTTCACCAAAGAAACGTCGCACGGCTTGCAACTCCCGGGTCCGCGGCATCGGCGGCAGGCTGCCGAGGAAGACCTTGCCGTAACCCCGCGTGGTCAGGCGGGGATCGCACAGCACCAGCACCCCCCGGTCCTCGGCGCCGCGGATCAGGCGTCCGGCGCCCTGCTTGAGGGCGATCACCGCCGCCGGCAGCTGCCAGGTGGGAAAGGGATCGTACCCTCGGGCGCGCAGACTGGCAAGCCGGGCCTGGCAGACCGGGTCGCCCGGCGAAGTGAAAGGCAGCTTGTCGATGATGACGCACGAGAGCGCTGAACCGCGCACGTCCACCCCCTCCCAGAAACTGGCGGTCCCCAGCAGCACCGCGTTGCCCAGCTCGCGGAAACGCGCCAGCAGCACCGCCTTGGGGGCGCGCCCCTGCACCAACAAGGGAAACGGCAGATCTTCCAGCAGCTTAGCGGCCTCGTTCATGGCCCGGTGGCTGGTGAACAGCAGGAAAGCCCGCCCGCCGCTGGCCTCCAGGACGGGGCGGACGGCGGCGATCATGCGCCGGGTGTAGTCCGGCGCCGCCGGCGGCGGCAGATCCGGCGGCAGATAGAGCAGCGCCTGGCGGCGGTAGTCGAAAGGACTGGGCCAGATACGGCAGCGGACCGCTTCCCGGTTCAGCCCCAGCTGGCCGAGAAAATGGTCGAAACCGCCGGCCACGCTCAAGGTGGCGGACGTGAAAATCCAGGCCGCTTCGAACCGCGCCCGGTAAGCGGCGAAGGAGGCCCCGACCACCAGCGGCGTGGCGTGGAGGGCGAAGCGCCGGGAACCGGTCTCGAACCAGCGCACCCAGCCCTCGCGCTCGCCTTCGAGCCAGCTTTGCAGCCGCGCCAGCTGCCGCTCGGCGCGCTGGTAACAATGGCCCAGCCCCTGGCTGGCGCCGGCCAAGGGCGCCAGAGCCTCGACCAGACCGGCCAATGTCCCGGCCAGGCCGGCCAGCACCGTGTGCGCCCGCTCGGGCAGCTCTTCCGCGGACCCTTTGGACGGCGCGGTCCCCAGGAACGCCAGCGTCCGCTGTAACGCCTGCTGCAGTTCCGTCTGGGCCTGGCGCAGGGCCGGGGCGGCCGTTTCGGCTTGTCGCAGCTCGGCGGCACTATCGCGCAGCAGTTCCTGCAGCTGGCGGGCGCTCAGGGTTTCGCCCAGAAAATGGGCCGCGGTGGCGGCGAACTGGTGGGCCTCGTCCACGATCACCGCATCGGCCTCCGGCAACAGCGCGCCATAGCCTTCCTGGCGCAGGGCCCAGTCGGCGCACAGGAGATGATGGTTGACCACCACCAGATCCGCCTCCTGCGCCCGGCGCCGGGCTTTGAGCAGGAAACAGTCGGCGACGAAAGGACAGTCCTGCCCCAGGCAACTGTCCTCGGTGGAGGTCAGGCGCGGCCAGCCCCACCAGTCCTCCGGCAGCGCGGCCAGTTCGGCGATGTCGCCCACCGCCGTGGTTTCCAGCCAGCGGCGTACGCTCAGCAGGGCCTCGCGCTCGGCCTCGTCGTGCAGCAGCCGACCTTCCAGGGCCTGCTGCAGGCGGTAATGGCACAGATAGTTGCCCCGTCCCTTGAGCTGGACCACCCGCAGCGGCCGCCCGAGGGAACGCTGCAGTACCGGCAGGTCGCGCCCGAACAACTGGTCCTGGAGATTGCGGCTGCCGGTGGCGACGACGACCTGCCTGCCCGACAGCAGCGCCGGCAGCAGATAGGCGAAGGTCTTGCCGGTGCCGGTGCCGGCCTCGGCCACCAGAACGCCGCCTTGATCGAGGGTTTCGGCCACCGCCTCGGCCATCTCCACCTGGGCGGCGCGGGGGGCGTAGCCGTCGATGATCCGCGACAGCAGCCCGCCCTGGGCGAACCATGCGCCCAGGGCGGGCTCGGCGGTTTCTGAGGCTGACCTGGATCGGGACATGGCAGCGGGGCAAAGGGCGTCACTGTACCATAACCGCCCCGCTCAGGGGGACTGTGCCGCCTCCGCGATGGATGCCAGAACCGGAACATCGATCCCCGCCTGCCGCGCCTCCGCCAGCACCCGCGCCAAGCGCTCCCCGGCCCGACGGCCGCGGGCACGGCGGTCCGGGCAGTCGGCGATGCCTTCGGCCATCGCTTCGATCAGCGCCTCGCGCGGCAGCGGCCGACCGAAGCGGCGCTCCAGCACCGTCAGCACATCACCCGCCACCCGGCGCACCAGGTCCCGGTGCCGGTGCCACAATTCCCCGACGGTCGTATCCACGGCCAGGGAGGCGATGTTGAGGGTCAGAATGTACAGGCTCTTGCGCGCCAGCTCGAAGATCAGCTCGTCTTCACTTTCAAGCAGGCGGGTCTTGACGCCCAGCCGGCCAAGGGCTCCGATCACTTGATCCGCCTTGGGACCGTACACCGGGGTGAACAGGATGTCGGTCAACGCCTGCCCCGGCTTCTTCTCGAACCAGACCACCGCCACCGTGACGTTCTCCAGGCCGTGGCGCTGCCAGTCCGCCGGCGTCAGTTCGTTCTGCACCAGGACGAGGCGGTCACGCCAGCGCAGCGGGATCTGCGCCAGCACCGGGTGCAGGTCGCTTTCCGCCACCGTCACCAACACCAGTTCCGGCTCGGGCACCGACTCGGCCACCTCTCCGGGATCCATGCCCCGCAGCACCGGCACCACCGGATGCCCCAGACGGAGAAAGCCCTTGGCGAATTCGCCGCCCAGTTCCCCCAGACCGATGATGACGACCGCTGTCTTCATCCAGCTTTCCCCAGCCGGCTGCGCCGGTCACACCAGAGATAGACCCAGGCTCGCCGCGGCCGCCCCTTCACCCGGACAAGCGCCAGACGGCGGCGGTATTCCCCACCTTCGTAGCGGTCCAGGCGCTGAAGATCCCGGGGACGCAAGCCGGTCAGCAGCAGGCCGCCGACGATCCTTTTAGGACAGGGCACCAGGGCGGGATAGTCGGCCCCCTGCACCGGCCGGACCCGGTAACCACACAGCACCGCCGGCCGCTCCCCCATGCGGCGACCCACAAGCCGGCGGCACAGAGACGCATCGGTCAGGGAACCATAGACGAACAGATCACGACAGGATAAGACCATCGGAAAGATACTTACCCGGATCGGATTTCGAATCATCCGCTGATTATAATCCCATTCAGAGCGACCAATTTCCGGAATTGACCATGAGAGCATCATTCCATGCCTACTGGGGCAAGGCCGGTGAAGGGGAAACCTGCCACCTGCTGCCCTATCACTGCCTGGACGTGGCCGCCTGCGGGGTAACGCTGCTGAAACGGCTGCCGCGCTGGCGCCGGCGGCTGGTGGGATTGTCGGGCATGGGTGAAGACACCTTGCTACTCACCCTGCGCGTTTTTCTCCCGCTCCACGACTTGGGCAAGTTCGCCACCGCCTTCCAGAACCTTCGCCCCGACCTGCTCGAAAGGCTGCGGCACCGCCGCAGCGCCAAGGGCTATCCCACCCGCCACGACACCCTTGGTTACGCCTTGTGGCGTGAGCAACTGCGGTCCCGGTTTGGAGGCACCGGCCGCCGCCGGCGCACATCGGACAGCCCCGCCGATCCCTGGATGCGGGTGGTCACCGGCCATCACGGCCAGCCGCCCGGCGAAAGCCTCCAGGGCCTGCTGCGGGATCACTTCGAGGCGGAGGACATCGAAGCCGCCGAAGCTTTCCTCCAGGCAGTACTGGAACTGACAGGCGTCGAATCCCTGCCGAAAACGGCGCTTCCACCCGAGGCCACCTGGTGGCTGGCGGGTCTGACCGTGCTCGCCGACTGGCTGGGCTCCAACGCCGGGTTCTTCCCCTACTGCGAGGAAGCCCTGCCGCTTCACGATTACTGGGACCGCGCCCTGAAACAGGCGGAAAAGGCCGTCGAGGCCGCCGGCCTGAATCCGGACCCTCCCTCGGGGCGTTTCACCCTGGGCGACTGTTTCGCCGATCCGCCCGCAAACCTGAAGCCCACCCCGCTGCAGCGGTGGGCGGAAACCGTCGCCCTCGACGCCGGCCCCAGCCTGTTCATCCTCGAGGACGTCACCGGCGCCGGCAAGACCGAGGCCGCGCTGCTGCTGGCCCAGCGGCTGCTGCGGGAACAAGGTGGCGGCGGGCTGTATTTCGGCCTGCCCACCATGGCCACCGCCAACGGCATGTACCAGCGCCTCGGCGGCGGCGAGCCGCCAGTGTACTGCCGTCTGTTCGCCCCCGGCAGCCATCCTTCCCTAGTGCTGGCCCACAGCCGTGCCGAGCTGGTGCGCGGACACCTGCTGCCCCCGCCCGAGCCGGAGGGCGACTACGGCGACAGTACCGAAGCGGCCGCAAACCGCTGCAGCGCCTGGCTGGCCGACAATCGCAAGAAGGCCCTGCTGGCGGAGGTGGGCGTCGGCACCATCGACCAGGCCCTGCTGGCCGTCCTCGCCTCCCGCCACCAGTCGCTGCGCCTGCTCGGCCTGCTGGACAAGGTGCTGATCGCAGACGAAGTCCACGCCTGCGACGCCTACATGAACCGCCTGCTGGAGCATCTGCTCCGCGCCCACGCCGGAGCCGGCGGCAGCGCCATCCTGCTGTCGGCCACCCTGCCCCACAGACAGAAAACCGCCCTGATCGAAGCGTTCGCAGCAGGTCTGGGACGCGAAATCGACCACCTGGAACCCAGCAAAGACTATCCGCTTGCCACCGTCTTCGACCGGAACGGCATCCGCATCCAGCCCCTGGAAACCCGGCCGGAGGTGGCCCGGCAGGTGGCGGTCGAATTCATCGAGCGTGAGGAGCAGGTCGAAACCGTCCTGGCCGACGCCGTCTCCCGGGGATGCTGCGCCTGCTGGATCTGCAACACGGTGGACGACGCCCGCCGCCGCTTCGAGCAGCTGGTCCAGACGCATCCGGACTGGAAGCTGGACCTGTTCCACGCCCGTTTCACCCTTCATGACCGGATGGCCGTCGAGCGGCGGGTTTTACGGAATTTCGGCAAGCGTTCCGGGCCTGCCGAACGCCGCGGCCGGGTCCTCATCGCCACCCAGGTGGTGGAACAGTCCCTGGACCTGGACTTCGACGTGCTGATCTCGGATCTGGCCCCCATCGACCTGCTGGTCCAGCGCGCCGGCCGCCTCCAGCGCCACCCCCGCGACAAGGAAGGCCGCTACACCCCCGATGCAACGGACCGGCGCGGCATCCCGAAGCTCATCGTGCTGGCCCCACCCTGGGACGACGACCCGCCCGCCGACTGGCTGCGCCAGGCCCTGCCGGGCACGGCGGCGGTGTATGAAGCCGAGGATGCCCACCTGTGGCTGGGGATGAAGCTGTTGCGGGAACGACGGGGTTTTGGCATGCCCGGTGACGCCCGTTTTCTAATCGAGGGTGTGTATGACACGGACCCGTTCGTGGACTTCCCCGAAGCGCTCCAGGCCAAGGCGTTGGAAGCCGAAACGACGGACAAGTGCAAGGCCACCATTGGCGAGGACAAAGTGCTGCATTTAGAAAGCGGCTACCGCCTGGAAGGCCCCTGGCTTGACGAGGATATTGCACCCACCCGCCTGGGCGAACCCACCACCACCGTCTGGCTGGCGCGGCTGGCCGAAGGCCGCCTGCTGCCGCTGCACAGCGACAGCACCGCCCCGGAAGCCTGGCTGGAAAGCAGCCTCACCTTGCGCCAGGCCCTGGCCCGTTACGAGGTGATACCCGATGGCGTTTCCCCGGAAGGCTGGCAGAAATCGAAGGAAGATCTGCCCGGTAGAGGGAAATGGGGTGTCGTGATCGCTCTCAACCCCGTAACGGAAAATTTCTGGGAGGGACAGGTTCAGAGTGAACAACCCCGAATCCGAACAATCGTCTATTCTCAGACAACCGGCCTTGCTTTCAAGGAGTAGCCCATGAACCTGCTCGACACGCCCTGGATTCCCGTCCGCCGCAGCGACGGCAGCCGCACCCTCATCCGCCCGGCCGAGATCACCGACTCCGACAAGCCGGCGGTGGCGCTGGACAGCCCGCGGGCCGACTTCAACGGAGCGCTGGCCCAGTTTCTCATCGGCCTGCTGCAGACCTGTTACGCCCCGAAGGACGACGGTGAATGGGAGGATCGGCTGGAACAGCCGCCGCCGGTGGCAGCGCTGGATCAGACGTTCGCCCGCTATCACACCGCCTTCGAGGCAGACGGCGCCGGTCCGCGCTTCATGCAGGATTTCGAGAAGCTGGAAAGCCTGACCACCGGCAAGCGCAAACCGGCATGCAACGACATCGGTAACCTGCTGATCGAAGCTCCCGGCGACAATACCCTGCGTAACAACGCCGACCATTTCATCAAGCGAGGCCATGTGGAGGCCCTGTGCCCGGCCTGCGCCGTCACCGCCCTGTTCACCCTGCAGCTCAACGCTCCCGGCGGCGGCGCCGGGCATCGCACCTCCCTGCGCGGCGGCGGCCCCCTCACCACCCTGGTGGCCCTGGACCCGGAAGGCAGCGGCCTGCCCGACACCCTGTGGCACCATCTCTGGCTCAACGTGCTGCCAGAGCCAAAGACCGTGCGCCTGACCGGAAACCTGAAGCTGACTGGCCCAGAGCACATCTTCCCCTGGCTGGCCCCCACTCGCACCAGCGAGAAGGAGCAGGGCGTCACCCCGGAGGACGCCCATCCCCTGCAGATGTACTGGGCCATGCCGCGGCGCATCCGCCTCGACTTCGGCCACACCAAGGAAGGCGACTGCGACCTGTGCGGCCGCCAGGACCGGCTGCTGCTGCGCTACTTCACCCTCAACTACGGCATCAACTACGCCGGCGCCTGGCGCCATCCCCTGACCCCTTACCAGGAACGGGAAAACGCCGAACCGCTTCCCATGCATCCCCAGCCCGGCGGCATCACCTACCGCCACTGGCTCGGGCTGATCTACGAAGAACCGGAAGGCAAAAAGCGTCTCACCCCGGCCATCGTGGTGCGCGAATTCCAGCGCAAGAAACTGCCGGAGGAACAGTTTCGCCTCTGGGCCTTCGGCTACGACATGGACAAGATGAAACCGCGCTGCTGGTATGAGGCCATCCTGCCGCTGTACCTAATTCCGGAAGAATATCGAAGCGATTTTTCGAAGCGTGTTATTCAAATCATCCAGTCAGCAAAGGAGGTTTCGGGCATGCTTCAATTGGCAATAAAAAAGGCATCTCTGCCTGATAGCCTTTTGGAACAGGCGAGGAAGAACCGAGCCTTAAGAAAAGCTGTTGAGCATTTTGAAGAATGGGGCCGGGATTCCTTCTACCAGCACACCGAAGCCGATTTCTATGCCTGCCTGCCCCGGCTGATCGACGGCCTCCTGCAAGGCCGGGATTCCGAGGTGCTGCAAGACTGGCATGCCACCCTCACGCGCGCGGCTCTGGAACTGTTCGATGAGTGGACCGGCAGCGACGAGATCGCCTTTGCCGATCCGGCCCGCGTGGCCCTGGCCCGCGACAACCTGTGCAAACAGCTCTACGGCGCCAAACTCGCCAAAATCCTCACCCTGCCCAAAAGACCCAAGGAGAAAGCCGCATGAGAGAACGAACCTTCGCCCCGGACACCCCGGCCGGGAACTGCCTGCGGGAATGGTGGCTGGCACTGGCGGACAACCGCGGCGACCGTGCCGAACTGCGCCGGGCCAAATCGGCCGATGACGCCGCCCTGATCCCAGCCACCGTCCAGCTGGTGACCCACCTCCAGGGCACCGCTGTCGCACAGCACGGTGGCTGGATCGGGCGCATCCCGGCCATCGCGGGACTGGCCGCCCACCTAAATCCGGATGCCCGCCACGCCGTTCTCGAGGACGCCACCCCGCTGCCGGAACGCATGGCGCGCCCGAAAGGCGAGCGGCCTGTTGTGTCCGAGCTGCGCTTCCGCCGCCTGCTGCGCACCCCGCGCCATGAACTCTACCGCCCCATGATCCGCATTCTGGCCCTGCTGGACCATCAGGCCAACCTCTTCGAACTGGCCGACAGCCTATTCTGGTGGGGGCCGGGCATTCAGAAGCAATGGGCCTTCGCCTATTTCCCCAAACTGCCGAAAACTGCCTGATCCACAAGGAGCACAACGATGGAAAGATTCGTCCAACTGCATCTTTTGACCGCCTACCCCCCCGCCAACCTCAACCGCGACGACCTCGGCCGCCCCAAGACCGCCCTGGTGGGCGGGGCCGAACGACTGCGTATTTCCTCCCAGAGTCTCAAGCGCGCCTGGCGCAACTCTGATCTATTCCAGGAAAGCCTAGCAGGCCACCTTGGCACCCGCACCAAGCGCATGGGGGAAGAGGTTTTCAATCGGCTGGTCACTAGCGGCGTGCCGAAGCAAAAAGCCCATGAGTGGGCCAGGAAAATCGCCGGAGTTTTTGGAAAACTCAACTCACCCAGCAAGGAAGAGCAAAAAAAGAGTGACTACGATCCCTATGATCCGAAATGGACGCACATTGGACAACTGGCCCATTTCAGCCCTGAGGAACTGGCCGCCATCGACGCCCTGGTGCAGAAGCTCATCGAAACCAAACAAGGACCGAGCGGGGAAGATCTGAATCTGCTCCGCGAGCGCCACAGCGCCGCCGACATCGCCCTGTTCGGGCGGATGCTCGCCGACGTCCCCAGTTTCAACACCGAAGCCGCCTGCCAGGTAGCCCACGCCATCACCGTCCACAAGGTGGCAGTGGAGGACGACTTCTACACTGCCGTGGATGACCTCAACAAGGGCGAGGAGGATGTGGGCGCCGGCCACATGGGGGAAACCGAATTCGGCGCCGGGCTGTTCTATCTCTACCTGTGCCTCGACCGTGAATTGCTGCTCAAAAACCTCGGCGGCGACGCACAGCTGGCCGAACGCACCGTCGAGGCGCTGGTGGCAAGCACCGCCACCGTCGCCCCCACCGGCAAGCAGAACAGTTTCGCCTCCCGCGCCCGGGCCAGCTACGTCCTGTGTGAAAAGGGGGACGCCCAGCCGAGAAGCCTCGCCGTCGCCTTCCTCAAGCCGGTGGAGGCCGGCAGGGAGGGACTACTGGCCAACGCCATCAAGGCCTTGGAAGATGAACGAGAAAGGCTCGACCGCGCCTACGGAGACGGCGATCCCAACGCCGTCGCCATGAATACCCTGACCGGCCGGGGCAGCCTTGCCGACATCCTCGCCTACGCCAAAGGGGGGCTTGCCGATGGCTGAGCTGCTGCTGTTTCAGCTCTACGGCCCGCTGGCGAGCTGGGGGGAACCGGCGGTGGGAGAACACCGCCCCTCCGCCACCCATCCGGGCAAATCCCAGGTCACCGGGCTCCTGGGCGCCGCCCTGGGACTGAGCCGCGACCAGGAGGAGAAACTGGCCGCCCTGGCTGGCGGCTACGGCCTGGCGGTGCGAGTCGATGCCGAGGGGGAGCTGTTGCGCGATTATCACACCACCCAGGTGCCCCCCGCCCGGCGCGGGAGGACTTTCACCACCCGCGCCGAGGAACTGGCGGTGGACGACCTCTACACCATTCTGTCCCAGCGCGACTACCGGGTCGAGGCCGCCTGGACCTGCGCCCTGTGGGCCACCGCCTCGGCCCCGTATCCGTTGCCGGACCTGGCTGAAGCGTTGCGCCGCCCGCGCTTTACCCTCTATCTCGGCCGCAAGTCCTGCCCGCCGGCGCTGCCCCTCAGGCCGGAACTCATCGAAAGCAACACACTCAAGGACGCCTTCGCCGGCTATGCCCTGGATGACCGGCTTGGCCGGCTGAAGCGGCCTGAAAGACACCGCTATTTCTGGGAGGAACCCCTGCCCGATGGACTGGCAAGCGGGTTTTCCCCTCAGGAAAAGCTCTGGGTGGTCCCCCGCCGCGACCGGCCCGGCAGCCGCCGCCGCTGGCAGTTCGCCACCCGCGACGAGCACCACGCCATGGCCTGACAGGAGACGATCATGTACCTGACCCGGCTCACCCTCCTCGACCATCCCGACCTCAGGGCCATCGTCCAGCAACTGGGCGACGCCTACCGAGAACACCAGATGCTCTGGCGCCTGTTCGATCCTGCCCCTGACGCCAGGCGCGATTTCCTCTACCGCCGCGACGTCCACCTGGGCCGTCCCCGCTATTTCATCCTTTCCAGGCGGCCGCCGGTCAACCCCTTAGGGCTGTGGCGCATCGACCCGCCCAAACCCTTCGCACCGACACTGCAGGCCGGGCAGAAGCTGGCCTTCCTGCTGCGGGCCAATCCGGTGGTGCGCCGGGGCCGCGAACGCCACGACATCGTCATGGACCAAAAGAAACGAACCGGCTGGAAGACCCTGCCGCCTGACGAACGCCCCCCATTGCCGGAGCTGATCCAACAGGCCGGCCTGGAATGGCTAAGCGGCCAGGGGGAACGCCACGGCTTCCACACCGACTCCAGGACCGTCCGGATGGACGGCTATCGCCAGCATCGCACCCGCCGGGCCGGCCGTGCCATCCACTTCAGCACCCTGGATTTTACCGGCCTTATGACCGTCACCGATCCGGAACTTTTTCGCAAGGCGTTGTTTCAGGGCATCGGCCCGGCCAAGGCCTTCGGCTGCGGGCTGCTGCTGGTCAGGAGGGTGTGATGCTGCCACCACTCAAACCCATCGCCATGAAAGAACGGGTGTCGATGATCTTCATCGAAAAAGGGGAGATCGACGTCATCGATGGCGCCTTCGTGGTGGTGGACAAGAACGGCGTCCGCACCCAGATTCCGCTCGGATCCATCGCCTGCATCATGCTGGAACCAGGCACCCGGGTGTCCCACCGGGCCGCGGCCCTGGCATCCCGGGTCGGCACCCTGCTGGTCTGGGTGGGCGAGGCGGGCGTGCGCCTGTATGCATCCGGCCAGCCCGGCGGCGCCCGCGCCGACCGCCTGCTGTATCAGGCCCAGTTGGCCCTGGACGACAAGGCCCGCCTCAAGGTGGTGCGCAAGATGTACGAACTGCGCTTCGGCAAAAAACCGCCGGAGAAACGCAGCGTCGAGCAGTTGCGCGGCATCGAGGGCGCCCGGGTGCGGAAAATGTACCAGCTGCTGGCCAAACAGTACGGGGTCAGATGGCGCCGCCGCGACTACGATCCCGAAGTCTGGGACGCCAGCGATTTGCCCAACCGCTGCGTTTCCTCGGCCACCGCCTGCCTTTACGGCATCACCGAGGCGGCGGTGCTGGCGGCCGGCTACGCCCCGGCGGTAGGATTCATCCATACGGGCAAACCGCTCTCCTTCGTCTATGACATCGCCGACCTGTTCAAATTCGACACCGTCGTTCCCCTGGCTTTCCGCATCGCTGCCAAAAAGCCCCGGGAGCCGGAGCGGGAAGTGCGTCTGGCCTGCCGCGACCTGTTCCGGCAGAAAAAGATCCTCAAGCGCATCATCCCCACCATCGAGCAGGTGCTGGCCGCCGGCGGCCTGGAGCCGCCGAAGCCGCCGAAGGAGGCGGTTCCTCCCGCCATTCCGGAAAAGGAGAAACTGGGCGATGCTGGTCATCGTGGTTGAAAACGCCCCTCCCCGCCTGCGCGGACGCCTTGCAGTGTGGCTGGTGGAGGTGCGCGCCGGTGTCTATGTCGGCAATCTCTCCCGGCGGGTGCGGGAGATGCTGTGGCAGCAGATCGAAGCCGGGATCGAGGACGGCAACGCGGTGATGGTCTGGAGCACCAATACGGAATCCGGTTTCGACTTTCTCACTCTCGGCAAGAACCGCCGCATTCCCATCGAACTGGACGGCCTGAAATTGGTATCCTTCCTACCGGAACCGGACGAGGGAGAGAAGGAGGGCTGGTAAACGTGCTCTTTGACAATTCGGAACAAATAGCTTTTCATAAAAATCAAATGGTTACAGAAATGTTCTTTGTCCCATTGTGCCGGTACGATTTCCAAGCTGCCAAAATCTGTTGCAATTCAGAAGGTTGATGGAAGTGCGTTCCCCGCGCATGCGGGGATGAACCGACAACGCCTCGTCCAGCAGAATCTCGTCCAGCGCGTTCCCCGCGCATGCGGGGATGAACCGTGACCAGCCCGACCTGCCGGGCTGAATTCGGAGCGTTCCCCGCGCATGCGGGGATGAACCGGCTCCCCGCACGGCCCCGCCGCAAACCGGTGGGCGTTCCCCGCGCATGCGGGGATGAACCGTGACCAGCCCGACCTGCCGGGCTGAATTCGGAGCGTTCCCCGCGCATGCGGGGATGAACCGCACAGAACTTTTTCCCCCCACGTTCACCAACCGCGTTCCCCGCGCATGCGGGGATGAACCGGCAACGGCGCTTCAGTGTGTGCTGTACCAGAAGCGTTCCCCGCGCATGCGGGGATGAACCAGACGATACAGACGGGGCAGCCAAAAATTTTCAAGCGTTCCCCGCGCATGCGGGGATGAACCGGCTGCTGCGGTTGCTATGGGAAATCCCAGGGCTGCGTTCCCCGCGCATGCGGGGATGAACCGCGCTCAGGGCCCAGCCTGTCATCGGCGGGCGGGCGTTCCCCGCGCATGCGGGGATGAACCGCTGGTGGTGCTGACCAACGCCACCCTGGCGGCGCGTTCCCCGCGCATGCGGGGATGAACCGTGTTCCAGGAAGCGCCGGGCAAGCGCTATCATGCGTTCCCCGCGCATGCGGGGATGAACCGTTATGGGCCGGGGATAGATCACCGAACTTCAGGCGTTCCCCGCGCATGCGGGGATGAACCGTGACCCGGAATGGCGGCGCCTGGCGGAGAAAAGCGTTCCCCGCGCATGCGGGGATGAACCGATTCACGAAGAACGAGGAAAACGACCCCTCCAGCGTTCCCCGCGCATGCGGGGATGAACCGGCGTTCACGCCCAGAACCGGCCAGCTGGAGCAGCGTTCCCCGCGCATGCGGGGATGAACCGGGCGGCGGTGGAACGTCGAAGGTGAAGAGCGCGCGTTCCCCGCGCATGCGGGGATGAACCGACCACGCCCAAATTGTCGGAACTGGGGGTGGCGCGTTCCCCGCGCATGCGGGGATGAACCGCGACCATCATCAACATCGCAGACTTCAATGGTGCGTTCCCCGCGCATGCGGGGATGAACCGTTCAATTGGGCATTTTAAGCCAGCGTGCCGGCGCGTTCCCCGCGCATGCGGGGATGAACCGAGCTGAAATACCCGGCGCGTCCCAGAACGTCATGCGTTCCCCGCGCATGCGGGGATGAACCGCCGCCCTGGCCGCTGTAGGCGTCGAGCAGGAAGCGTTCCCCGCGCATGCGGGGATGAACCGGACGAGGCGGCGCAGAAGATCCGGGAATTGAAGCGTTCCCCGCGCATGCGGGGATGAACCGGCGGCCGGATGGACGCTGGACGAGGAGACCGCGCGTTCCCCGCGCATGCGGGGATGAACCGACTCCATTATTCTGAGGCCGCAGGGGGGCATGGCGTTCCCCGCGCATGCGGGGATGAACCGGACAAGCCAGTCAAAACGTCAAGCAAATTCTGGCGTTCCCCGCGCATGCGGGGATGAACCGGCCATGCACGCGAACCGTCATCAGCTCCGACGCGTTCCCCGCGCATGCGGGGATGAACCGAACCACCAGTTATCGTTGGCAGGATCGGCCCAGCGTTCCCCGCGCATGCGGGGATGAACCGACTGTGGGCGGAACTGGAACGGTGCTATTGTTGCGTTCCCCGCGCATGCGGGGATGAACCGGTCTGGTGCGCCGGCGTCCCCTTCGACGTTGCGCGTTCCCCGCGCATGCGGGGATGAACCGCAACTCAGCTTGAAATCGAAACAGGTCACGAGGCGTTCCCCGCGCATGCGGGGATGAACCGTCTTCAGATACTTCGATCCGCGACGGACGGCAGCGTTCCCCGCGCATGCGGGGATGAACCGGCGCGTCTTTCCCCTTCCATGCCCTCGAACGTGCGTTCCCCGCGCATGCGGGGATGAACCGACCGCCCTCTTTTCATTCGTCGATGCCAGGGTCGCGTTCCCCGCGCATGCGGGGATGAACCGTCAACCTCTTTTTGTACATTTTTCAAAAAACGGCGTTCCCTGCGCATGCGGGGATGAACCGTTATCGGACAAATTATCGCCTTAAATAGTTAAGCGTTCCCCGCGCATGCGGGGATGAACCGTACCAGCACCGGGCCGCCCAGGCGCTTGGCGGGCGTTCCCCGCGCATGCGGGGATGAACCGCCTGCGTCGGCCCTGACGGCTGGGCCGTGCTCGCGTTCCCCGCGCATGCGGGGATGAACCGGCCGATGCGCTGGTGTTCCCAGGGCCAGAGGAGCGTTCCCCGCGCATGCGGGGATGAACCGATCGTGTCGGTTGTCCTTCTGGGCGCCTAAACGCGTTCCCCGCGCATGCGGGGATGAACCGCGGTCGAAGCGGCAGAAACGGACTCAAACCCGGCGTTCCCCGCGCATGCGGGGATGAACCGGCGCTGCGGTTCTTCAGCGGCGGCCAGGCGGTGCGTTCCCCGCGCATGCGGGGATGAACCGACTAGGAAGCTGGAGCCTGATCAATGCCTGAGGCGTTCCCCGCGCATGCGGGGATGAACCGTTCTAGAGTTGTACGAACAACAGCAAGAGCTGGCGTTCCCCGCGCATGCGGGGATGAACCATACTGATTGTCGACGAAGCCCACAAAATTAACGCGTTCCCCGCGCATGCGGGGATGAACCGCCAATAACGTGGATATGGTGGTTCGAGCAGACGCGTTCCCCGCGCATGCGGGGATGAACCGTGGGACCACCCGGCTCTAGCCGAGGCGTTACAGCGTTCCCCGCGCATGCGGGGATGAACCGCGCAGCCGCTCATATCCGCCAGGGATGGCAACGCGTTCCCCGCGCATGCGGGGATGAACCGGCGATCTGGCTCCGCAAGAAGAAGGAGCTTGGGCGTTCCCCGCGCATGCGGGGATGAACCGCCTTTATCATTCCGCGTGTCGCTTCCGCCAATGCGTTCCCCGCGCATGCGGGGATGAACCGCTGGCAGAGAAGCTGACGACCAACCAAGCGGCGCGTTCCCCGCGCATGCGGGGATGAACCGACCATCATCAAAATTGCCCCAACACACCAGAAGCGTTCCCCGCGCATGCGGGGATGAACCGGCCTTTCCGCAGCATGTGGGAATCGTCACATGGCGTTCCCCGCGCATGCGGGGATGAACCGTGGGGGCAGCTCGACGGTGTGGACGGATTGCTGCGTTCCCCGCGCATGCGGGGATGAACCGGCGGGAGGAAAATCCCGCCGGAATAGAGAAACGCGTTCCCCGCGCATGCGGGGATGAACCAGGCCCGCATCCTGCGTCATGAGGATGTCGTGCGCGTTCCCCGCGCATGCGGGGATGAACCGGGCTGCTGGGGCGGCATCTCACCGTCGTCACCGCGTTCCCCGCGCATGCGGGGATGAACCGATCGCCATTTTCGCTTGTCGGGTTCTTGCCGGGCGTTCCCCGCGCATGCGGGGATGAACCGAAGGCGGCCGCGCCCCCATCGATCCGTCCGCGGCGTTCCCCGCGCATGCGGGGATGAACCGACAAGCGGGTGTTCGATACCAACCGTCCTTTCGCGTTCCCCGCGCATGCGGGGATGAACCGGACCCGGCGAATCACGGGCAGGTTTCGATGAAGCGTTCCCCGCGCATGCGGGGATGAACCGGCTTTGGCTGACTCGGATTCAACGGGCGCATCGCGTTCCCCGCGCATGCGGGGATGAACCGTTGGTGGCGATCACCCTGGGCCGGAATTCGACGCGTTCCCCGCGCATGCGGGGATGAACCGGCATCGAAATCACCACCGACGCCGAAGGGCGGGCGTTCCCCGCGCATGCGGGGATGAACCGAGCGTTGCGGACAGTCGCGCTCCAAGCCGGTAGCGTTCCCCGCGCATGCGGGGATGAACCGACGTTCAAACAACTACTGGAAAGCGCCAGGCGGCGTTCCCCGCGCATGCGGGGATGAACCGGAACTCGGTCTGTACCGGGTGGAAGTGTGTGAGCGTTCCCCGCGCATGCGGGGATGAACCGCAACGACAAATACTGCTGCCGCCAGGGCTTCAGCGTTCCCCGCGCATGCGGGGATAAAACGACTACAACCCGCGCAGAATGCAGGCCGTCATCGCGTTCCCCGCGCATGCGGGGATAAAACCGTTCCACCCTAGCCCCCCTCACCGCGCCGGCTGCTGCACGCCTGCCAAGCCGCCTCCCAGCAGGCTACCCAGGCCGGCGCCGATCACCGCGCCGCGCCAGCGGTTGTGTTTGTCGATGAGGGCGCCGGCGCCGGCACCCACGGCCGCCCCGACGGCGGCGCCCTGATAGACCTGCGGACTGACGCGGTAACCCCGATAAGGATAGGGCTGCCCGTAGGCCGACGAGGAATAGCCATAACCGGGAGCGGCAGCGTAACCATAGCCGCCCGGATAGGATGCGCAGCCGGCCAGCGCCATGACGGTTCCCAAAATGACGATGCGGATCGCTTTCATGATTTCACCCTCCGTTGCGCGTTGGCGATGGCCATAGGATGCGACACGCATGCTGAATCCATCCTGTCTGGACCGGGCAAACCGGCCGAATCTATTTGCCGATGCAGAATTCGGCGAAGATGCGGCCGAGCAGGTCGTCGGAAGTCACCTCACCGGTGATCTCCCCCAGCGCGTTCTGGGCCAGGCGCAGGTTCTCGGCGGCCAGGTCCAGCATCTGCCCTGCCTCGAGCTCGGACAGCGCCTGCGCCAGATGGGCTTTCGCCCGCGCCAGCGCTTCCAGATGACGGCGGCGGGCGGCCAGAGCGTCCTCGGCTTCGGCTTCGAATCCCATGCACGCCTTGAGATGGCGGCGCAGCAAATCCAGACCGGCGCCGGTTTTGGCGGACAGCCATACGGTGTCCCCTTCGATCCGGGGCGGCTGGCCGCTAAGGTCGATCTTGTTGACGATACGGGTGACGGGGATGTCCGCCGGCAGTCCGGGCAGGTCCTGGACGGCGGGAGGCCGGCCCTCGCCCACCAGCAGAATGCGGTCGGCTCGCGCCAGCTCCGCCCGGGCGCGGCGGATGCCCTCGCGTTCCACCGGGTCGTCGCTGTGGCGCAGGCCGGCGGTGTCGATGACGTGCAGCGGCATGCCGTCGATGAGGATGCGCTCGCGCAGAACGTCGCGGGTGGTGCCGGCGATAGGGGTGACGATGGCGGCCTCGCGCCGGGCCAGGGCGTTGAGCAGGCTGGACTTGCCGGCGTTGGAGGGACCGGCGATCACCACGGTCATGCCCTCCTCCAGCAACCGGCCCTGATGGGCGCGGCGGCGCAGCGCGTCCAGATCGGCCAGAAGGTGTTGCAGCCCCTCCAGCACCGCCCCTTCCGCGATCAGGTCGATGTCCTCGTCGCTGAAATCGATGGCGGCCTCGACCTGGATGCGCAGACAGGTAAGGGATTCGGTCAGGGCGCGGGTCTGGCGGGAGAATTCCCCTTCCAGCGACCGCTGCGCCGCCCGCACCGCCTGCGCGCTGCTGCTTTCGATCAAGGCGGCGACGGCCTCGGCCTGGGCCAAATCGAGCTTGCCGTTGAGAAAGGCGCGGCGGGTGAATTCGCCCGGTTCGGCCGGACGGGCGCCGAGCTGGAACAGGCGCTGCAACAGGGCTTCGACGATGGCGGGACTGCCGTGGCAGTGCAGCTCCAATAGATCCTCGCCGGTGTAGGAACGGGGAGCGGGAAAGAACAGCGCCAGACCACGGTCGATGGTCTGGCCGGTGTCGTCACGGAAGGGCACGTAATGGGCCTGGCGCGGCTGTAACGTCCGCCCGGTCAGCCGCCGCGCCAGCCCGGCCAGATTCGGGCCGGAGGCGCGCACCACCGCCACCGCCCCCCGACCGGGCGGGGTGGCGGGGGCGGCGATGATGTCGTCGCTCAGTTTCAAGTCTCGGCGCTGCCCTCGATCTGTTTGTTGATCCACCACTGCTGGACGATGGACAGGGTGTTGTTGACCACCCAGTACAGTACCAGCCCGGCGGGGAAGAAGGCGAAGAAGACGGTGAAGATGAGCGGGAACATCTTCATCACCTGGGCCTGGACCGGATCGGTGGGTGGCGGGCTCAGCTTCTGCTGGATCCACATGGTCAATCCCATCAGTGCCGGCAGGATGAAATAGGGATCCTTGGAGGTCAGGTCGTTGAGCCAGAGGACGAACTCAGCCTGGCGCAGCTCCACGCTTTCCACCAGCACCCAATAGAGGGAGATGAACACCGGGATCTGCACCAGGATCGGCAGACAGCCGCCGAGCGGATTGACCTTCTCCTCGCGGTAGAGCTGCATCAGGGCCTGCTGGAACTTTTGCTTGTCTTCGCCGAAACGCTCCTTCAGCAGCTGCATCTTCGGCTGCAGCTTGCGCATCTTCGCCATCGACTTGTAGCTGGCCGCCGACAACGGGAAGAAGATGGCCTTGATGACGAAGGTGGTGGCGATGATGGCCCAGCCCCAGTTGCCGAAGAACTTGTGGAACCAGGACAGCAGCCAGAAGATCGGCTCGGCGATGAAGGTGAAGATGCCGTAATCGACGGTCAGCTCCAACCCCGGCGCCACGGTTTCCAGCACGTCCTGCAGTTTGGGGCCGATGTAGAAACGCGCCCCGAGCTGGCGGCTTTCTCCCGGATTGACCCGGTATTCCGGCGAGTAGGAGCCCACCAGATAGACCTCTTCCGGCAGCGCCTTGGTGTAGAAATGGTTGATCTGATCCCGGGGCGGCAGCCAGGCGGCGAGGAAGTAATGCTGCACCATGGCGCACCAGCCGCCTTCGGTTTCCCAGTCGCGGGGAAGATCGGCGATGTCGCTGAAGTCGATTTTCTCGTAAGGGTCGTCGGCGGTGCGACAGGCCACGCCGGTGAAGGTGCGGATGAAGGCGCTGCCTCCGTTCTTTTCCGGCCGCTTGCGCTTGAGCTGGCCGTAATGGCGGGCGGTCCAGGGCACGGCGCCGGTGTTTCGCACCTGGTAGTCCACCCTGACTTCGTAGCTGCCCGGGGTGAAGGTGAAGGTCTTGACGATCTCGACCCCATCCCCCCGCCAGACCAGCGGTACCTTCAGCGCCTGCCGGCCTTCCATGACGTATTCCGTGGCCTGGGCCTGCCAGGGCACGTTGTGCTTGGGGGCGATGCGCTCATCCCCGAGAAAGCCGGTCTGGGTCACGAACAGTCTGGCCGGTTCCGGGCTCAGCAGCCGCACCGGCACGTTGGGCTTGTCCTTGGAAACCGGATACTTGAGCAGATCGACCAGCTGGATGTCTCCCCCGACAAGGCCGATTTCAGCCCGGATCACATCCGTGCGCACCACCACTTTGCCCTGGCCGGCAGGCGCGGTGGCTGGGGTTGCAGTCGGTGGCGCGGTGGCCGGCGCGACTGTGGATGCGCCAGCCGCCGGCGCCTCGGCCGTGGCCTGGGGCTGGGGTGGTTTGGGTCCGTAATCCTGCTGCCAGGCGGCCCACAGCATGTAGCCCAACATCACGAAGAGGACGAAGAGGAAAAATCGTATGTTATCCATGTTTTTGTTTTCCGAATTGCTCTGGGACAGGATCCAGCCCGCCAGGATGCCAGGGATGACAGCGCAACAGGCGCCGCACCGTCAGCCAGGTGCCACGGAGGGTTCCGAAACGTTCGATGGCGGTGAGGGCGTACTGGGAACAGGTGGGATAGAAGCGGCACTGGTTGCCCAACCAGGGGCTGAGGAAGAAACGGTAGGCACGGATCGCCGCGATCAGGCCGCGGCGGCTGCCGCGCTCAAACGCTGCCAGTGTCGTGCCAAGGATTTCCATAAGACGTCACGCTCTGCGGTTGTCGCCGCCGGCTTGGCCAGGACGACGAAATCGGCCGCCGGCAGACGAGGGCGATTGAGACGGAAGCTTTCCCGGATGATGCGCTTGAGGCGGTTGCGGGCCGTCGCCTTGCGAATCTTGCGCTTGGCGATGGCCAGCCCCAGACGCGCATGACCTTTGTCGTTAGCGCGCATCAGTACCGTAAAATACCGGTCCGAAGAAACCTGCGCCCGGGCGAATACCGCCTCGAACTCGGCGGCATCCAGCAACCGGAAGGCTTTCGGGAAGCCGAATTCCGCCGTCAACCGCGTGTCAGGGCGTCAGACGGGCACGGCCCTTGGCGCGGCGGGCATTGATCACCTTACGGCCGTTCTTGGTACGCATCCTGGCCCGGAAACCGTGGGTGCGGGCGCGATGGATCTTGCTGGGCTGGTAGGTTCTCTTCATTTCCGCAACCTTTTAATCGTTTGAAACCATTAACAAAAAGACGGTGGATGGTACTGCTTCCCGGCATTGATGTCAATGCTGTGAGCCGGCG